>NZ_JBHYJB010000024.1:0-146554 GCF_042740175.1 Streptomyces sp. NPDC059009 | reverse complement strand
GTACAGCGAGCCGCCCAGGCCAGTACTCGTGTACTCGTTCGGCGCCCCCGGCTTTTCGAGGACGGACATACCGCCGCGTCCCCACCCCGACCCACCCACCACTCGCACCCCACCCACCCAAGGGACCATGGGGTATGCGTACCTGGTTCCTCACCCACGACCTGGACCACTTCCTCCGCCGCGCCCGCCACTTCCTCCACGCCGAACCCGCCCTCCACACCGCCCTGTTGAGCGTCACCGACACCCTCCGCGTTCGCGGCCTCCACGTGTACGGGGAAGGAGATCCCCTCTTCGGGATCTGGGTCGATGCCGATGCCGATGCCGATGACGTGGGCTCTCCCGTTCGTGGGGCCTTTTTGCGGACCCCGCCTCACCACATCGCCCTCAGCCCCCTCGACGAACCCGCCGCCGACGCCCTCGCCGCCCGGCTCCACGCCGCGGGCCACGCCCTCCCCGGAGTCATGGGCGACCGTGACACCGCCGACGCCTTCGCCGACGCCTGGAAGCGGTACGCCGGGACCGGGACCGGGACCGGGGCCGGGGTCGAGGTCAGCCTCGATGTCCGGCAGCGGCTGTACCGCCTCGGAGAGCTCACCCCACCCGAGCCCACCCCGCCCGGCCACCCCCGCGTCGCGGGCAAAGGGGACCGGGAGCTGCTCATCCGCTGGCACCAGGAATTCGGCGCGGCCATCGGGGAGCGCGCCCACATGGAAGCCGGAGAGTGGGCGGACGCACGTATCGCGTACGGCGGTGTCACCCTCTGGGAGAGCCAGGACGGGACCCCCCTCGCCATGGCGGGGAACACCCGCCGTACCGCCGGGCAGGTGCGCGTCGCCCCCGTCTACACCCCCGCCGAACTCCGCGGACGCGGATACGCGGGGGCCGTCGTCGCCGAGGTGAGCCGGGCCGCCCGCGCCGACGAGGTGCTGCTCTTCACCGACCTCGACAACCCCACCAGCAACGGGCTCTACCAGCGCATCGGCTACCGACCCGTACGGGACTTCGCGGTGTACTCGTTCACGGCCACAGCAGCTCGGTGATCCAAGAGCCCGACTGGGTGCGGTACTTGAGGCGTACGTGCCGCCTCCTCCCGTCCCCCTGGAAGAACTCGACCTCCTCGGGGGCCAGGACATACAGCGTCCACGTGGGAGCGTCCGCGTCGGGCTCGGCCCGGGCCCGTTCCCAGGCGGAGCCCGACGCGGCCTCCAGCTCCCCGTAGCCGTTCGCCAGAACCTCGCTCTGGTGCCCCACCAGCGCCGCCGCCAGCGCTCCCGTCGAGCGCGCGTGCAGGTCGGCCAGGGCCTCGGTGTGCGGGGCCGTCGTCACCCGGCCCCGGACCCGGATCTGGCGGCCCTGCGCGGGCCAGTAGAAGTGGAGGGCGGCCTGCGGGAGGGCGGCCAGCTGCCGGCCCTTCGCGCTGGTCGCGTGCGTCGCGAAGTGCCAGCCCTCGGCGTCGGCGTCGTGAAGCATCACCGTACGGACGTCGGGGTGGCCGTTCTCGTCGACGGTCGCCAGGGCCATCGTGTGCGGCTCTGGCTGGCCCGCCGCCACCGCCTCCGCGAACCAGGAGTGGAAGAGGGGGAGCGGTTCCGGCGGCGCGGCTTCCGGGGTGAAGGCGGGGAGTTCGATGTCCCAGACCTTCTGGGCACGGAGCAGTTCGAGGAACGCGGCGTGATCGGTGGTCATGCACCGATTGTGCGGGAGGGCCATACCCGGGGCCCGAGGGAGGACCACACCCGGGGCCCGGCCCTCCCGCAGAGGCGAGCGCACGTCGTCAGTGCACGTCAGCGGACGTCAGCGCCAGCCAGCGTCAGTCAGCGGACGTGAGCAGACGTCAGCGCCAGCCAGCGCACGTCAGCGCACGACGACCTTCCCCGTCCTCGCCACCCACGTGACCGTCCCGCCCTCGAACCGCTGCGAGAAGTCCTTGTTCTTCGCGCGGACCGGCGCCCCGGTCGGACAGCCCAGCTTCCCCTTCTCCGCCTTCGCCTGCGCCCACGCCTTGCCCAGCGCGCCGCCCGCCCCCTTGATCCGGCAGGTGAAGTCGGCGGTCACGGTCTGCCCGCCGTCCGGCAGTGTCACCGTGACCCCGTTGCCCTTCGCCGCCTGCTTGGCCCGGCCGACGAGCCAGGAGCGCAGCTTCCAGTACTTGGCGGGCGCCGCCGTGAGCGTCACGCGCGTGCCCTTCGTGTACGGGGGCGCGGGCTTGGCCGACACCTTGCCGGCCTTGGCCGAGGGCACGATCCGCGTGGCCAGCGGCGCGACGGAGGACGTGCGGTAGGCGGCGACGACGGGTGCGGTCTGCCGCAGGACGGCCGCCGCGTTCGAGTCGGAGCCGGTGCCGAGCTGCAGCTTCTGCAGGGCGGCGGCGGACACCTTCGGGTTCGAGTATGTGCCCGCGTACTTGCACAGCTTGTCCGAGTGCCCGAACTTCTCCTGGCACGTGATGCGGTACGCCATGGTCGTGAACCACTTGCCGTCCGGCGTGATCCACCCCTGCGAGCCCTTGTACGGCGGCTTGAGCGCCTGGCGCAGGACATCGACGGGCATGTTGTTGGCCTGGGCCGCCTGCTGAAGCTGCTTCTCGAACGTGATCGGGTCGTGGTACAGCGCCAGGTTGTGGCCCAGCTCATGGGCGAAGCCCGGGTCGCGGCCGGTGGCCGTGAAGACGTCGATGGTGCTGTAGGCCCACTTGTCCGTCGTGCTCGACACCTTGGTGTTCGGGAGGCTGCCCTGCCCGGCCGTGTACTGCCCGCTGGACTTCGGCACGTTCGTCCAGAAGGAGACCAGGTCGGCGTTGTACTGGTCGCGGACCTTGTGGGCCAGTTTGCCGAGCTCGCCGGTCCCGTTCTCCATGTCCTGCTGGCCGGCGCTGGGGTCCTCGCTGCCCTTGTACCCCTTGATCTCGAAGGAGTGGACGATGCGGACCTCGGCGTTCACGCCCGCCTTCTCGAACGCCCGGTTCATCTGGAGTTCGGCGGCCTTGATCCGGTCCTCGATCTTCTGGGGGGTCCAGCGGAAGGCGGTGCCCCAGTTGGCGAGCTCCTCCGAGTTGGTGCCGTCCAGAAGGCCCTTCTTCGCCATCGGTGTGTAGCCGACGACGACGTCGATGACGGCCTTCTTGCCGCCCTTGTCACCCTTCTCGGCCTGCGCCCGCTCCGAAGGGTCCCGCTTCTCCCCGGCCTTCTCCCGCGCCTCCTCCTTCGCCTTCTTCTTCGCGACCGCCTCCAGGTTCGGCGGCAGCTGGAGGGGCGGTACGGACGGTGCCGGAAGCTTCGACGGGTCGAAGTCGATCGCCTCGGTGCGCTCGCTGTTGTCCGGGTCGGAGCCGAAGAGGTACTCGCGGTCCTCGGACTCCACGGTGCCGGTCACGTCGTCGTCGGCGGTGGAGTCCGTGCAGGCTCCGTCGACCGCGATGAACACGAACGACGTCGGGTCGCCGGCCCGCTCGCCCAGCCAGTAGACGGTGTCCAAGCCCTCGTCGTCCACGCTCAGCTGGGCCTCGCCCTGGACCGGGACCTTGGCCTGGTAGGTCTCCGTCAGCTCGGGGAGCCGCTTGAAGTCCATGACGAGCGTGCGGGAGTCGGCCCTCGGGTCCCCGTCCGGCTCCAGGTCGCAGAAGCTCGCGAAGTCCCGCGCGTTGAGGTGGGCGTAACCGGCGCCCATCAGGCCGGGCGGGAGGGGCTTGTCCGTGCCGGTGGCGGCGGCGGACGTGGTCAGCACCGGCAGGACCGTCGCCGCGAGGACGGTGGCGGTGGTCAGGGCGGTGCGTCTGAGGTGGCGCACGGGGTGGCTCCTTGGGGGAGGGGGTTCGGACCGGCGGTCGATCCGAGGTCCAGGAAGTCACCCGGGGGCGGACCCGAGGGGACACGGCGGGCCGCGCCCTCTCGGAATCACCCCGTTGCCGGGTCCACGACCGACCGATCAGCAGACACCCTGTCCACCTCGGTCACTCTGGTCATCCCGGCCACCTCGGTCCCTCCTGGTCACCCCGGTTCCTCACGTCCCCCACATCCCCCACATCCCCCGCGAACTGGGCCATCTGGGGGCGCTGAAGTCGTGCATCGAGATGATGGAGGAGGAGAGGTGCCCGCGTGCGTTTGTGGGTCGGGTGTGGCTACGGGACCGCGGACCTGATGGAGAGGATGGCGGGGCAGCTATGAACGACGACCTGGTCGCCTACCTCGACCGGGACATCCTCGTCACGCTGTGGCCGATCCTGCGCCAGTTCGTGGGGCGCGCGGTACGCAGTGTCTGGGAGGGGGCGTTTCCTGAGCTCAACTCCCTTGGCGTCGCCGGGGGATGACCGGCCTGAGCATCAGCTGATGGTGGCCCAGGAGCGCAGCAACGTGGCGATGCGTGCCGCCGTGCAGCGGTCGTCCAGGAGGAGGTCGCGCAGAGCGACGACGTCATCGCGTGTGGGTTTGACGGTGATCCCGCCGGCCTCCAGGTACATGACCCCGCTCGCAGCGGCGACGGTGAGATGTGAGCGCTCCAGCCAGCGGCAGCGTCCCAGGGTGTGCACCAAGGCGGCTGCTCGCAGATAGGCGGAACCGTAGACAGGGGTTTCCAGGAGTTCGGCCTGGTGCCGGGCGCAGGCGGCCACGGGCACTCCCAGGTCGTCGGGTGCCGGATCGTCCGCGCCGGCGATCTGGGCCACCTGCAGGATCCAGGCGACGTCGACGTGCAGGTCCATCAGGTACCACGCGTGGCGAGCCGTCCCGCAGAGGGCCTGCCCCGCGCGAACCGCGTCACCCTCGCCCAAGAACCACCGTCCCCGAAGAACAGAACCACCCCCCCGTCCCCGAAGCCACCGCCACCTCCGGCAAGCTCCCGTCCCCCCGCCGCACCTGCCCCGCGCCCGCTTCCCCGCGCAGCTGCCGCACAGCCTCCACGATCAGGAACAGCCCGCGCATCCCCGGGTGTTGGGCGGACAGTCCGCCCCCGTCCGTATTGGTCGGCAGCTCCCCGTCCCTCAACAACCGGCCCTTTTCCACAAAAGCGCCCCCCTCGCCCTTCCCGCAGAACCCCAGGTCCTCCAGCGTCACCAGCGTCATGTACGTGAACGCGTCGTAGATCTCCGCCACATCCACGTCGGCCGGCCGCACCCCCGCCCGCTCGAACGCGAGGCGGCCGCTGACCGCCGCCGGGGACACCGTGAAGTCGTCCCACTCGGACATCGTCGTGTGCGAGACGTGCTCGCCACTGCCCAGGACCCATACGGGAGTTGAGGCACAGTCGGCCACGTATTCCTCGGCCACCAGGAGCACGGCGCACCCGCCGTCCGACCGTATGCAGCAGTGGAGCTTGGTGAACGGGTCCGCGATCATCGGGCCGCTCAGCACTTCCTCCACCGTGATGGGGTCCCGGAACATCGCCTCCGGGTTCGTCGCCGCGTTGGCCCGGGCCTGTACGGCCACCGAGGCCAGCTGCTCCAGCGTCGTGCCGTACTCGTGCATGTGGCGGCGGGCCGCCATCGCGTACTTGGAGATCAGTGAATGCCCGTAAGGGACCTCGAACTGCAGGGGCCCCCGCGCGCCGAACGACAGGTTCGAGGTCCGGCGCTTCGCCTTGATGTCGGCGCGGGCCGTCGACCCGTACACGAGGAGGACGGCATTCGCGCGGCCCGCCGCGATCGCGTCGGCCGCGTGCGCGGCCATCACCTCCCACGTGGAGCCGCCGACCGAAGTGGAGTCCACCCAGCGGGGCTTGAGGCCCAGGTACTCGGCGACCTCGACCGGCGCGAGGGTGCCGAGCCCGGCGGACGCGATGCCGTCGATGACCTCGCGGCCGAGCCCGGAGTCCGCGAGGGCGCGGCGGGCGGCCTGGGCGTGCAGGGCGTAGGGGGTGGCCTCGTCGACGCGGCCGCAGTCGGAGAGGGCGATGCCGGCGACGGCGACCTTGCGGCCTCCGGTTCCGGTACCCGTTCCGGCTCCGACTCCGGCTCCGGTCTTTGTTCCAGTTCCAGTTCCAGTGCGGGTGGCAGCAGTTGGCATGAATCTGACGGTACATCAGATACGTATCCGCCAGGGAGGGGAAGGTCATGTCGCGGCTCTGTGCATATGGCCGCCGCGGATCTAGCATGACGGCCCGTCAGATTCTGGGTCCGGCTCGTCGGACCCCGGGAGGGAGCCCGCCGATGGACGCCGCCTTCAGTGCGGAGCAGGACGAGATCCGCCGCACCCTTCGCGAACTCATCACCAAGCGCAGCGGCCCCGACGAGGTCAAGGCCGCGGTGCGCACGCCCATGGGGTACGACACCGCTCTCTGGTCCGCCCTCGCGGAGCAGCTCGGACTGCCCGGGCTCGCGGTCCCCGAGGCGTACGAGGGCGTGGGCTGCACCGCCGCCGAACTGGCCCTGGCCGCCGAGGAACTGGGGCGCGAGCTCGCCCCCTCCCCGCTCTTCTCCACCGCCGTCCTCGCGGCGCCGCTGGTCCTCTCCCTCGGCACGGAGGAGCAGAAGGCCGCGCATCTGCCCCGTATCGCATCCGGCGCGCTGACCGCCGCGCTCGCCGTCCCCGGCGCGGGGCTCGCCACGGCCCTCGGGCTCGTCGGCGACAACGCGGGGGACTGGGCGGGCGGCGGGCGCGCGGGCGGGGTGCAGGCGCGGCTCGTGGACGGCGGGTGGCGGCTGTACGGGGAGGCCGATCAGGTTCTCGACGGGCACAGCGCCGATGTGCTGGTCGTGGCGGCCCACGCGGGTGGCTTCGCGCGCTCGCGGACGCTGCTGTTCCTGGTGTGGGCGGACGCGGCGGAGCTGCGGCGGACGCGCCAGACGTCCCTGGACGAGACCCGGGCACAGGCGCGCGTCGAACTCCGCGATGTACAGGCCGAGTTGCTGGGGAATGAGGGTGCGGACGTGCTGGGCGCGCTCACGGCCGTCGGTGACGTGGCGGCGACGGTCGTCGCGGCGGAGGCGCTGGGCGCGGCCGACCGCGTGCTGGAGCGGACGGTCGAATACGTGCGCCAGCGCGAGCAGTTCGGCCGGGCGATCGGCTCCTTCCAGGCGGTCAAGCACCGCCTCGCGGATGTGTATGTGCAGGTCCAGGCGGCCCGCTCGGCGGCGTACTACGCGGCGTGGGCGGCCGGGGCGGAGGCCGCGGGCTTCGGCGGCGACGGGGCGGAGCGGGTCGGCGGGCTCGCCCTCGCCCAGGCCCTGGAGTCGCTGCGCACGGCGGCTTCGGAGGCGGTGCAGCTGCACGGCGGCATCGGCTTCACCTGGGAGCACGAGGCGCACCTGTACTTCAAGCGGGCGTCGAGCGACGAGCTCCTGTTCGGGCCGGTGCACCGGCTGCGGGGGCGGGGTGCGGAGCGGGCGGGGCTGTTCGCGGGGGCGGAGGCGGCCGCCTCTGTGGGGGAGGCGGCCACTTCCGTGGGGGAGGCGGCGACCTCCGTGGGGGAGGTGGCGGTCTGATGCCCCCTGGCGTCCGCCTGATGCAGAAGGTGTCGTCCACGCGCACCTTCGCGCGCATCGCCCCGCACTTCGTCCCCGCGATGGACCGCGCCGTCCACCGCCTCACCCGCGGCAAGGTGCTGCTGAGCGCGCAGATGCTGCCGGGGGTGATCCTGACGGCGCGCGGCGCGAAGAGCGGCCTGGAACGCCGTACACCGCTGGCCTGCATGCCCGAGGAGGAGAAGGGGAGTTGGGTGCTCATCGGCTCCAACTTCGGGCGGCCCGGCCACCCGGCCTGGACGGGCAACCTGCTGGCCCATCCGGAGGCCACGGTCAACTGGAAGGGTGAGGACATCCCCGTACGGGCGCGGCTGCTGAAGGGAGAGGAGCGCGCGGAGACCTGGGGGCGCGCGCTGAAGTTCTGGCCGCCGTACGCGACGTATCAGGCGAGGGTGGAGCGGGAGATACGGCTGTTCCGGCTGGAGCGGCGCACCGAGTGAGAGGTGGGTGGCTCTTCAGGCGCGCGGGAAGCTGCGCGGCCGGCCACGATGCACCCGCAGCCGAGAGGCAGCCGCAGCCGAGACACGTCCGAATGCCGCAGCGGCGGGCCACTGCCCAAGCAGTGACCCGCCGCTGCGGTGACAGGACTTGAAAGGGCGCCCTACTTCGTGGGCTTCTTGCCCGTCACGCCCAAGTGCACCAACAGCGCCAGATTCGGCTTGAGTTCGGCCTGCTTGACGCCCCAGGACTGGAAGCCCCGCTGGTGCGAGGCGACCGCCGCGAGCATCGCGACGAGGGAGCCGGCCATCGCCGCCGGGCTCACGTCCTTGTCGACCTTGCCCTTGGACTGGAGCTCCTTGACCGCTTCCGCAAGGGAGTTGTTGACCGAGTTGAGGATCTTCATCCGGATTTTGTAGAAGCGCTTGTCGCCCTCGGCGGCGCCGAGGTCCACGACCCGGAGGATCGCGTCGTTCTTCCGCCAGAAGTCGAGGAAGCCGTCCACCAGCTCCTGCGAGGTCTGCCAGCCCGCCTTGCCGACCCAGGAGCGGCCGTCAAGGAGCTGCGTCAACTCGGCGCCCTCCGCGGCCATTTGCTCCGCGATCTCCAGGACGGCGCCCTCCACGTCCGGGAAGTACTGATAGAAGGTCGCGGGTGAAGTCCCCGCCTTCCGGGCGACGTCGATGACTTTCACGTCCCGGTAGGGCGAGGAGCTGAGCATCTCACTGAGGCAGTCGAGCAGCTTCTGACGCGTCGCCTGACCACGCCGACCGGCCACGCGGCCGTCGACGGTACGTACCTGTCCTGTCATGCCGTCAGCTTACCGAGGGGTGATCGGAGCGCGATCTGGCCGGTGCAAATGGGGTGGGTGGGGCCGCGGCGGGCGGTCCTGGCCGATCGTCGGACGATCCTCGGACGACCGTCGGACACAGGAGAGGCCATAAGTCCCACTTTGCACGGAGACCTACCGATACTGACCCCGGTTCGCAACCATGGCCCGGGACAGGAAGAATCAGGGTGCGTGCCGCCCTAGCGGCTCGGTGGTGAGACGCTGCACGGGGCTGCATTCTTCGGCGGCCGCGTACGGGGAGGTGGCAAGGCAAGTGGTGGATCAGCTGACGCAGCACGATCCGAGGCGGATCGGCCCGTTCGAGGTGCTCGGCCGGCTCGGCGCCGGCGGCATGGGGCTCGTCTACCTCGCGCGTTCCGCGTCCGGGCGCCGGGTGGCGATCAAGACGGTCCGGACCGAGCTCGCCGAGGACCAGCTGTTCCGCGTCCGCTTCACGCGCGAGGTGGAGGCCGCACGCGCCGTGTCCGGCTTCTACACCGCCGCGGTCGTGGACGCCGACCCGCGCGCCGCCGTGCCGTGGCTCGCCACCGCGTACGTGCCCGCGCCCTCCCTCGAAGAGATAGTGAATGAACACGGTCCGCTGCCCACCCAGGCCGTGCGCTGGCTGGCGGCGGGCGTGGCCGAGGCCCTGGAGTCCATCCACGGCGCGGGCCTGGTCCACCGCGACCTGAAGCCGTCGAACGTCCTGGTGGTGGAGGACGGGCCGCGCGTCATCGACTTCGGCATCGCGTCCGGCGTCTCCAACACCCGTCTGACCATGACGAATGTGGCCGTGGGCACGCCCGCGTACATGTCGCCCGAGCAGGCCAAGGACTCCCGCAGCGTCACCGGCGCCTCCGATGTCTTCTCCCTCGGCTCGACCCTCGTCTTCGCCGCCACCGGACACGCCCCCTTCCACGGCGCCAACCCCGTCGAGACCGTCTTCATGCTGCTGCGCGAGGGCCCGGACCTGGAGGGCCTCCCGGACGAGCTGCGCCCGCTGATCGAGTCCTGCATGCAGATGGAAGCGGCGCTCCGGCCCACCCCCGCCGACCTCCAGGCCCAGCTCGCCCCGCACCTCTTCGCCTCCGACAGCGACGACAGCGGGACCGCGTCCGCATGGCTGCCGGAGCGGGCGGTCGCACTGATCGAGGCGCGCAGGGGCGGGCGACCGCCCGCGCGCGTGAACGCAGGGGGCGGCGGCCGGGGCAGCGGCGGCGGCCGCGGGGCGGCGGCGTCGGCGGTGTCGGCACCCCCGTCCTCCGCCGCTCCGTCCTCTCCTCCTTCGTCCGTCCCTCCGCTGGGGGCCCATGGGCGGCTGCCCGCCACGGCCGCCCCGCCGCCGCAGCCGGTCGCGCCGCCCGTGGGCGCCCCGGCGCCCGACAGCGGGCCGGTGCGGCTCGCGGGCGCGAAGGTGCCGATCGGGCCGGGGCCGCGCGTCGCCGACGCCCGCGCCGTCGCGGCGGGGGCGGCTCCCGCCGACCCGGGGCTCGCGGCGTCCTGGTCCCGCGCGAAGGCGGGCGCCCCCGTGAACGGCGCCCCCGCCACCGGGGTGCCCGCACCCGCCGCCGCCCCCGACCAGGGGCAGGGCGCGGGCTGGCGGCCCTGGCGGTTCCGGATGTCCAACGACGTCTGGGGCACCCCCGCGGTCGCCGGGAACCTCGTCTACGTCACGTCCTTCGAGGTCCACGCCCTGGACGTGGCCACGGGCCGCCGCAGCTTCAAGACCCGCGACGTCGCCTGGTCGATGTCGGTCGCCGACGGCCGTATCCATGCCTCCGACGGCCCCACCCTGTACGCGCTCGACGGCTCCGACGGCTCCGACCTGTGGCGCCTCAACACCGACGCGTGGGTGTACTCCCTCCAGACCGACCGCGGCACCGTCGTCACCGGGACGCGCGGCGGCGGCGTCCAGGCGTGGGAGGCCGCGAACGGCGAGAAGCTCTGGGAGATCACCGGCGCCCAGACCGACTTCGAGACCCCCGAGTCCGGCCCCGTCATCCACGACGGCACGGTCTACGTCTGGAAGGACGCCCGGCTGCGCGCGCTGGAGGCCCGTACCGGCGAGGAGCGCTGGTCGTACCCGATAGGGGACGCGGCCTCCTGCGGCGGGGTGCCGGTGCGGCTCACGCAGGCGCAGGACGGATACGTGTACGTGGCCGCGGGCACGCGCGTCCTCGGCATCGACGTCGCGAGCGGTCATGTCCGCTGGCACTTCGAGGCCCCGGCGGTGTTCCTGTGCCCGCCCGCGTTCGCCCCCGGGCCCGCCGTGACGGGCGGCGGGGTCTACCTCGCCGACTACCTCGGCACGGTGTACGCGCTGGACGCGACGGACGGCCGCGACCGCTGGCGGATCGCCACGGAGTCGCGGGCCTCCATCGAGCCGGTGCTGGTCGCCGACGGCCATGTCCATGTGGGCAGCGGCAAGGGCCTCTACACCCTCGACGCGGTCACCGGGACGCCGAAGTGGCGCTTCCAGGCGGGCGGCGAGGTGGTCGGCGCGCCGGTCGTGGCCGACCGGCGGATCCACTTCGGGGCGACGGATCACTTGCTGTACACGCTGAAGGCGGACGACGGGCGGTTGCGCTGGAAGCTGGCTACTGGGGGCGAGATCACGGGGGCCCCGGTGGTGCGGGACGGTGTGGTGTACGCCTGCAGCAAGGACCGGTGTGTGTATGCGCTGGACGCGGAGCGGGGGACGGGGACGGCGGGGCGGGGCTAGCCCCTGACCCTGCGGGGGCCTTTATCGCCTTAAGGGCTCGTCCTCAAGCGCCGGACGGGCTATCCCTATGGGCGGGTGGGCCGGCGCTTGAGGACGAGGCGCGTTCAGCGCCGACAGGGGGTCTAGGGGCGCAGCCCCAGGAAGGCCCGCCCAGGGCGACGGAGTCGCCGTTTCGGGAAGGGGCGGGACTGGGGCCTATGTCGTCGGCGGGCGCTGCCAGGCCGGGCGGTCCGGGTCGTCGAGGGTCGGCATCGTCGCCGTGGACGACGGACCGTTCGGGTCCGGAGCCGTCCAGTCCGGGGCACCCGGCTCCGGGGGAGCCGTCGCCGCGGGGCGCCGGCCCCTCGCACGGCCCCGCATCAAGACCGCAGCCAGCAGAATCACCAGGCCCCCACCGAACGCGTTCGCCACGCCAAGGCCCAGCCCCGACCCGTCCCCCTCGATGGCCATGCCCCCCTGCACCTGCCCCTCACGCACCATCCACAGCACCGTGAAGCCGAGAATGATCACGCCCGCCACCGCCACCACCACACGCGAGCGCAGCACCACCCCCACCAGCGTCACCAGTGCCGCGAACGCGAAGGGGAGGAAGAGGGAGCCGAACAGCTCGGCTCTCGCGTCGGTGATGCCGCCGCCGGAGAACAGCTCGTCGAGGCGGAAGTAGCGTCCGTGACGGCCGTCGTACCAGGCACGGAAGGGGCTCCAGACGGCGGCCGTCGCTCCGAGGAGAGCGAGGATCGACCCGATGACATTGCGAACCATGTCCGGCCTCCTCTCGGACCTCTCAGTGATCGACGCTACGCCGGGAGCCTGACCCCCGCCATGTGACGGCATCGGCCACCGCACGCACCACATGGCCCTCTGTCAGCGGATACGGAAGTCCGGGCGCCGCCCCGTGAACAGTTCCGCCTGCCGCTCCGGCGGAAGGTTGCCGAGCGTGATCAGATGCGGCGAGTGCGCCAGGGCCTGGGCGCGGGCCGCCTCCTTCGCCGACCAGACCGCCCGCACCGTGCCCTGCACCGCCTCCGTCGGGTACGAGGCGATCGTCTCGGCGCAGCGCACCGCCGCCGCCAGCGCCCCGCCCGCCTCCGTGAGCTCGGAGACGAGGCCGATCTCGTACGCCCGGCGCGCGCCGAGCCGCTCGGCCGTCCCCATCAGGGACATCCGCGCGACCTCGCCGAACGGCATGCGCTGCGCCATGTTGATCGCCTCGTACGCGCTGACCATGCCGTAGGTGGTGTGCGGGTCGAAGAAGGAGGCGCGCTCGGAGTCGGCGACGATGAACTCCGCCTCGCCCAGCAGGTAGAACGCGCCGCCGCACGCCATGCCGCCCACGGCGGCGATGACCGGCTTCCACAGGTCGTTGGCCTTGGGGCCGATGGTGAGGAGGGGGTCGTCGATCGTGTACGGGGAGGTGGGCTGGGGGACTTCGGCGGAGCGGTCGATGCCCGTGCAGAAGGCCCGGTCGCCGGCGCCGGTGACGACGATGGCCCGCACCGTGTCGTCGTATCGGAACTCCCGCCAGACGGCGGCAAGTTGGTGCGCCGTGTCCAGGTCGATCGCGTTGTGGCGGTCGGGGCGGTCGAGGGTGAGGACCGCGACGCCCGACTCCTTGTCGGTGCGGACCTGGAGGCTCATGTGCGCTCCAGGACCCAGCGCGGCAGCGTGACCCCGTCGACCTCCGTGAAGACGACCTGGACGCGGGCGCCGATGCGCAGCCGTTCGGGGTCGACGGAGTTGAGCGGGGCGTCGGCCGAGGTCACGAGGTTGCCGACGAGGCGGATGCGGGGGGCCTCGGCGAGTTCGACGACGATCGCGTTGTAGGGGGCCTGCTCGGCGTAGGCGGGGAGGAGGGGCGGGTGCGGGCGCACGTACGACCAGATGCGGCCGCGGCCGCTCATCTTCCGCCACTCGCTGTCGAAGGACTGGCAGTGCGGGCAGCAGGGCCGCGGCGGGAAGCGCAGCTCGCCGCAGCCGGAGTTCGCGCACGCCTGGACGCGGAGCTCGCCCCGGGCCGCGTACTCCCAGAAGGGGGCGCCGTCGTCGTCGATGACGGGCGACAGGTATCCACTCTCGGTTGTCGTCATCTGCAACCCTCAACTCCTCAGGAGAATGGCGGAGGTGGGCACTCCCTCGCCCGCCGTGACCAGGCAGGTGGAGGCGTCCGGGACCTGGGCGGTGGAGCTGCCGCGCAGCTGCTTCACGCCCTCGTTGATGAGGTTGAAGCCGTGCACGTACGCTTCGCTGAGGCCGCCGCCCCCGGTGTTGATCGGCAGCCGCCCGCCGCTCTCCAGGGCGCCCCCCTCGGTGAAGGCGCCGCCCTCGCCGCGACCGCAGAAGCCGTAGCCCTCCAGGGAGAGGGGGATGAGGGGGGTGAAGGCGTCGTAGATCTGCGCGACGTCGATGTCCTGGGGGCCGAAGTCGGCCTGCTTCCACAGGTGTCGGGCGGCGGTCCAGGCGGGCCCGGACAGCGGGTCGTCGTTCCAGTAGTTGACCATGCCGTGGTGCTGTGCGGGCAGGCCCTGGGCGACGGAGTGGATGTACGCGGGCTTCTGGCGGCAGTCGCGGGCGCGCTCGGCGGAGACGATGACGCAGGCCAACGCCCCGTCCGTCTCCAGGCAGTTGTCGAAGAGGCAGAGCGGCTCGCTGATCATCCGCGAGGTCATATACATGTCGCGGGTCAGCGGCCGCTCGTACATCATGGCGGCCGGATTCTGGTTGGCCCGGTTGCGGCAGGCGAGGGCGACGTTGAAGAGGTGGTCACGGGTGGCCCCGTACTCGTGCATGTAGCGCCGCGTGAGCATCCCGATCTCGTCGGCGGGCCGGAGCAGGCCGAAGGGGCGGGTCCACTGCCCGGGGGTGGGGAGCTGAACTGCCGTGTTCTTCCAGGGCCTTGGCCCGCTGCCCCGCTTCCGTGAGCGCCAGGCGACGCCGACGCTCGCCTGCCCGGTGGCGATGGCGGCGGCGAGATGTCCGACGGTCGCGCAGGACCCGCCGCCCCCGTACCCCACCTTGCTGAAGAAGGTGACGTCCCCGGCGCCGATGGCCTTGGCGACCTCGACCTCGTCGGTCTCCTCCATGGTGTAGGAGGCGAAGGCGTCGACCTCGGAGGCCGCGATGTCGGCGTCGTCGAGCGCGGCGGTGATGGCGCGGCAGGCCAACGTCTTCTCATTCTCGGGCAGTTGCTTGGCGAAGGCGGTCTGCCCGATTCCGACTATCGCTGTAGCGTCCTTGAGTGAAGCCACGGGCACCTCCACGGGAGCGTACCGACTGCTGACAGCGCGTCAGGCTACAGCTAATCTGACGGATAGTCAGCTATCAGGAGGGGCTTGCGATGCGCGGCGACCTGGAGTGGGGCAGCATCCCGGGACTGGTCCGGGCGGCGGCCGAGCGGTACGGCGAGCGGGAGGCGGTCGTCGAGGGCCGGACCCGGATCACGTACGCGGAGTTGGGCGAGCGCGTGGACCGGGCGGCGGCCGCCTGTCTCGCGAACGGTGTGGAGGCGGGTGACCGGGTGGCGGTCTGGGCCCCCAACACCCTCGACTGGATCGTCTCGGCGCTCGGCGCGGTGACGGCGGGCGCGGTCCTCGTCCCCCTGAACACCCGCTTCAAGGGCGCGGAGGCGGCGTACGTCCTGGAACGCAGCCGGGCCAAGCTGCTGTTCGTGACCGGCACGTTCCTGGGGACGTCGTACGTGGCGTCCCTGCGCCGGGCGGCGGCGGAGGGCCCGGGAGACGGACCGCTCCCCGGCCTCCCGCACCTGGACCAGGTGGTGGTCCTCTCCGACGACGCCCCGGAGAACTTCCGTACGTGGAAGGACTTCCTGGCGAGCGGCGACGGCGTGAGCGCCGAGTCGGTCCGCGCACGGGCGGACGGGGTGGCCGCGGACTCCCCCTCCGACATCATCTTCACCTCGGGCACGACGGGCCGCCCCAAGGGCGCGGTCATCACGCACGCGCAGACGCTGCGCTGCTACGACGTGTGGAGCGAGCTCGCGGGCCTGCGCGAGGGCGACCGCTATCTGATCGTGAACCCGTTCTTCCACACCTTCGGCTACAAGGCGGGCGTGATCGCGTGCCTGACGCGGGGCGCGACGATGATCCCGCAGCCGGTGTTCAACGTGGAGACGGTCCTGGCGAACGTGGCGAAGGAACGCATCTCGGTGCTCCCGGGCCCGCCGACCCTCCACCAGTCGCTGCTGGACCACCCGGCGCGCGGGAACCACGACCTGTCGGCCCTCCGCCTCGTGGTGACGGGCGCGGCGGTGGTCCCGCTGCGCCTGGTGGAACGGCTGCGGGGCGAGCTGGGCGTGGGCACGGTCCTGACCGCGTACGGCCTCTCCGAGGCGAGCGGCATCGCCACGATGTGCCGCCGGGGCGATGCGGCGGAGGTCATCTCGGCGACGTCGGGCCGGGCGATCCCCGACACGGAGGTCCGGGTGGTCGGCCCGGAGAACGAGGAGCTGGCGCCCGGGGAGCCGGGCGAGGTCCTGGTCCGCGGCTACAACGTCATGAGCGGCTACTTCGAGGACCCCCAGGAGACGGCGAAGGTGATCACGGAGATCGCGGGGGAGGGGTGGCTGCGGACGGGCGACGTCGGAGTCCTCGACGACGAGGGCAACTTGAGGATCACCGACCGCATCAAGGACATGTTCATCGTCGGCGGCTTCAACGCGTACCCCGCGGAGATAGAGCAACTCCTCGGCCTGCACCCGGAGGTGGCGGACGTCGCGGTGATCGGCGTCCCGGACGGGCGCCTCGGGGAGGTCGGGAAGGCGTACGTGGTGCGGCGGTCGGGGGCCGGTGGGTCGACGCTGACCGCGGACGACCTGATCGCCTGGTCGCGGCGGGAGATGGCGAACTACAAGGTGCCGCGTGAGGTGGAGTTCGTGGCGGAGCTGCCGCGGAACGCGAGCGGGAAGGTGGTCAAGGGGGAGCTGCGAGCCGCTGCACGGTAGAGCACCCTTGCGCCTGCCTTCAGCTCTCGTCCCCGGCCTCGGCCTTCGCCTCGGCGGCGATGATGGCGGCGCGCTCGGACTCGCTGCACTCCACGCAGAACTCGTTGCCCTCCGGGTCGGCGAGGACGACCCAGCCGCGCCCGTTGGGCCTGCGCCGGTCGTCGACGCGGGTGGCGCCGAGGGCGACGATCCTGTCGGCCTCCTCGTCCCGGGTGCGGTCCTGGGGCTGGAGGTCCATGTGCAGCCGGTTCCTGATGGTCTTGGCGTCCGGCACGGTGACGAAGAGCAGCGTCACGTTGTCGGACTCGACCAGGGCCTCGGGGTCCCCGGGGAAGTCGTCGTCGGCGAGCTTGCCGCCGAGCACCTCGGCCCAGAAGGTGGCCTGGCGGTAGGGGTCGTGGGAGTTGATGGTGAGGTGGCGCACGAGAGAGGTCATGGGCGGGACTATCCGGCAGGGCGGACGGTGCTGTCCACGGGGTTTCGTGCGCGGCGGGCGGGGAGGAGCCGGGGTATGTCCCGGGTGGGCACGGGTGTGCGAAGCGGGGGAGTGGCGAGTGTCAGGATGAGCGGATGCACCAGCGCACCGCTCAGCCCCGCGTCCTCTTCGTCACCGACCTCGCCTACCAGGCCAAAGGCCGTCGCTACTGCGACGAGGACATCTATCTGACCTCCCGCCTCCGCGAGGACTTCGACGTGGCGCTGTGCCACCCGCTGGACGCGGCGGCCCTCATGGAGACGGGCGCCTTCGACACGGTGATGGTCCGCAACAGCGGCCCGGTCCTCAACTACCAGGAGCAGTGGGACGACTTCAGGGAGCGGGCGGGGCGTGCCGGGGTGCGGGTCCACAACGAGCTCACCGGGCGGGCCGACATGGTGGGCAAGCGCTATCTGCTGGAGCTGACGGCGGCCGGGTACCCGGTGATACCCACGGTGGACGCGCTCCGGGACGTCGACCGGCTCCCGGTCGTGGATTCCTATGTGGTGAAGCCGAAGCTGGGGGCGGACTCGATAGGTCTGGAGTTCATGACGCGGGAGCGCCTGGCGAAGCTCTCGTACGCGACGGGGCTCCTGATCCAGCCGCGCGTCGACTTCACGTACGAAGTCTCCTTCTACTTCGTGGACCGCACCTTCCAGTACGCGCTCCACGCCCCCGACCCGGACCGCCGCTGGGACCTCAAGCCCTACGCCCCCACCCCCGCCGACCTGGCCTTCGCCCAGCGCTTCGTCGACTGGAACACCATCGACCACGGCATCCAGCGGGTCGACGCGTGCCGCACGCGGGAGGGGGAGCTGCTGCTGGTGGAGCTGGAGGACCTGAATCCGTATCTGTCGCTGGAGCTGCTGGAGGGCGGGGTGCGGGAGGCGTTCGTGGGGGCGGTGAAGGGGTCGCTGCGGCGTCAGCTCGGAGTATGATGACTGGTATGGCAACCAAGAAGTACACGGTCACGCTGCCCGAGGAACTCGCCGAGGAGATCCGCGACGAGGTGGGCCCCGGTGCCTTCAGCGCGTATGTCACGCGGGCCATAGAGCGGCAGCGGGAGCGGGATCGGCTGGGGGAGCTGGTCGCTTGGATGCAGGAGGAAGGCGAGCCGCTCACGGAGGAGGAGCGGGCGGCGGCGGATGCCGAGCTGCGGGACGCCGAGCGGCACTTCGGCGACCTTGAGAAGCCCGCCGGCAGCGACCTCCCGCTGGCCTGCTGATGGCGATCGACTGCCTGGTGCTGGACGCCGAGGGGCTGTCCCGGACGGTGCGCCGCGAACGCGCCATGACGGGACTGCTGACCGCCGCGTACGGCAAGGGCATCCGTGTGGTGACCAGTTCCATGACGCTCATCGAGGCGTACCACGACAAGTTCCGGCGTCCGGCCTGGGAATGGGCGATGTCCCGCATCGTCGTGGAACCGGTGACGCGGGACGTGGCGGACGCGGCGGTGGCGCTGCTGGCGAACGCCGGGCTGCACGGCCACAAGTACGCGATCGACGCGGCGCTGGCGGTGATCGCGGGGCGGCAGGGCGGGAACGTGGTCCTGTACACCTCGGACGTGGACGACATGGCCAAGCTGTGCGGCGTGGGGGTCCTCGTCCGAGGGCTGTGAGGGGTCGGGTCAGCCTCGCGGAGGGTTGGGTGTGTGGCTGTCGCCCGGCGGGAGCGGGGTGTGGCTGTCCTGGGTCGTGACCGGGACGTGGCTGTCGGCGAGGGCGGGGCTCGCTGCGGCTCCCGCTGCGGCGGCCGCCAGGGCCAGGGTGATGAGAACCTTCTTGGCGCGCGTCATGCCAACCCCCATGGATTCGAACTGCCGTTGTTTTGACAGTAGTTGTGTGGTGCCCATTGTTCGCTGGGGCTAGTGATTCCGGTCAGTGAATGGCCGGAACCTGCCCTGGGCATGCGTCGGCCGCGGCGGCTTCCCCTCCGCGCCGCCGCGGCCGATCGATCCCCCGTCGGGATGTGACGTCCGGGTCAGTCCTTCGGCGGGGCGGGCGTGTGGCCGTCACCCTGCGTGGTCACGCCGCCGTCCTTGGGCGGGGCGGGCGTGTGGCCGTCCTTCGGCGGGGCCGGAGTGTGGCCGTCCTTCGGCGGGGCGGGCGTGTGGCCGTCGCTCTTGATGGAGATGTTGTTGTTCTCGGTCTCGCTCATGGGTGACAACTCCTAGGGAATTGACGGGGCCTGGTATTGGATACGCCCGTTCGGCAACTCCCCCGGGGGCTGCCGAACGGGCGTTTGGGCCGCTCACTGTATCCGTAGGGCCCAGGCGACCCGTCTGCCCCCCGACGCGACGGATCGACCCCATGAGAGTGGCAGTCACTCATAAACGTTCGATGAACGCCCCTTCCGGGGCTTGTCACGCAGCGGCGACGGGGTTCAGCAACTCCCGTAGTTGAGCGGCCTCCGGGGCTCCTGCCTCGCCGTGAATGGCCAGGGCGTCCCGCCAGCAGGCCCGCGCCCGGTCGACCTGCCCGAGGCCCTCCAGGGCCTGTCCCAGCAGCGTCAGTACGTTGGCGCGCATCCACTCGCCGCCGACGCATCCGGTCGCCAGGGCCTGTTCGGCATGGCGGGCAGCCTGTGCCGCCTGGCCGGTGGACCAGAGCACTTCAGCGATGCGGTAATGGGCCACGCCCTGCCAGAGGCGCTGACGATTGTCCCTGAACACCTCGAGGGACTGCGTCAGTTCGTCCAGTGCCTCTTGGTGGCGCCCGGCGTGGAGGAGCACGACGCCGAGGGTGTAGCGCGCGTTGGCGAGCCGGAAGGTGAGGCCGAGATCGTCGTAGATGGCGATCCCCTGCTGCGCGAGCTCGATGGCCTTCGATGTCCGGTCCAAGGAGACAAGGGCCCTGGACAGGTTGCAGAGGGCGCTGGCCTCACCGGGGCGGTTGCCGTCCGCACGGAAGGCTTCGATCGCCTTGAGCAGATGCGTCTCGCTGACGTCCGGCTGGTTGAGGCAGTTGGTGATGATCGCCTGCTCGTTGGGGGCGTTTCCGCTGGTCCAGGGGTCCTTGGACGCCAGAGCGAGTTCGGCGGCACGCTCCAGTTCGGCCGCCCCCTCTTCGAAGCGGCCCACCTTGCTCAGCACCTGGGCGAGGCTGACCCGGGCCCGCCCCTCCGCGTGCGGGTCGCCGACCTCGGCGGCCGCGTCCCGCGCCGCGCACGCGGCCGTCTCGTAGACGGTCGAGCTGGCACCGGACTCCGCCAGGTCCTTCGACGCCAGCAGCAGATCCACGGCGCGCCGCAGCGTCCCCGGCCGCAGGCCCTGTCGTACGCACGCGAGGATGCAGTCCGCCTCGGAGTGCAGCCAGTCGAGCGCCTTCGTGTCGTCGGCGAAGTGCTGCCCGGCGTCCACCTTGACCTCCAGGTGATCCACCGTCCGGTCCCCCGGCCGCTCGATCGCATAGACCCGCGCCGCCGACGCCAGGTAGAAGTCCAGCAGCCTCGACATCGCCGCCTCCCGCTCACTGGGCGGCTGCTCGTCCCGCTCCGCGCACGCACGCGCGTAGAGCCGGACCAGGTCGTGGTAGCGGTACCTGCCCGGTGCCGCCGACTCGATCAGGGACGTGTCGACCAGGGCCTCGAGGAGGTCCTCCGTCTCGTCGAGCGGGAGGTCGAGGACCGCCGCGGCGGCCGCCAGCGACAGGTCGGGGCCGTCCGCCAGGCCAAGGAGGCGGAACGCCCGCGCCTGCGCCGGCTCCAGCTGGCCGTAGCCCAGCTCGAACGTCGCCTTCACCGCGAGGTCGCCCGCCTGGAGCTCGTCCAGACGGCGGCGCTCGTCCGCCAGCTTGGCGGCGAGTGTCGAGACCGTCCACGTGCGGCGGGCCGCGAGGCGTGAGGCCGCGATGCGGATCGCGAGGGGGAGGAAGCCGCAGGCCGCCACCACGTCGAGGGCCGCCTCCCGCTCCGAGGCCACCCGCTCCTCCCCGACGATCCGGGTGAAGAGCTGGAGCGCCTCCTCCGGGGACATCACGTCCAGGTCCACCAGGTGCGCCCCGGCCAGGTCCACCATCCGGACCCGGGACGTCACCAGGGCCGCGCAGCCTTCCATGCCGGGCAGCAGCGGGCGGACCTGGGCCGCGTCGCGGGCGTTGTCCAGGAGGACCAGGACCCTGCGGCCGTCCAGGACCGAGCGGTACAGCGCCGCCCGCTCCTCCAGCGTGTCCGGGATCGCGGAGTCGGCCGTGCCCAGGGCGCGCAGGAAGGCGCCCAGGACCGTTTCCGGTTCCGCGGCGCGGGGGCCCGCGCCCTGCAGGTCCACATACAGCTGGCCGTCGGGGAAGTGCGTGCGCGCCACGTGGGCCACGTGCACCGCGAGCGTCGTCTTGCCCACGCCGCCGATGCCCGCGAGCGCGGAGACCGCCATCACCCGGCCCTCGGCCGTGGACAGGATCCCGCTCAGTTCCTCCACGAAGGAGGCGCGACCGGTGAAGTCCGGGACCGTGGCGGGGAGTTGGGCCGGGCGGACCAGGACCGCCGAAGGTTCCGAAGTGCCCGCCGAGGGCTCCGACAGGCCCGGGTCCGCCTGGAGGATCCGCTGCTGGAGCTCCGACAGGCCGGGGCGCGGGTCCACGCCGAGTTCGTCCGCGAGCAGGCGGCGCGTGTCCGCGTAGACCGCCAGCGCCTCCGCCTGGCGGCCGCTGCGGTACAGCGCCAGCATGAGCAGTTCGCGCAGGCGTTCACGGAGGGGGTGGGCCGCCGTGAGGGCGGTCAGTTCGGATACCGCCTCCGCGTGGCAGCCCTGTTCCAGGTCCATGTCCAGGCGGGACTCGATGAGTTGGAGGCGCCACTCCTCCAGGCGGGTGCGCTGGGTCTCCGCGTAGGGGCCGGGGACGCTCGCCAGGGGTTCGCCGTCCCACAGGTCCAGCGCCTCGTTCACCAGGCAGCGGGCCTTGCACAGGTCGCCGACGCCGCGGGCCTTCTCCGCCGAGGTCCAGAGCTCCTCGGCCTCCGCGAGGTCCAGGGCGCCGTCGGGGACGCGGATCGCGTAGCCGCCCGACTCGCTCACCAGGACGTCGCGGGGGAGGACCTTGCGCAGCCTGGACGCATACGTGCGGACCGCCGCGAGCGCCTGGGACGGGGGCTCGTCGCCCCACAGGGCGTCGATCAGCTCCGCCGCCGTCGCCGTGCGGCCCTCGCGCAGGAGGAGCGCCGCGAGCAGGGCGCGCTGCTGGGGGGAGCCCGTGGAGAGCGGCTCCTCGCCGTGCCAGGCGCGCACCGGTCCGAGCACGCTGAAGCGCGGTGCCTGCTCCTCGGGGGCGCCGTGCGCCTCCCCAGGGGCCGGACGCCGCTGCTCCGGTACTCGCGGTACTCCGTCCATCGCTCCCCCTGCCGGGTAACCCACGTGGGTCGCGGGCCTGCCCTGCCCGCTCTTCGTGCACCCGCCAGTTTGCCTTGTTCATGGCGGATACGTCAGCCGTGCGAGACGGCTCTCACAGGGTCCTCGCACGAGAAAGGCGGGAATTCAAGGGACTGGCGGGGAGTGGTCGGTGGTGTGCGGGGCGGCCGGGGCGCGGACGGCCGGCAGTTGAGGAGGAGCTGACGGATAGCTGACGGGGCGTCAGATCGGCGCTACGGTTGCCCATATGGAGACTCAGGAGAGCCGGCAGGGGGCCCGGCAGGCGGACCAGCAGACCTTCCCCCTCATCATTTCCGTCGACGACCACACCGTGGAGCCCCGCAACGTCTGGCGGGACCGCCTCCCGGCGAAGTACCAGGACATCGGGCCGCGCATCGTCCGCGCCCCCCTGAAGGAAATGTCCTTCTTGGGCGGGAAGTTCGCCCCTGTGATGGGGGAGAAGGGGGACGATGGGCCCATAGGGGACTGGTGGATCTATGAGGATCTGCACCGGCCCCTCACCCGGCTCGACACCGCCGTCGGCTACGACCGCGACGAGATCAAGCTCGAAGTGATCACGTACGAGCAGATGCGGGAGGGGTCTTTCGACGTGCCCTCGCGGCTCGCCGACATGGATGTCAACCACGTCCAGTCCGCGCTCTGCTTCCCCACCTTCCCCCGCTTCTGCGGGCAGACCTTCACCGAGGCCAAGGACCGCGAGCTCGCGCTGCTCAGCGTGCAGGCGTACAACGACTGGATGGTGGAGGAATGGTGTGGGCCCGACGCCCGCGGCCGCCTCATACCGCTCACCCTCATCCCGCTGTGGGACGCGGAGCTGGCCGCCAGGGAGGTGCGCAGGAACGCCGCGCGCGGCGTGCGGGCCGTGGCCTTCTCGGAGATTCCGCCGCACCTGGGGCTGCCGTCCATCCACACCGACGAGTGGGACCCGTTCCTCGCCGCCTGCGACGAGACCGGCACCGTCGTCGCCATGCACATCGGCTCCAGCAGCAGGATGCCGAGCACGTCCCCCGACGCGCCGCCCGCCGTCGGGTCCACCATCACCTTCGCCAACTGCTGCTTCTCGATGGTGGACTGGCTCATGAGCGGGAAGTTCGAGCGCTTCCCCAACCTCAAGATCATGTACGCCGAGGGGCAGATCGGGTGGATCCCGTACATCCTGGAGCGCGCGGATGTGGTGTGGGAGGAGAACCGGGGCTGGGGCGGCGTCGCCGACAAGGTGCACCGGCCGCCGTCGGAGCTCTTCACGGAGCATGTGTACGGGTGCTTCTTCGATGACGCCTTCGGGCTGAAGAACCTGGACGCCATCGGGGTCGGGAACGTCCTGTACGAGACCGACTACCCGCACTCCGACTCCACCTGGCCGAAGTCGCGCGAGGTCGGCGAGGCGCAGATGGGGCATCTCGCCCCGGACGTCGTCGACCGCATCGTGCGGCGCAACGCCATCGAGCTGCTCGGGCTCACCGGCGAGGGTCTCTGGCCGGGGACCGGCAAGCAGTAGGCGCGCGGTAGGCACGCAGTAGTCGCCTCCCACCCCTTGCCTGACGGTGCGTCAGCTACGACGATGAACCCCGTCGTTGGATATGACGCATCGTCAGATTCCGGATCCACGTGAGGGGTTGAGTGGCCCATGGCACGGATATGGCCCGAGGGCCGGCTGGTCTACGGCATGCAGCTGCCGATCCAGTCGCAGAGCGCCATGTACGCGGAGAAGTGGGAGAAGGAGGCGAGCGTCGAGGACCTCGCCGAGATCGCCCGCACCGCCGACCGGAGCGGCTTCGCGTACATCGCCGGCTGTGATCACGTCGCCATCCCGCGCCGCCTCGCCGACGCCATGAGCACCATCTGGTACGACCCCGTGGCCACCCTCTCCTTCCTCGCCGGGATCACCGAGAACGTGCGGCTCATGAGCCATGTCGCCGTCGTCGGGCTGCGCCACCCGCTGGTCAGCGCCAAGGCGTACGCGACCGTGGACCGGCTGAGCGGCGGGCGGCTCATCCTCGGGGTGGGCGCGGGGCACGTGCAGGAGGAGTTCGACGCGGTCGGGGCCGACTTCGAGCGGCGCGGGCCCGTCCTGAACGAGACGATCGATGCGCTGAAGGCCGCGCTCGGCACCGATGAATTCCCGGTCCACCACGGGGAGTTCTTCGACTTCGAAGGGCTCGGGCAGCAGCCCCGGCCCGTGCAGGACCAGGTTCCGATCTGGGTCGGCGGCTCCTCGCCCGCCGCCGTGCGGCGCGCCGCCACGCGCGCCGACGGCTGGCTGCCGCAGGGCGACCCGCGCGACGAGCTCCCCGCGCAGATCGCCAAGGTGAAGCGGCTGCGGGAGGAGGCGGGGATCGCGGAGCCGATCACCGTGGGCGCCATCACCGAGCCGCTGTACCTGGGCGAGCCCGACTGGCACGTGGGGCGGCGCACGCTCAGCGGGAAGCCGGCCGCGCTCGCCGAGTCGTTGCGCGCGTACGGCGCGATGGGCGTGGACCAGATCCAGGTGCGGTTCCGCAGCCGGAGCCGGGCCGAACTGACCGACCAGATGGCGGCGTTCGCCGCCGATGTCGCTCCGCACCTCAACTGATCCAGTGATCCAGTTCCGCACCTCAATCAATCCAGTACTGAGGAGATCCGAGATGGGCAAGCTGGACGGGCGCGTCGTCGTCATCACCGGTGCGGCGCGCGGGCAGGGCGAGCAGGAGGCGCGGCTCTTCGTGAAGGAGGGGGCCAGGGTCGTCGTCGCGGACGTCCTCGACGACCAGGGCGAGGCCCTCGCCAAGGAGATCGGGAACGCCACGTACGTCCATCTCGACGTGAGCCGCGAGGAGGACTGGCGCGCCGCCGTCGAGGTCGCCAAGAACGCGTACGGGAAGATCGACGGGCTGGTCAACAACGCGGGCATCCTGCGCTTCAACGAGCTCACCGCCACCCCCCTCGACGAGTTCCAGCAGATCGTCCAGGTCAACCAGGTCGGGGTGTTCCTCGGGATCAAGACCGTGGCGCCCGAGATCGAGGCGGCCGGCGGCGGCTCGATCGTGAACACCGCCTCGTACGCGGGCGTGACCGGCATGGCCTATGTCGGGGCCTACGGCGCCACCAAGCACGCCATCGTCGGCCTCACGCGCACCGCCGCCCTGGAGCTCGCCCCGAAGAAGATCCGGGTCAACGCGGTCTGCCCGGGCGCCATCGACACCGCCATGAGCAACCCCGCCCAGCTCGACCCGAACGCGAACACCGAGGAGGCCGCCGAGGCGCTCGCCGGGCTCTACAGCAAGCTCGTGCCGATCGGGCGGGTCGGGCAGCCCGAGGAGGTGGCGCGGCTCGCGCTGTTCCTGACGTGCGAGGAGGACTCCTCGTACATCACCGGGCAGCCGTTCGTGATCGACGGCGGGTGGCTGGCGGGGGTCAGCATCCTGTGACGCCCGTCGCCCCGTACGACCGTATCTGACGGTGCATCAACTATTGACGCTCCACCCGTGCGGTGAAACAGTCGGCACATCGAATCTGACGGTTCGTCAGAAACTTGTCAGGAACTCACGAGGACGGTGAACCGCCTTGGAATTCGGGCTCTTTGTACAGGGATACGTGGGCAAGCGGGCCGAGACCGACCCGCTCGCCGAGCACAAGGCGCTGATGGAGGAGACCGAGTACGTCATCGAGGCCGACAAGGCGGGCTTCAAGTACGCGTGGGCCTCCGAGCACCACTTCCTGGAGGAGTACTCGCACCTCTCCGCCAATGACGTCTTCCTCGGCTACCTCGCCCACGCCACCGAGCGGATCCACCTGGGCTCCGGCATCTTCAACCCCCTCGCCCAGGTCAACCACCCGGTGAAGGTCGCCGAGAAGGTCGCCATGCTCGACCACCTCAGCGAGGGGCGGTTCGAGTTCGGCAGCGGGCGCGGGGCGGGATCGCACGAGATCCTCGGCTTCATCCCCGGTGTGACCGACATGAACTACACCAAGGAGATCTGGGAAGAGACCATCGCCGAGTTCCCGAAGATGTGGCTCCAGGAGGAGTACGTCGGGTTCCAGGGCAAGCACTGGCAGCTGCCGCCGCGCAAGGTCTTCCCCAAGCCGTACGGGAAGTCGCACCCCGCCATGTGGTACGCGGCCGGGTCCCCCTCCTCGTACGCGATGGCCGCCAAGAAGGGCCTCGGCGTCCTCGGCTTCAGCGTGCAGAAGGTCTCCGACATGGAGTGGGTCCTGGAGCAGTACAAGACCGCCATCCCGGACGCGGAGCCGGTCGGGGACTTCGTCAACGACAACGTCATGGTGACGTCGACGGCCATCTGCGCGGAGACCCACGAGAAGGCCGTGCAGATCGCCGTCAACGGCGGCCTCAACTACCTCCAGTCGCTGGTCTTCCGCTACCACGACACCTTCCCGCGCCCCGAGGGCATCCCCGAGTGGCCGGAGGTCCTGCCCGAGTACACCGAGGAGATCATCGAGCTGCTCATCGCCGAGGAGCTGATGATCTGCGGTGACCCGGACGAGGTGCTGCGGCAGTGCAAGCGGTGGGAGCAGGCGGGGGCGGACCAGTTGTCGTTCGGGCTGCCGATCGGCATCTCGCCCGAGGACACGAAGAACACGATCAAGCTGATCGGTGAGCACGTGATTCCCAAGATCGATACGGATCCGGTGCACCGGACGACCCGGATGCGGCAGGCGTCGGGTTCGTAACCCCCAGCCACCCCGGCCTCCCCTCCCGGACGGAGGCCGGGGTTCCGCCATGCGGTCAGGCAGCCAGGCCGGGAGCAGGCACAGCGGGATCAGACAGGCACAGCGGGATCAGACAGGGACAGTGGGAAAGGACCTCGCCATGCTCGACCACCTCATCAAAGGCGCGACCGTCGTCGACGGGACCGGTGCCCCCGCCGTCGTCGCCGATGTCGGCATCCGCGACGGCCGCATCGCCGTGATCGCCGAACCCGGCACCGTGGCCGAGGAGTTCAGGTCCAGCGAGGACGCCTCCGGCAAGATCCTCGCGCCCGGGTTCGTCGATCCGCACACGCACTACGACGCCCAGCTCTTCTGGGACCCGTACGCGACGCCCTCCCTCAACCACGGGGTGACCACCGTCGCGGGCGGCAACTGCGGGTTCACGCTGGCGCCGCTGAACCCGGAGCGGCCCGGCGACGCCGACTACACGCGGCGCATGATGTCCAAGGTCGAAGGCATGTCGCTGGTGGCGTTGGAGGAAGGGGCGCCCTGGAACTGGAACTCCTTCGGGGAGTACCTGGACGCCCTGGAGGGGCGCGTCGCCGTCAACGCCGGGTTCATGGTGGGGCATTGCGCGCTGCGGCGGTACGTGATGGGCGCCGACGCCGTGGGCGGGCAGCCCAGCGAGGCGCAGCTGGAGGAGATGCTCGCGCTGTTCCACGAGGCGATGGAGGCGGGGGCCTGGGGGCTCTCCACCACGCAGTCGTCGTCGCACTCGGACGGGGACGGCGCGCCCGTCGCCTCACGGCACGCCGGGCCCGCGGAGCTGATCGCGCTGTCCAAGGCCGTCGCCGAGCACGAGGGGACGCAGTTGGAGGCCATCGTCGCCGGTTGCCTCGATCAATTCAGCGATGACGAGATCGAGTTGTTCGTGGAGATGAGCGCCGCCGCCGGGCGGCCGCTCAACTGGAACGTGCTGACGATCGACGCCGCCGTGCCGGAGCGGGTGCCGCGCCAGCTGGTGGCGAGCGAGCGGGCCCGGAAGGCGGGCGGGCGGATCGTCGCCCTGACGATGCCGATCCTCACCCCCATGAACATGTCCCTCGGGACCTTCTGCGCGCTCAACCTCATCCCCGGGTGGGGGGAGATCCTCGGGCTTCCGGTGCCGGAGCGGATCGCCAAGTTGCGGGATCCCGAGGTGCGTTCGGAGATGCTGCGGCGCGCCACGAGCAAGGAGGCGGGGGTCTTCCGCAGGCTCACGCACTTCGGGCGGTACGTCATCGGGGACACGTACTCGGAGGCGAACGAAGGGCTCACGGGGCGGGTCGTGCGCGACATCGCCGAGGAGCGGGGGCAGGAGCCCTTCGAGTGCCTCGTGGAGATCTGCGCCAACGACGAGCTGCGCACGGTCCTTTGGCCCATGCCGACCGACAACGACCCGGACTCGTGGGCGCTGCGGGCCGAGACCTGGCGGCACGAGGACGTGATGCTGGGCGGCTCGGACGCGGGCGCGCACCTGGACCGGATGTGCGGGGCCCCGTACACGACGCGGTTCATCGGCGACTGTCTGCGCGGCCGCAAGCTGGCCTCGCTGGAGGAGGCCGTGAAGATGCTGACCGACGACCCCGCGCAGCTCTTCGGGCTGCGCGAGCGCGGGCGGATCGCCGAGGGCTACCACGCGGACCTGGTGCTCTTCGACCCGGAGCGGATCGACGCCGGGAAGGCCACCCTCGTCCACGACCTGCCGGGCGACAGCCCGCGCCTGGACTCCAAGGCGATCGGCGTGAACGCCGTGTGGGTCAACGGGGTCGAGGCGATACGCGAGGACGTCGTGACCGGGGCGACGTCCGGGTCGATCCTGCGCTCCGGACGCGACACCAGGACGGTGAGCACCAAGTGACGAATGGTCAGAAGCCGGTGACGGAACGGCTGTTCATCGGGGGCGAGTGGGTCGAGCCCGACGGCGGCCACTACGAGGTGATCAACCCCGCGACCGAGGGCGTCGTGGGGCTCGCCCCGGAGGCCAGCCGCGCGCAGGTGCACGCGGCGGCCGGGGCGGCGCGCGACGCCTTCGACGCGTGGTCGCGCACCTCCCCCGAGGAGCGGGCCGGGGTGCTGGACCGGGCCGCCGAGATCATGCGCCGGGACGCGGGGGCGCACGCGGAGCTGGCGCGGGCCGAGACCGGGGCGACCACGGGCACGGCGCGCGGCATGCAGGTCGCGGTGGCTGTGGCCCGCTTCAAGCGGTACGCCAAGGGCGCCCTGGAGCCGGTGGAGGAGGGGCTGCCGCCGCAGATCAGCGAGGCCGGGCCGATGGGCAAGGCGGGCGTCATCGGCGCCCTGGCCGTGCGCCAGCCCGTCGGCGTCGTCACCTGCATCACCTCGTACAACAACCCGTGGGCCAACCCGGCCGGCAAGGTCGCGCCTGCCCTCGCCATGGGCAACACGGTCGTGGTGAAGCCCGCGCCGCAGGACCCGTTGTCGGTGTACCGGATGGCGGCCGCGCTGGAGGAGGCGGGGGCGCCGCGGGGCGTGGTGAACGTGGTCTCCGGCACGGGCGTCGACGTCGGGGAGGCCGCGGTCGACGCGCCGGACGTCGACATGGTCAGCTTCACCGGGTCGACGTCGGTGGGGCAGCGCATCGGTGAGGTGTGCGGGCGCCACATGAAGCGGCAGCTGATGGAGCTGGGCGGCAAGGGCGCGGCCCTCGTCTTCGACGACCTGGACGATGCGGGCCTCGCCTCGGCGGTCGCCGGGATCGGCACCACCTTCGCCTTCTACAGCGGCCAGATCTGCACCGCGCCCACGCGCGTCATCGCCCACCGGTCCGTGTACGACCAGCTGATCGAGAAGCTCACGGGCTACCTGGGCTTCATGAAGGTGGGGGACCCGGCGGTGCAGGGCACCGTCGTCGGTCCGGTGATCTCGGCGGCGCACCGGGACCGCGTCGAGTCGTACGTGGAGCTGGGCAGGAAGGAGGGCGCGCGGGTCGTCGCGGGCGGCGAGCGGCCCGCCGGGCCCGGCCTCGACCAGGGCTTCTACGTCGCGCCGACGCTCCTCGCCGACTGCACCAACGACATGCGGGTGGTGCGCGAGGAGATCTTCGGCCCGGTGGTCGTGGTCGTGCCCTTCGACGACGAGGAGGAGGGCATCGCGCTCGCCAACGACTCGGAGTACGGCCTCATCGACTACGTGTGGTCGGGCGATGTGGCGCGGGCGTTCCGGGTGGCGCGGCGGCTGCGGGCGGGCGGCGTCGGGGTCAACACGGTCGGCCGGAACATGGAGGCGCCGTTCGGCGGCTTCAAGAAGAGCGGGGTGGGCCGGGACGTGGGCTCGTACGCGCTGCATGCGTACAGCGAGACGCAGGCGATCGTCTGGCCGGGGTGACCGATCGTCCGGCAGGGGTGACGGGAAAATTTAGAAGTGGGGCAAATCGGGCACCGCCTCGGTTTCCGCATACCGGACGGCGGACGTCACTCCTATGAACTGTCGTCTGCTCGCACCTGTTGATCTTTCAATGCTCAACAGGTGCCCGAATTGCCCATGGAATCGCAGACCTTGGTCATGAATTCAAACGGACGTAAGTCCTCCGGATGTGGAAACCGCAGGGCTTAACGTCCTGTTCATGACTCAGGTGGACGTCCGGCCCGGGGCTGGAGACACGGTAGGAGCTGCCCCCACCGGGGGCGGTGTGCGAGGCAAGGGGCTCGGCGGGAACTCCGTGGGCCTCCTCGGCAGCGCCGTCATCGGCATCTCCACCGTCGCCCCCGTCTACTGCCTGACCTCGACCCTCGGCTCCACCGCCGGGGAGGTCGGCCCGCAGATGCCCGCCGTCTTCCTCGCGGGCTTCCTGCCGATGCTCCTGGTCGCCTTCGCCTACCGCGAGCTCAACAAGGTGATGCCGGACTGCGGCACCTCCTTCACCTGGACCGTGAAGGCGTTCGGGCCCCGGGTCGGCTGGATGTGCGGCTGGGGCCTCGTCATCGCGACGATCATCGTGCTCTCCAACCTCGCGGGCGTCGCCACCTCCTACTTCTGGCTGCTCGCCGGGGAGATCACCGGCAAGGACTCGGTGGCCGCGCTCGACGGGAACAAGGCCGTCCACATCGTCACCTGCCTCGCCCTCATCGCCGCCGCCACGGCCATCAGCTACCGGGGCATGACCGCGACGAAGGGCGTCCAATACGCGTTGGTGGGGCTGCAGTTGGCGGTGCTCGCGGTCTTCGTGGTGATGGCGGTCCAGAAGGCCGGCGACGGCGGGCTCGCGGGCGGCGGGCTGGGGGACGGTGTCTCCGCGCCCGACTTCTCCTGGTCCTGGCTGAACCCCTTCGCCGTCCAGTCCTTCGGGGCCTTCACCGCCGGGCTCTCCCTCTCGATCTTCATGTTCTGGGGCTGGGACGCCTGCCTGACCGCGAACGAGGAGACCACCGGCAGCGAGAAGACCCCCGGCCGCGCCGCCCTCATCGCGATGGCCGTCCTCATCGGCTCCTACCTCGCGACCGGCATCGCCGCCCAGATGGCCGCCGGGACGGGCTCGAAGGGCCTCGGCCTCGCCAACCCGGACACCTCCGACAACGTCTTCGCCGTCCTCGCCGGACCCGTCATGGGCCCGACCCTCGGCATCCTCCTGTTCGTCGCGGTCCTCGCCTCGGCGGCGGCCAGCCTCCAGACGACGTTCATCCCGGTGGCCCGCACGGTCCTCGCGATGTCCGCGTACGAGGCGCTCCCGGCCTCGTACGCGAAGGTCCACCCCCGCTTCAGGACGCCGGGCCGCGCGACGGTCACGGCAGGCGTGGCGACGGGCGTCTTCTACACGGTCATGTCGCTGGTCTCCGAGCACGTCCTCGTCGACACGATCTACGCCCTCGGCCTCATGATCTGCTTCTACTACGCGCTCACGGCGTTCGCGTGCGCGTGGTACTTCCGCCGCGAACTCTTCGTGTCCGTACGGGACTTCACCTTCAAGGGCCTCTTCCCGGTCCTCGGCGGCACCCTGCTCACGGCGGTCTTCGCCAAGACCCTGTACGACATGTGGGACCCGGCCTACGGCAGCGGCTCCGCCGTGTTCGGCGTCGGCTCGGTCTTCGTGATCGGCGTGGGCCTGCTGCTCCTCGGCGTACTGATCATGCTGGCGATGGGCCGCCGCAGCCCCGCGTTCTTCCGGGGCGAGGTGCTCACGAAGGAGACCCCGGCGCTGGAGCTCGCGGACTGAGAGGCCGTGGGCACTCGTGCTGGGGCCGCACAATGCGCCGGTGCTCACCGATGTGGGCACGGCTGTCAGGGACATCCCGCTTGCGACGCTCTCCGCGATCACGCATCGTAACGATCCGGACGCGGCTGCCATACTCAAGGTGCTGGCCGCTGCCCTGAAGGAGTCCGACCAGGACGCTCGCGGCGTGTACGCCGAATACACCGAACTCGGCCTGGGAAAGACCCCGGCCGCGAAGATCTGGAGGCAGATGATGGCTGTGGACCTCTCCTTCTTCCGGTCCGAGACGTCCATGCGGCTGCGGGCGGAAGGCCGTGAGGAAGGCCGTGTGAAGGGTCTGGAAGAGGGATTGATCAAGGGGCGTGTGGAGGCCGTGATCCGCATCCTCGACCGGCGAGGGATCGGGCTGACCACGCGCGAGCGTGACCGGCTCATGGCGTGTGACGACCTCGACACGCTCGACCGCTGGCTGGACCGGGCCTTCACCGTCGAGTCCGGAGCCCAGCTCTTCGCCGAGTCCGAGCCCGAGTCCGAGCCCTCTCCGGCCGGGGAAGCCGACGGTGGAGAGGGCTCGGCGGGAGACGCTTCCTAGCCCTTGCCGCGCCCCAGGAAGATCGGGTTCGTGAGTGCCGTGAACGCGCCCGGGAGGCCCTGCACCGTCGGGGCGTGGCGGACTTCCGCCCGTACGTACGCCGCGTACGAAGCCGTCGTGTGCCACTCCACCGTGCCCGCCCCCGACTCTGGGAGCGCGGGGCTCGTGTGGAGCGTGCCCTGGTCCGTCACGATGTGGAGCGTGCAGCCGGGGGCGCCCTTCACGTCCAGGCGCACCGTGACCGGGTCGTCGCGGCCGACGTCGAGGCGGCCGCCGATGCCCGCCTGTTTGCCCTTGCCGCCGGACGCGGTGAACGTCAGCTCCACCGACTTGGACTCGGCGACGTACGAGCGGCCCGCCTTGATGCCCTCCTGGATCGCCTCGCGGGTCAAGTCGTCGGCGAGGACCACCGTTTGGGGGCCGCCGACGCGGTCCGGGTCGCGGTGCGCGTCGCTGTTGCCCATCCCGGGGAGCCACTCGCGGCGGCCCGCGCGCACGCCCGTCACCAGGGTGTTGTCCCAGTCCGCGAGGGTGATCTCGTCGTCGGGGGTGTAGACGCCGTTCCAGATCTCCACCGCGTCCGCCTCGTTGAAGCCGAACTTCCAGTTGCAGCCGACGCAGGTGGCGTGCGGGTGCGCGGGGACGACGATGCCGCCCGCGCGGCGGATTTCGCGGGCGTAGTGGCCGAAGCGGTTGTCGCGGGCCCGGTAGCGCCAGTCGATGAAGGTGCCGGGCTCCACGCCGAGCGCCACCACGTGGCCGTTGCGGGTCGTCACCTCCTCGCCGATGAGGATCAGCAGGTCGTCGCCCGCCTGGTCCGCCCAATGGGCGTGCGCGGAGTGGGTGTTGTGCTCCGAGGTGTTGATGAAGTCGAGGCCCGCCGCGCGGGCGAGGGCCGCGATCTCGGCGGGGGTCCGGCGGCCGTCCGAGTACCAGGAGTGGAGGTGGCAGTCGCCCCGGTACCAGGCCCGGCCCCGGCCCTTGGCGCGGGACGGCGGGTACGTCGGCTCGGGGGTGCTGCCCGGCTCCCCGTACGTGAGCGTGATGGTCACCGTGTAGGGGAGTCCGGCGGGCGCGACCGTGTACGGGCCGAGCGCGATGCTCCAGGTGCCGGGGCGGATGCGGCCCGGGAGGTAGCCGGGCGTCGCGTCGTCGGCGCGGATGAAGAACTCCGTGCGCGCCCCGCCCGACCAGCCGCGGAAGCCCTTGCCGCCGAGCGCCGTGCCGCGCTCGTCGAAGATTCCGATGTCCAGGGCGTTCCCGGTGGTTCCGGGCGGGACCGTCGGCTTCTCGTACGTGTACGCCACGTGCAGCTCCCGGACCCCGGACGGGATCTCCACCGGGAGGTACACAAAGTCAGGCGACCCCGGCGGGAGGGTGCCGCGCACCGTCTTCGTCTCCTGCTGCCCCGACGCCGGGGCGCGCCGTTCGGCGCCGCTCGCGAAGCTCACACTGCCCAACGTAAGCGCGGCGGCGGCGCCCGTCACGAACAGTCCGCGTCTGTTCAGGTGGTGTGCGTGCTCCGCTGCGGTCTGGTGCTCGTCCTGGCACATGCTGCGGCTCCCCAGGGTCGGTGAGTGACATGGGTGGTGCGGGCAACCCTGGTATTCAGCCGTGAACTCCCCTGTAAGGGAAGGGGGCTTGGAGCTTTCCGTCAGCCGTTGCGCCGACGCATCCTGCGCACCATGTAGACGATGAGGACGATCACGGCGAGGACGAACAGCGCCGTGATGAGGCCGCCCACGAAGCCGCCCTTGCTCTTCTTCTTTTTCTTCTTGGGCTTGTACTGCTTGTACTGCTTGGACTTGGCCGCCGGCCGCTCCTTCAGCGTCACCTCGACGACGGTTTCCCGGGCCTTGTCGTCGTACGGCACGGGCGTCGCCGTCGCTGCCGCGGCCGCCCTCGACGGCGCCGCACTCGCCCCGGCGGGAGCAGCCCCGCACACCAGCGCCCCGGCCAAGACCCCCACGGCCATCCATCGCATCCGCATGGCAACGCCCCCTTCGGCCCGCACGCTCAGGCTCACAGCTCACCACCATGGACTAACACGCTCCGCTCGTATAGGAGTTGGCGATGCTCATCTCCGCCACGCTCTACCTCACGGATGAGACCGTCGCCCCTGCCCCGCTCGCCCGCGAGCTGGAGCGGCGCGGCTACGCGGGGCTCTATCTGCCCGAGCACACCCACATCCCCGTCCCGCGCGAGACCCCCTACCCCGGCGGCGAGCTGCCGCCCGAGTGCGCCCGGATGCTGAGCCCCTTCGTCGCGCTCGCCCAGGCCGCCGCCGTCACCGCGCGGATCGCGCTCGGCACCAACATCGCGCTGATCGCCCAGCACGACCCCGTCGACCTCGCCAAGCAGATCGCGACCCTCGACCACCTCTCCGGCGGCCGCGTCACCCTCGGCATCGGCTACGGCTGGAACCGCGAGGAGGCCGCCGACCACGGCGTGCACTGGCCGAAACGGCGCGCCCTCGTGCGGGACCGGATGGCCGTGATGCGGGCGCTGTGGGCGGACCGCCCCACGGCGTACGAAGGGGAGTTCGCGAGCGTACGGGCCAGCGAGGTGCACCCGAAGCCGCTGCGGAAGCCCCGTTCCCGGCGCGCAGGGCCGCTGTTCGGGCCCCGCACACTCATCGGCGGGGCGGCCGGGCCGAAGCTGTTCGCGCACATCGCGGAGTACGCGGACGGCTGGATGCCCATCGGCGGCGCCGGACTCGGCGAGACCCTGCCCGCGCTCCGTACGGCCTGGGCCGGGGCGGGCCGTGACCCGGCCGACCTGTATGTGGCCCTGACCGCCGTCACCCCCGACCACGGCAAGCTCGCGCACTACGCGGAGCTCGGCGTGGACGAGGTGATCGTGCAGCTGCCCGCGGGCGGGGAGCGCGAGGTCCTCGCCACGCTCGACGAGTTCGACACGTACCTGTGAGCACGTACCTATGAGCACGTACCTGTGAAAGGGCCACGTATGGGCAGCGGAAGTACCTGTACGCCTCAAACGTTGTCGCTCGTATGCTCAATGACATGACCAACAGCGAGCCGACCCCGCACCCCGGCCAGCAGGAACGACCGACCGCCAACGCCATGCGGCGGGCGCTCAGGCGCGCCAGGGACGGGGTCGCGCTCGATGCCACCGAGGCCGCCGTGCTGCTGCAGGCGCGCGGGGCCGACCTGGACGACCTGACCGCATCGGCGGCGCGGGTGCGGGACGCGGGGCTGGAGGCCGCGGGGCGGCCCGGCGTCATCACGTATTCGAAGAGCGTCTTCATTCCGCTGACCCGGCTCTGCCGGGACAAGTGCCACTACTGCACCTTCGCGACCGTCCCGGGCAAGCTGCGCCGGGCCGGGCACGGGATGTTCATGTCCCCCGACGAGGTCCTGGACATCGCCCGGCGCGGGGCCGAACTGGGCTGCAAGGAAGCCCTGATCACCCTCGGCGACAAGCCGGAGGAGCGCTGGCCGGAGGCGCGCGAGTGGCTGGAGGCCGAGGGCTACGACGACACCATCGCCTACGTCCGGGCGATCTCCATCCGGATCCTGGAGGAGACGGGGCTGCTCCCGCACCTGAACCCGGGCGTCATGACGTGGACGGACTTCCAGCGCCTCAAGCCGGTCGCGCCCTCCATGGGCATGATGCTGGAGACGACGGCGGAGCGGCTGTGGAGCGAGCCGGGCCAGCCGCACTACGGCTCCCCGGACAAGGAACCGGCCGTGCGGCTGCGGGTGTTGGAGGACGCCGGCCGCTCCTCGGTCCCCTTCACCAGCGGACTGCTCATCGGCATCGGCGAGACCTTCGAGGAGCGGGCGGAGTCCCTCTTCGCGCTGCGCCGCGTGGCCCGCTCGTACCACGGCATCCAGGAGCTGATCATCCAGAACTTCCGCGCCAAGCCGGACACGGCGATGCGCGGCATGCCGGACGCCGAGCTGGACGACCTGGTCGCCACGGTCGCCGTCGCCCGCCACATCATGGGCCCGGCCGGCAACCTCCAGGCCCCGCCGAACCTGGTCGACGGCGAGTACGCCCGCCTCATCGGCGCGGGCATCGACGACTGGGGCGGCGTCTCGCCGGTCACCATCGACCACGTCAACCCCGAGAAGCCCTGGCCGCAGCTGGACGAGCTGACCGAGAAGTCGGCGGCCGCCGGGTTCGAGCTGCGTGAACGGCTGTGTGTGTACCCGGAGTTCGTGACCCGGGGCGAGCCCTGGCTGGACCCGCGGCTGCTCCCGCACGTGCGCGCCCTCGCCGACCAGGAGACGGGCCTCGCGGTGCCGGACGCGCCCGTCACCGGACACCCCTGGCAGGAGCCCGACGAGGGCTACGTCGCCACGAAGTCATCGGGCCGCACCGATCTGCACCGCACCATCGACACCGAGGGCCGCACCGCCGACCGGCGCGACGACTTCGACGAGGTGTACGGCGACTGGGAGGCCCTGCGCGAGCAGGCCGCCCCCGGCATGGTGCCCTCGCGCATCGACGGCGACGTCCGCGCCGCCCTGGCCACCGCGGCCGACGACCCGACGAAGCTGACGGACGACGAGGCGCTGGCCCTGCTGCACGCCGACGGCCCGGCCCTGGACGCGCTCTGCTCCGTCGCGGACGACCTGCGCAAGACGGTGGTCGGCGACGAGGTCACCTACATCGTCACGCGCAACATCAACTTCACCAACGTCTGCTACACCGGCTGCCGCTTCTGCGCCTTCGCCCAGCGCCGCACGGACGCCGACGCCTACACGCTCTCCCTCGACCAGGTCGCCGACCGCGCCCAGCAGGCGTGGGAGGTCGGCGCGACCGAGGTGTGCATGCAGGGCGGCATCCACCCGGACCTGCCGGGCAGCGCCTACTTCGACATCGCGCGCGCCGTGAAGGAGCGCGTGCCGGGCATGCACGTGCACGCCTTCTCCCCGATGGAGGTCGTCAACGGCGCGACCAGGACCGGGCTTTCGATCCGGGAATGGCTCAGCGCGGCCAAGGAGGCGGGCCTGGACTCCATCCCCGGCACCGCCGCCGAGATCCTCGACGACGAGGTCCGCTGGATCCTCACCAAGGGCAAGCTGCCGACGGCCACCTGGATCGAGGTGGTGCAGACCGCGCACGAACTCGGCATCCGCTCGTCCTCGACGATGATGTACGGGCACGTGGACCAGCCCCGCCACTGGCTCGGCCACTTCCGCACCCTGGCGTCGGTCCAGCAGGCGGCGCTCGACAAGAACGTCGAGGGGTTCACGGAGTTCGTGACGCTCCCGTTCATCCACACCAACGCGCCGGTGTACCTGGCGGGCATCGCGCGCCCGGGCCCCACGACCCGCGACAACCGGGCGGTCACCGCCATGGCGCGGCTGCTGCTCCACCCGTACATCCCCAACATCCAGACCAGCTGGGTGAAGCTGGGCACGGAGGGCGCCGCCGAGATGCTCCGCTCGGGCGCGAACGACCTGGGCGGCACGCTGATGGAGGAGACCATCTCCCGCATGGCGGGCTCGTCGTACGGCTCGTACAAGTCCGTCAAGGACCTGGTGGCGGTCGCGGACGCGGCGGGCCGCCCGGCCCGGCCGCGCACCACGCTGTACGGGGAGGTGCCCCAGGAGCGGGTGCGGGCCGCGGCGGCTTCGGACGGGCATCTGCCGGAGCTGCTGCCGGTGCTGGACTGACGGGGCGGGGTCAGAATCCCCGCTTGGGGCCCTCGGACGAGATCATCTCGGCGTCGCTGGTGACCATGTCCGTCTTCCCCTTGGCGGGGATGTACGCCTCGGCCAGGTGCCGGTAGTTGTTGACGAAGACCAGCTCGGACTTCTTGTTGCCGAGGAAGACGCCCATCTGGTTGGACGGGGTGATCTCCGCGTCGGGCCGGGTGCCGTGCATGTACTCGTGGACGACCGCGTTGAAGAAGGTGAGCGTGCCGCCGTTCGCCGTCTTCAGCGCGTAGACCTTGTCGTGCCGGTTCTTCCCGGCCCGGTACTCGGCCTTTCCGTACGGGCTGAGCATCTTGTTCTGGTCCAGCGGGAACTTCGTCATCCACTTCGTGGTCTGCGAGGCCCCGACCTTGTCGCCCAGCTTGTTGTCGGCCTTGTAGAGGGCGACGAGCGCGTCGTCCATCTGGTCCGGGGCCAGCACACCCGTCTTCTTGGAGGTGTCGGCCACCGGCTGGAGGAAGCCGTCCGCGTCCTTGGCGAGTGCGGGCACCTTCGGGTCCGACTTGTAGGTCCAGCCACTCCACACCGCCTTCCACGGGCCGCCGTTGCTCCGGTCGAAGATGACGGTGGCCCGCGCGCCCTTGTCGTTCTCGCTCTTGCCCTTGGCGTCCGCCGTGTTCGCGTGGATCGCGAACCAGGTGGCCCCGGAGGAACGGGACGGGATGAGGTACTCGCGCTTCACGTAGAAGAACGGCTCACGGTTTATGTCCTTCTTGGAGGCGATCTTGTCCTGCTTGAAGATGCTCTTGCTCTGCTCGAAGAGCCCGTCGCCCTCGACGGCGGACAGGATCCCGGCGTCCCGCTTGGCGTTGGCCTGGTTGTTGACCTTCACATAGTTGTCTACGACCTTCTTCGCCTCGGCCTCGGTGACGACGCCCTTGGGCGCCTTGTCGGCGGCGGGCTTGCCGTCGGCGCCGGACGTGCCGCCGTCGTCGGAGTCCGACGAGCAGCCGGTGAGGGCGAGGGAGAGCGCCGTGCCCGCCGAGAGGAGGAGGGCTATGCGCTTGCTGTGCCGCGTGAGCATGGAGTTCCCCGTACGGTCGATGGGTCAGCAGCGGAAGCTGACGTGCCGAGGTGACACGTTAGCTTCCGCACACGGACCGTCCGTCCGACGGGTGGGGGCAGCGGCAGGCAGGTCACTGCCCGAGGGACTGCCCGAACCGCGCGTTCTTCTCGGGCGCACCGAGCGTCTTGGGCCCGAACGATCCGATGCCCGTCGTCGTCAGGCCGCCCGCCGTGCCCCGCAGGGTCCACACCGCGCCGGAGTCCTCGTACGTCCCGTCCTCGTCCGGCGCGCCCACGCCCAGGTCGGCCTTCTTGTCGCCGTTCAGGTCCCGCAGCAGAACGGTCGTGCCGAACATGTCGTTCGTCTCGGACGCGCCGGGCACGTTGGCCGTCGTCTGCGTGAAGGCTTGCGCGCCGGTGCCGCTCAGGCCGTTCCTCGCGCCCTTGAGGAGGACGACGCTGCCCGCGTTCCAGACGGTGCGCGAACCGGCCTTGAGGTCCTCGCCGGGGATGCCGACGGCGAGGTCCGCGTACCCGTCGCCGTTCACGTCGGCTCCGCTGACGTCGGCGCCGAACCGGTCGCCCTGGTAGCGGGGGTCCGGGTAGTCACCCGTGCCCGCCTCGCCGATGCCGGGGACGCCCGGACTGTCCTGGGTGATCTTCTGGACGCGGGAGGGTCCGTTCGCGCTGCCGTACTCGATGCGGACGGTGCCCTTGTCCTGCCAGTCGTCCTCCGTGTACGTGCCGGTGTCCTGGGCGGCGAAGTCTCCGTATCCGTCGCCGTTGAAGTCCGCGATGGTGCCGCCCGACGTGGACTTGATGCTCTTGTCGGTGTGGCTCAGGCCGTTCGCGCCGCCCTTGTAGAACAGGCTGCCGTTGGCCATCTCCTCGTGGCCGCGGCTGGTGAGGACGACGTCGTCGGCGCCGTCCCCCGTCATGTCGCCCACGACGGGGCTGCCGGGTCCGTAGGGGTTGTTGTCGACCAGGATGGAGTCCTGGCGCGCGGGCTTCCCGTCGCGCTGGAACGGCCCGTACGAGACCGTCATGCCCGACTCGGTGTCATTGGGGTCGTCGTTCTCCGGGTACTCCGACGTGACCAGGTCATAGTGGCCGTCGCCGTTGAAGTCCCCGGTGGCGCCGCCCGTGAGCGGCGGGAGCTCGCTGCTGTTCCGGCCGGACAGGCCCTCCTTGGAGCCCCACAGCACGACGTCGGGGGCCCCGTTGTTGTATTCGCCCACGACGAGGTCCGTGTACGAGTCGCCGTCGAGGTCGGCGGCCCCGCCCGCCGAGAAGTAGGCCGAGCCGTCCCCCGGCACCCCCTCGGTGCCCCGGCTGATGACCTGGGTGTGTGCCGTGTCGGGGCCGGACGCGGATCCGTAGACCACCGACACGTATCCGGCTCTCTCGGGCTGTCCGGCAGGGGTGCCTTCGGGGGCGGAGACAACGATGTCCGGGTAGCCGTCGTGGTTGAAGTCCACGACGGGCTTGCGGGGCGGGACCGGGGCGGCGGCCGAGGCGCTGCCCGCGCCGGCGGCCAGGGCGAGGGGCGTCGCGAGCGCGGCGGCGGCGACGGCGGCGATGACTGAACGACGCACTGTTTCTCCTGTGGGGTAAGACTGTGACGTAGGAGAAGACGAGTGACTCGAACGCACGGTTGTACACCGGTAGTTCATTGTTACGTGGCCGGGTGGCCGGGTGGCTGGGCAGTCGGTCGACGCGGCGGGCAGAGGCGGGGTAGAGGTCAGGCATGCGAGGAAACCGGCGACCGTCCATGCAGGAGCTGATCCGCCGCCGCACGGCCGCCGGATTCATCGCCCGACGCCATGAACTCCGTCTCTACCGGGACAACTTGGACACGGCGCCGGACGACGACCGGCACCGTTTCCTCTTCCACGTCCACGGCGACGCCGGGGTCGGCAAGTCCTCCCTCGTCCGCGAGCTGATCCGCATCGCCCGCGACCGGGGCGCGCTGACCGCGTACGCCGACGAGTCGGCGGGCTCCGTGCCGGAGGTCATGGCGGACATCGCCGAGCAGTTCGCCCGGCAGGGCCGGACGCTGAAGTCGCTGGAGCGGGCGCTCGCGGCGTACCGGGAGCGCAGCCATGAGGCGGTGGTGGCGGTGGGCGACCCTTCGGGGGCTTCGGCGGGCGGCCCTTCGGCGAGTGGACCTTCCACGCGTGGTCCTTCCGCGGGCGGCCCCTCCGCGGGCGGTCCCTCCGCGGGGAGCGTGGCCGTCGCGCGCATCGGGCTCGCCGGGATCGGCGCCGTCGTGCCCGGCGCCGGAGCCGTGACGGGCGCCCTGGACCCCGCCCAACTCGCCCAGGGCGCCGAGCGGTTCAGGGACCTGATAGCGGCCCGCTTCCGCAACCACGAGGATGTGCGCCTGGTCCTGGAGCCGGAGCGGGCGCTCACCCCGGTGCTCCTGTCCGAACTGGCCGACGCCGCGGACGACGCCCCCTGGATCGCCCTCTTCTTCGACACGTACGAGCGCACGGCGCCCTTCCTCGACGCCTGGCTGCACGACGTCATGACGACGGACCGCCACGGCCCCCTGCCCGGCAACGTCGTCGTCACCCTCGCGGGACAGCGCCCCCTCGACCCGGCTCGCTGGGAGGGCGCCCTCGCCTATGTGGCCGACCTGCCCCTGCGGGAGTTCACGGAGGCCGAGGCGCGCGAGCTGCTCACCGCGCGCGGGGTCACCGACGAACCCGTCGTACGCGAGATGCTGCGGCTCTCCGGCGGCCTGCCCGTCCTGGTGTCGACCCTGGCCGGAAGTGCCCCGGAGGGACGGGGACTTGAGGGGATCGACGACCCGAGCGCGACGGCGGTCGACCGCTTCCTGAAGTGGGAGCGGGACCCGGTCCGCCGGGCCGCGGCCCTCGCGTGCGCGCTGCCGCGCCGGCTCGACGGGGAGGTGGCGCGCGTGGCGCTGGCGGACGTCTCCCAGGAAGGCCACGCCGAGCTGTACGCGTGGCTGCGCACCCTGCCCTTCGTCACCGAGCGGCGCGGCGTCACCCGCTACCACGACGTGGTGCGCGCCCCGATGTTGAGGCAGCAGCTCAACTCGGCATTCAGAGAGGCGACTTCGGGGCACGCCCGGCTTGCGTCCGCCTTCGGCGCGTGGCGGGAGGAGCGGGCCCGGGAGCTGAGCGGCGACGTGTACGGGCGCCCCTGGCTGTGGCCGGACTGGGTGGCCCTGCGCGTCGAGGAGCTCTACCACCGGCTGTGCGCCGCGCCGCGGGCCGCGCTCGCGGAGGTCCTGCGGGACGGGGTGGATGCGTGCCGCGCCGAGGTGGCGGCGGCCCGCGAATGGGCGCGGGCGGTGGCCGACGCGGGGCAGGACAGCGCATCTCATGACGCAGAAGCGGCTGAACTCACTGATCTGGGAGGGGAGTTGCTCGCCCTCCTCGAAGACGACCGGCAGGGTCCCATCGAGGCGTTGACGCTCCTCCTCTCCCGCTCGGAACTCGACCAGGAGGGCCGGGTGGCGGCCTACAACGCCCGCGGCTACCACCACTTCATCACCAGGCGGCCCGACCTCGCCTTCGCCGACCACGAGCGGGCGCTCGCCGTGGACCCGCAGGACCCCTGGGGCCACCACGGCCTGGCGATCCTGCGGCGCGCGGCGGGAGATTTCGAGCAGGCGCTCCACCACCTGGACAGGGCAGGGGAGTTGACGGGTCCGGACGAGGAGTGGGTGCTCAGGGAGCGCGGCGACACATACCGCAGGATGGGGCGTCATGAGGAGGCCCTGCGAGACCTCGACCGCGCCCACGCGCTCGCCCCGCGCGAGCCCAAGTCCCTGGCCAGCAGGGCCCAGACGTACTTCCTGCTGGGCCGCGCCCACGAAGCCCTGGAGGACTTCGACCGGGCGGTCTCCCTGTGGCCCGACTACAGATGGGCCCTGGTCCGCAGGGCCCACGTCCGTTCGGTGCTCGGCGACGTCGACGGAGCGCTCGCGGACCTGGACCGGGCGGAGGAGGCGGACCCGGCCGAGCCGACGGTGGTGGGGGAGCGGGGCGACGTGCATCGTTTCGCCGGACAGTACGAGGAGGCGATCGCCGCGTACGACCGGGCCCTCGGGATGGACGCCGGGTACGCCTGGGCCTGGGGCAGCCGCGCCCTCGCGAACGAGGGCCTCGGCCGGACGGCGGCGGCGATCGCGGACCTGGAACGCGCGCTGGAGGTGAAGCCGGACTACGAGTGGGCCCGGCAGCAACTGGACCGCCTCAGGGGAGAACCGGGGGAGACGGGTGAACCGGGCGAGACAGGTGAACCGGGCAGGTCCCCCAACCCCGGCTAGCCCACCAGCAGTTCACGCCTCAGCTCGCGCAGCTCGCGCGCGTCGAGCCCGAGGGCCCGCTTCTCGTACGTGCGGAAGGAGCCGAACTTCTCCTCCACCTCGGCGAACCCGGAGTTGAGGTACTCGGGCCGCACGTCGAGCAGCGGCTTGTACACGGCGGCCTGCTCCGGCGGCAGCGCGGCGAGGGCGGCGGCATCGGCCTCGGCGCGGTAGTCGTTGGAGGCGAGGTAGTCGTCCATGACGGTGGCGCGCGGCACGCCGAGGGCGGTGAGCAGGGCGGCATTGGCCCACCCGGTCCGGTCCTTTCCGGCGGTGCAGTGGAACAGCACCCCGCGCTGCCCGCGCGCCGCTCCGATCCGTGAAAAGACGTCCGTATAGGCGGACTTGGCGCTGTCGCCGCTGACCATGAACTTCTCGCCCTCGGTCATCATGGCGACGGCCTCGGCCGCTGTCCTGGGCATCGAGGTGAAGGTGCCGGAGCCCGCGAGGACGTCCGCGACGACGTACGAGGTGCCCTGCGGCACCCGGTCCGGGTCCTTGCCGCGCTCCGACTCCATGCGCAGGTCGATGTCGGTGCCGATGCCGAGCCGCCGGAGCTTGGCGAGGTCGGCGGCGGTGAGCTTGTCGAGGGCGTCGGAGCGGTAGACGGCGCCCATCGTCACCCAGTGCCCGTCGGCGGTCCGATAGCCGCCCGCGTCACGGAAGTTGACGGTCCCGTCGAGCTTGATGAGCCGGTCCGCGAGCCGGAGCGAGCCACCGCGCGAGGGCACCAGGTCGAACCACTGCCGGTCGGCCCCGGCGGGCAGTCCCCGCACGGTGACCCGCCCGTGCGCACCGCCGGACGCGACGGTGCGCCCCTCGTCGGTACGGATGGCCACGCGCCGCACCCCGGGCGCGGACCAGGCGACGGTGTACGTGCCCGGCTCGCTCCGGTCGGCGGTGACGGTGGCCTCGGTGAAGGGGATGCGGGAGGTGGGGTGCCCGGTCCCGTGGGCGGGGGAGTGTGCGGGCGTGGCGGTTGCGGTGGCGGTGGAGGTGGCGGCGAGAGCGGTGAGGGCGACGGCGGCGAGGACGCCCGAGGAGCGCATGACACGAGTCAAGGAGCCGGAGCTGCTGATGGGGCGGGGCTGGATGGGATGCATGGGGGGATGGTTTGAGGGTGAGGCGAGGGCCTGGGAAATCTCCGGTGAACGCCGCTCAAAACCGGCCTGAAGGGGGACTTCGCTCATAACACTTGGTGCCTGAACCGAACGTTCCTGGTCGATTACAGTGCTGAGCCAGAGACGCCGGAGAACGGCGTGGAGCAGGTGTTGCAGGCATGGCAGGTGGCGCAGCGCGGGGAGGGAGGGCTCGGTGACCGCAGCGACGACCGGCGTCTGGGGGCGCGCAGAACAGCAGGACTTCCGCAGCCGCGTCCGCGGCACTCTCCTCGGCGCGGCGATCGGCGACGCCTTCGGGTCGGCGGTCGACGCCCTCTCCCTGGCGGAGATCAGGTCGGCGCACGGCACGGAGGGCCTGACGGAACCGGCGGCCGCGCAGGGCCGCAGGGGCGCGGTGACGGCGGCGACGCAGCTGAGCCTGTTCACGGTGGACGGCCTGATACGGGCGCAGGTCCGCCGCGACACCGGTGCCTGGCACCCCCCGACCGACATCCACCGGGCGTACCGCCGCTGGGCCGCGACCCAGAGCGACTGGGGCCCCGACGAACGGCGCAAGGAGGACGGGTGGCTGGCGCGGGAGGAGTGGCTGTATTCGCGCAGGACTCCTGAGCGGGCCTGTCTGCTGGCGCTGGCGGACGAGGCGATGGGTTCGCTGGACGCTCCGAAGAACCCCGAGGAACGGGGCCCGGGCGCGGCGACCCGCTCCGCCCCCTTCGGCCTTCTGGTCGGCTGGGAGCCGCAGTTGGTGCTGCAGCTCGCGGTCGAGTGCGCGGTGCAGACGCACGGCCACGCGGGCGCGTACCTCACCGCCGGGGCGCACACGGTCCTGGTCCACGGCCTCGCCCGGGGCGAATCCCTGGACGGTGCGGTCCAGCGCACCCTCGCGCTCCTCGCGGCGCGGCCGGGCCACCAGGCGGTGACGGACGCGTTGCAGCATGCGCTGGGCGCGGTGCGGCAGGGGATGCCGACGGCTGCGCGGGTGGAGGAGCTGGCGGGGGAGGACGGGTCGGCGCCGGGGGCTCTGGCCGTGGCGGTGTACTGCGCGCTGGTGGGGGAGGACATCCGGCACGGTCTGCGCCTGGCGGTGAACCATGGCGGTGCCTCGTCCGCGACGGGTGCGCTGTGCGGTTCCCTCTTGGGTGCCCTTCACGGTGAGACGGCGCTTCCGCCTGCCTGGCTCAGCGAACTGGAGGGCCGGGCGACGATCCTTGAGCTGGCGGACGACTTCGCCATGGAGATGACCCAGGGCCCGGCCTTGCACGGCCCGGCGTCCTCGGCGCCGGGGTGGCTGTCGCGGTACCCGCGCGGCTGAGGGGGCGGGACTGGGGAAAAGCCCCGCAGGGCCCGCACCCGTACCGCCGCCTGACCCAGTGGAGTTGGTCGGAGCGGGGGAAAACGGGTGACCCCGGCGATTAGGGGCAAGCCCCGCGAAGCGGGTGACCTACCGTCGCCCCCATGAACGCACGACGCATCCTCACCGCCCCCCTCCTCGCCCTCACCCTCCTCGGCACCGCGGCCGCCACCGCGACCGCCGCCCCCGCCCACAACCCCTGGCCCAACTCCGGCCAGGGCCCCGCCGCGTCCTCCGTCCCCTTCGGCGCCCCCTTCAGCGCCGACCCCTTCTACGAGGACTTCTTCAGCAGGGCCAAGGCCCACCAGGACCGCGCCATCCCGTCCGCCCCGTCCGCCCCGGCCGCCGCCCCCCACTGCCCGCCGCCGGCGACCGGCAACGGCTCCAGCGGCGACAGCGACGCGCTCCTCGACTCCGACATCACGTCGAGCACATCGATCCTCTGAACCGGTTGATCTGAACCGGTTGATCTGAACCGGAGGGTCTGAACCGGTTGATCTGAACCGGAAACCAGGGGCAGGGCTTCACCCCTTGTCGGCCACGCCGTCCCGCGCACCCTGCGCGGGCACGGCGGCCGCCCCCGCAGCCCCGGGCAGCAACCCGCTCCCGTCCCCGTCCCCGTCCCCGTCCCCGTCCGTGTTGATCCGCTCGATGAGAGCGTCCCGCTCCGGAGTGTCCTCCGGCTTCACGTACCCGATCACCACGTACAGGACCAGCGACACCGCCAGCGGCACCGACACCTGGTACTGGAGCGGCACTCCGCCCTCCACGTTCCAGCTGATCGGGTAGTTGACCAGCCAGAAGGCCAGCAGACCCAGGGCCCAGCTGGTGAGCGCGGCGGTCGGGCCGCAGCGGCGGAACGGGCGCAGCAGGCCCAGCATCATCGGGATCGCGATCGGGCCCATCAGGCCCGCCACCCAGCGGATGACGACCGAGATGATGTCCTTGAACGTGGGCGAGTTGACCTGGGTGGCCACCGCCATCGACAGACCCAGGAAGATCACCGTGGTGAGCCGCGCCGCGAGCAGCCCGGCCCGTTCCGTCCAGGACCGCGCCGACTTGGCGAGGACCGGTGCCACGTCCCGCGTGAACACCGCGGCGATCGCGTTCGCGTCCGAGGAGCACATCGCCATCGTGTGGGAGAAGAAGCCGACGATGACCAGGCCCAACAGGCCGTGTGGCAGCAGGTTCTCGGTCATCAGGGCGTATGCGTCCGAGCCGTCCGGCTTCTCCGCGTCCACCAGCAGCGGTGACATCCACATGGGGAAGAAGAGGACCACCGGCCAGACCAGCCACAGCGCCGCGGACAGCTTCGCCGAGCGCGCCGCCTCCCGCGGGCTTGCCGTCGCCATGTAGCGCTGGGCCTGGTTGAGCATGCCGCCGTTGTACTCGAAGAGCTTGATGAAGAGGAAGGCGAGCAGGAAGACCGTGCCGTAGGGGCCCACCAGCGGCTTCGCGTGGCCGTCCAGTTCGGGGCGGTCCCAGACGCCGAAGAAGCCGCCGAAGTCACCGAGCTTGGCGACCACGGCAATGAACATGGCGATGCCCGCGAGGAGTTGGATGATGAACTGGCCCAGCTCCGTCAGCGCGTCCGCCCACAGGCCGCCGATCGTGCAGTAGATCGCGGTGATCACGCCCGTGATGAGGATGCCCTGGTTGAGGGAGACGCCGGTGAACACCGACAACAGGGTGGAGATCGCCGCCCACTTGGCGCCCACGTCCACGATCTTCAGAAGCATCCCGGACCAGGCGAGCGCCTGCTGTGTCGCGAGGTTGTAGCGGTTCTTCAGGTACTCCAGCGGGGAGGCCACGTGCAGGCGGGAGCGCAGCCGGTTGATCCGTGGGGCGAACAGCCGCGCGCCGATGGCGATGCCGAGCGCGATCGGGAACGACCAGGTGACGAAGGAGGTGACGCCGTAGGTGTAGGCGATGCCCGCGTAGCCCGTGAACATCACCGCGCTGTAGCCGGACATGTGGTGCGAGATGCCCGAGAGCCACCAGGGCATCTTGCCGCCCGCGGTGAAGAAGTCGCTGACGTTGTCGACGCGCTTGTGGGACCAGACGCCGATGGCGACCATCACGCCGAAGTAGCCGATGAGCACGGCCCAGTCGAGACCGTTCATGCGCCCTCCTTGGGGTCCGTCTTGTGAACCCAGCTGCTCCCAGCTGAACTCCCGTGAACTGGCTGCCAGTTCGCCGCGCAGCCCGGTGTCGGTCGCGAATCGCCCGCTCATCGTGGGTTGGGTCACAGGGCCCGGACAACCGCCCGACGAGTCAAGGGGGAGTAAAATCGTTCTACTTGGTGACCTCGGTTCAGATACGTGACCCTTCACGGGCCACAAAAAGGGCCGTACGGGACGGGTCCCGTACGGCCGTTGGGGGCGTGCTGTCCGCCTACCTCATCAACTCGCCCGCGTTCACCAGCAACGACTGCCCCGTGATCGCCCGCGCCCGGTCCGAGGCGAGGAACGCGCACGCGTCCGCCACGTCCCCGTCCGTGGCCAGCTCCGGCAGCGCCATCCGGTCCGTGAGCCGGGCCAGGACCTGGTCCTCCGGGACCCCCTCGGTGTGCGCCTGGAACTGCACGAAGGCTTCCACCGGCGGACCCCACATCCAGCCGGGCAGCACGGTGTTGACCCGGATGCGCTCGGGTCCGAGCTCGCGCGCCAGGGAGTACATGGCCGAGGTCAGCGCGCCCTTGGACGCCGCGTACGCCGCCTGGTGCACCTCGCTCGGCGCGGCCACCGACGACTGCGTGCCCACGATGACGACCGAGCCGCCGCGCTCCTTGAGGGCGGGCAGACAGGCGCGCGTCATCCGCAGCGTGCCGAGCAGATTGACGTCGAGCACGCCCTGCCAGGTGGCGAAGTCCGCGTCCGCGAGCCCGCCGAAGTAGCTGTCCCAGGCGGCCACATGGACCACCGCGTCGATCCGCCCGAACCGCTCCAGGGCCAGTGCGGCCAGCGCCTCGCACTGGTTCTCGTCGGTGATGTCCGTGCTCTTGTACGCGGTGCGGGTGCCGTCGGGGTCGATCTCGGCCGCCGACTTGGCGAGGTTGGCCTCGGTGCGCGCCCCGAGCACGGCGTTGCCCCCGTCGCGCACGACGGCGGCGGCCACCTCATGGCCGAGCCCGGTGCCGACTCCGGAGACGATCACGGTCTTGTCTGCGAGGAGCATGGGCGGCCCTCCGAAGTCGGTGGCGACGTCTGGCGGATTGTCTGACGGGGCGTCAGAGTATGGGCCACTGCCGGAAGAAGGAAGGGTGGAGGCATGAGTGAGGACACGCGCAGCGAGGTGTACGCCGAGCTGGCCGCCGTCGGCCCGTACGGGACGCATCCGGGCCATGCGCTGATCACCATGGTCGAGCCGCACCCGGGCCATGAGTACGCGTACAACCGCTGGTACGAGGACGACCACTACTACGCGGGCGCGATGGCGATGCCCTGGATGTACGCGGGGCGGCGCTGGGTCGCGACCAGGGAGCTCCAACTCCTGCGCTACCCGGAGCAGTCGGCGGTGGCCCAGCCGGTGACGGCCGGGTGCTACATCTCCACGTACTGGATCACGGACGGGCGCTACGACGACCACATGAAGTGGACCGTCGGCATCAACAAGCGGCTCAACCGGGACGGCCGTGTCTACCAGGACCGCACCCATGTCTTCACCTCCTTCCAGGACCATGCGGCGACGGTCTACCGGGACGGCGCGGCGGGCCCGCGCGACCTGCACGCGCTCGACCACCCCTACCGGGGGCTCGTCGTCCAGGTCATCGACGCCGAAGGGGCCTCGCAGCGCGCGGAGTTGGTGGATTGGCTGCGCTCCTCGCACCTGCCGAAGCGGCTCGCAGGGTCGCCGGCGGCGATGGTCGTCCTGTTCCGTCCGACGCCGCTGCCCGGGGACCGGATGACGTACGTGAAGCAGGTCGAGGGCGTCGACACCCGCCTCACGCTGCTGTGGTTCCTGGAGGAGGACCCGGGGGAGTGCTGGGAGCAGCACTTCACGGGGCTGGATGCGGCAGTGGCCGAAGGGGACCTGGGGACAGTGGAGTTGGTGGCGCCCTTCATCCCGACGGTGCCGGGCACCGATCGCTATGTGGACCGGCTGCGCTGACTTTCCGGGAAAGGCCGAGCCCCCTCGGCCGGGACGGCGGGCCAGTCGAGAGGGCTCTTTCGGTGGAGCGTATGCAGTTGTTGATCCGAGCTGATCGATCTTCGGGATATCGCCGGGATCTCGGTCATCACCGGAGGTCGGAGGCACCCCGGCTGACCTCGGTCACGAACGCGGTCCATGATGCGGCGGGGAAGGCGAGGACCGGGCCTTCGGTGACCTTGGAGTCACGGACGGAAATCGCCTCCACGATCGGGGACTTCACCTCGACGCATGCGCCATTTCCCGTGGAATACGAGGACTTGATCCACGCATGCGAAGTGCCCTGCTTGATTGCCATGTTTGCTCCGATTCGCGCAGTTGTTGATGAGTGGTGTCACCAGTTGTCACCGCATGAGTGCGGTATCCGCCAACGTTCTGTCCTGTTGGCGTGAATGACGCTACTCGCCAACATCGGCGCGTGAAGGGGTCGTTCACTCAACCGGATGGCATATTCCAGGGGGGTCTTCCGCCCCGACGCGGCGAAGGTGTACCGTGCGGCGCCTTCCCGCCCGGGGCGGCCCCATGCTCACAAAACGGACTCAGCGCGTGTAATCCTTGGCGATGTCGGCGATGAACTCGCGCGACTGGTCCACATTCAGGGCTTGTGCCCGCAAATGCTCGTACATCACGCTGTATTTCTGAACGTCGTTGGCCTTCTCCAGATACAGGTCACTGGTGACGCCCTCGATGTAGACGACGCTCGAATCGGAGGCGTCGGGGAACTCGAGGATCGCGTACTGGCCATTGAGGCCGGGATGGGCCCCCATGTGGAAGGGGATCACCTGCACGGTCACATGCGGGAGTTGGGACTGCTCGACGAGGTGCTCCAGCTGCTCGGCCATCAGCTGCGGCGTCCCCACCACGCGGCGCAGCGCGGCCTCGTCGAGGACGGTCCACAGGCGCAGCGGATTCTCCGGCGCCGCGATGCGCTCCTGGCGGCGCATGCGCACCTGGACGCGCTTCTCGATGTCGGTGGGGGTGGTCTCCGGGAGCGCGCCGGTGATCAGCGCCTCCGCGTACGGCCGGGTCTGCAGGAGTCCCGGCACGACCTGCGGGTCATAGACGCGCAGTGAGGCCGCGTCGGTCTCCAGTCCGATGTAGACGCTGTACGGGATGTCGCCGAAGGAGTGCCACCAGCCTTGCTGGCGCGAGTCCTTGGCCATCTGCATGAGCGAGTCGACGATGCGGTGGTCCTCGACCTCGTACACCGCGCACAGGTCGCGGACGTCGCGCTGGCTGATCGACCGACGCCCGTTCTCCAGGCGGCTGATCTTCGACTGCGAGACGAGGAGCTTCTCCGCCACCTCTTCCGCCGTCATGCCCTTGAGCTCTCGGAGCCGACGCAGCTCCTGGCCCAACCGGCGCCGCCTGACAGTGGGATTGACATTGGACGCCACGGGACGTGCACCTCCGGCTACGTGCCTCTACTTTGCGTATCTGCTGTTCAGCAGAGTGCCACCAAGGGGCTTCGTACCGCTGGAAAAATGCGTTTGTGCGGCCCGTGTTTGCGTTGGGGACAAACGGGATGGGGCGGCGGGGGGGGGGGCCCCGGGGGGCCCCGGCCCCGCGCGGCCCAGCGGCTCCCGAACCGGGTCTGGGGGACTGCGGTGCGGCGCTGGTGCATGGTGCTGCGGGTCGTGCGATGTGGTGCGGATGGTGCGTGTGGTGCAGGTGGTGCGTGAGCGGTGATGGTTGCTGCGGCGGTGCTGCAGCGGGTGAAGAGGTGGTGCCGGTGCGGCGGTTGCCGGGCCGCCGGGTCATCGCCGGACGACCGGTCGCCCGGTGTCCGTAACCCGTCGTCAGTGACCCGTCCTCCGTCGCCCGTCGCCCGTCGTCCGCTCAGTGGGCCACGGCGCGAGCCATGGCTCCGCGGCGCGACTGCAGCGGAACCTGGTCGACGCGACCGGGATCCGGAGCTGTCCGGTCCGCCTTGCGGCCGACCGGTCCGGCAGCGGCTGCCGGCGCCGGGCTGCGGCGTGGCTGAGCCGCCACACCGTTCTGAACGTCCATCACGGCGTGCGCCACGAGGCCGCCCATGGGGTCGTGCCTGATCAGATCGCGGAGCCGGGAGCGCGATGAACGCCCCTCGTTCCCCGGATACAGGTGCTTGCCGAGGCCGACCGCGTGGGCCAGTGCGGCGAGCGCCGCGGTCCGCGGGTCCGGTGGTACGCCGGTGCGGATCGCGCTGTCGAGCCGGGACCTGATCTCCCGGCTGATGGCCGTGTCCGTCGCTTGGTAGCGAGTCGTCGGCAGCACTCCGCACATCTGACCGGCGACGGCATGAACCATGCCGCACCGCTCGAGGTGCGAGAGATACGTCTGGCGCAGCCCCAGCCGGGGCCCGCCGATCCAGTGGACGGCCCGAACCGGGCTGCCGCGCCTGCGCAGCAGTTCCAGTGCGGAGTCCAGAGTCGGATCTCCGGTCGGCCGTGGCATCACCACGGCGATACGATCCCCGTCTGGGGCTATCCGTCCGGCCAGCGCCAGCTCTACTAGCTGTGCTCCGGCCAGACCCAGGTCGAGCGACTGCGGCTGCGCTGTGGTGCCCGTGGCCGGGTCCAAAGCGAGCAGCAGAAGCTCCTCCGGAATTGTTCTGCGGCTCCTGCCCATCCATGCCTCCCCGCGTGGATGAATGACAGGGTGACCCCTCTCACATTGGTCTGTCGAGAGTGCGTGACCGGTAAGTACGGGAACCAGTAGGTATGTCGTTCTCGTCTACCACGGGGGTTAAGCCCTCACACAGGACACTGGTACATGGTTCGGACAGCGCGTCCGTCCAAAAAAAACGGCGTTACGGCATATCGAGGAGGCATCGGTGGCGGGCGAGTCCCCCGACAGGTCGGAGCAGCGGAAGTCGTCGGGGACCCCGGCTGCGGACGAAGGCGCGAGCCAGGCCCCGCGTGACCCGAGGCTCGCGGTGACCCGCGAGGACCAGGCGACTGCGGTGTTCTCGACGAAGGACGTGGCGCGAACGGGAAACGGTTCCGCACCGAAGCCGGAGCCGGAGCCGGAGACGGAGCCGGAGGCGGGGTCGGCGCCGGCCGGGGAGAGCGGCGACGCGCGCCTGCGGGCGGCGGTGGCGGCGTGGGTCGCCACCACGGACGACGAGACGTCCCCGGAGGACGCCCCGCCCGCGGAGGCGCCGCAGGAGCCTTCGTCGGCTTCCCCGGCGGACGCCGACGCCGCTGCCGGGTCGCACTCGGAGGGCGACCCGGCGGACGAGACCGGCGCCCGGGCCGGGGCCGCACCGGCTTCGACGCCCGGCTCCGGTGCGCGGGGCGGGGACCTCTCGGATGCCGGGCCGCGGTCGCAGGACGCCGCCGACTCCTCGGCGGACGCCGGGTCGGACGGCGCGGCTGCCGGTTCCTCGGACAGCTCCGATGCCGGGTCGGTGTCGGGTTCCGAGCCGGAGCCGGAGCCGGAGCCGGAGCCGGAGCCGGAGCCGGGGCCGGGGTCCGGTGCGCGCCCGGAAGCTGCCGCTGGAGCGGGACTTGGCGCCGCTGACGCGTTCGGCTCCGCGTCTGGCTCCGCGTCCACGTCCGGCTCGGACTCGGAGTCCGGGTCTGGCTCGGAGTCCGGGTCCGCGCCTGAGTCCGACTCCGGCTCCGTGCCGGAGGCCGAGTCCGGTGCTCGCGCCGAGAGCGAGCCTGCGTCGACGTCCGCCGCCGGGGACGCGTCCGCGCTCGGTGCGACTGCCCCGGGCGAGGCCGCCTCGAAGTCCGACACGGACACCGAGACGGACACCGAGACGGACACCGACACGGACACCGACTCCGGAGTCCAGGACGCTGCCGGCCCCTCGGCGAGCGCCGGCGCGAAGCCCGGGTCCGCCTCCGGAGCCAAGGCCGACGCCGAGCCCGAGGACGCCCCCGGCCCCGGCCCCGACGCCAAGTCCGACTCCGAGGCGAAGCCCGAGCCCGAGGCCAAGTCGGACGCCAAGCCGGACGCCAAGCCGGACGCCGAGTCCGACGCCGAGTCCGACGCCAAGCCCCCCGTCGACCAGGCCACCGCCGTCTTCAAGACCATGCGGCGGACCGAAGTCGATCAGCCGACGACCATGCTCAAGCTCGGGGACCAGAAGCCCGAGGCGGGCGCCGGGAAGGCGGTCGAGAGCGAGGCCGAGCGGACCAGCAAGTTCGTTGCGCTGAAGCCGCTGGACGAGCCCGAGCGCCGGCCTCAGGGGCAGCCCGCGGGGCAGCCGCAGAGTCCCTCCTCCGAGAGCCAGCCCAAGGCCCCGTCGGAGCCGGCGGCGGCACCGGGGCAGCCGAAGTCCGGGGCCGGAGCCGGAGCCGGGGCGCAGGCCGAGTCCAAGGCGCCCGCGCCCGAGCACGGCGTCCCCGACACCCCCGAGCGCACCCGCCAGCAGCCCCTCCCGCCCAAGCCCCCGATCGACCTGCTCGCCGAGCTGACCAACACGCCGCCGCCGCCCGAGACGCGGGTCCGCACCGCCGTGCGGCGCGTCAAGATCTGGACGCCGCTCGTGCTGCTCCTGGCGATCGTGTTTGCAGTCGTACAGGCCGTGCGGCCGCTGCCCGACCCCTCGCTCGCGCTGACCGCGCAGGAGTCCGTGTCGTTCGACGGGAGCAAGCCCTCCATCCCGTGGCCCACCCAGGGCCAGGCCGCGATGGACGTGAACGGCATCGGGTCCTTCGGTACGTCGGGCACGCAGAAGCCCGTGCCGATCGCCAGTATCGCCAAGGTCATGACCGTGTACGTGATCCTGCGTGACCACCCCATCAAGCCTGGGACCAAGGGCGCCACGCTCACCGTCGACGAGAAGGCTGAGGCGCACTACAAGTCCGGCAAGGCCGACAACGAGTCCGTCGTCGATGTGAAGGCGGGCGAGAAGATGAGCGAGTACGAGGCGATCCAGGCGGTGATGTTGCCGTCCGCGAACAACATCGCGCGGATGCTGGCCCGTTGGGACTCGGGCGGTGACGAGAAGGCGTTCGTCAAGAAGATGAACGACACCGCCAAGGAACTCGGCATGAAGAACACGACCTACACCGACCCCAGCGGGCTCGACAAGACCACCGTGTCGACCGCCGAGGACCTGGTGAAGCTGGGCCGCGCCGCCATGGACGTCCCGGTGTTCAAGGAGATCGCCGCCCAGCCCAACTACAAGCCGAGCAACGGCCGCGGCGACCCGGCCCGCAACGACGGCAAGTGGGGCAACTTCAACGGCCTCGTCCCGACCGTCGCGGTCGGCATCAAGACCGGCACCACCACCGCGGCGGGCGGCAACCTCCTGTTCGCCTCCAAGGTGAAGGTCGGCGGCAAGGACGGCAAGGAGCAGCTGATCATCGGCGCCGCCCTCGGCCAGTACGGCAAGAACGGCGTCGCCAACATCGACGAGGTCACCAAGGTCAGCCGCGAGCTGATGAAGGCGGGCGGGGACGCTCTCACCGCGAAGACCGTCGTGAAGAAGGGCGATGTCGTCGGGAATGTGGATGACGGGCTCGGGGGGACCACCCCTGTCGTCGCCACCAAGGACGTCTCCGCCGTCGGCTGGCCCGGACTCACCGTGAAGCTCCAGCTCGACACGGAGAAGGGCAAGACCATCCCGCACTCGGCGAAGGCGGGCACCAAGGTCGGCGTCCTGCGCATCGGCGACGGCAGCAAGGCCGGCGCCGTCGAGGTCCCCGTCGCACTCCAGCAGGACCTCAGCGAGCCCGGCTTCGGGGCGAAGCTGACCCGGATCAGCTGAGCAAGCCCGTGAACCCGCAGGGGGAGGCCGCTCCGGGCCTCCCCCTGCGGCGTGCGTGCTAGCGTCACAAGTTCGGGGAACAGCACGAGCGGGACAGTACGAGCGGGACAGCACCACGCGGCTGGGGACGCGATCAGAGATCCGGGACCAGGGATCCGGGACCAGGGATCCGGACCAGGGACCACGCGACCCGCAGGACCAGCACAGAACAACACGGGGAAAGAGAGCCTTCAGTGGCCACCGCGGAGCCGACGCGCGCAGACGATGCCGGGACCACGAGCACCGGATCGCGAATACGGCTGCCCGCCCAGCGCCGTACCGGTCCGGCCACCCGCTCCGGCGACCCGGACTCCCGCTTCCGCGCCCTGCTGCGCCACCCCGTCACCATCTCGGTCCTCACGGCCGCCGCGCTGCACCTGATCTGGTCCTTCACCTTCGCGAGCAGCGGCGGTGACCTCGCCGCGCAGGACGCCTGGGCCGAGTTCGTGGGCCGCCACCCCGACTCCGCGTACAACCTCGCCTGGTACGGCGGGATGCACCCGGTCTCGTACAGCGTGGTCTCGCCGTATCTGATGTCGGTGCTCGGCGTGCGCACCACGATGATGATCGCCGGGACCGTCTCGGCGGGCCTGCTCGCGATGATCCTGATCCGCAGCCGGGCCGTGAAGAACCCCCTGGCCTGCTCGCTCGCGGGCGTCTTCGCGCTGATCTGCAACGCCATCTCGGGCCGCGTCACCTTCGGCCTCGGCCAGATGTTCGCGCTCATGGCGGTCGCCGCCGTCTTCTGCTGGCCCTACCGCTGGCGCTACAAGCGGTGGGCCAAGGCCCTGGTCGCCGCGCCGTTCGCGGCGCTCGCCACGATGGGCTCGCCCGTCGCCGGGCTCTTCGTCGGCCTCGTCGCCGTCGCCCTGTTCCTCAGCAAGCGCTACCCCGGCGCGTACGCCCTCGGCATCGCGCCCGCGATCGTGGTGGGCCTGTCCGCCTGGCTGTTCCCGTTCTCCGGCACCCAGCCGATGATGTTCTGGTCGACGCTGCTGCCGCTGACGTACGCGATCCTGACCGTCGTCCTGGTGCCGAAGCACTGGAAGACCGTGCGGATCACCGCGGCCGTGTACGGCGTCTTCGTCGTCGGCGTCTGGGTGATCAACTCGCAGATCGGCTCCAACATCACGCGGCTCGCGATGTCCTTCGGGGGCGTCGCGATGCTCGCCGCGCTGCCGTTCCTGGTGCCGAAGTCCCGCAAGTGGTACGCGGCGGTGATCGCCTTCGTCGGCTTCACCGTGTGGCTCGGCATCAAGACCGGCGACGACATCGTGCACGCCCGGCCCGACGCCGCCTGGACCCGCGAGCTGGCGCCGCTGGTGAACGAGTTGCAGGAGGTCGGCACCGACAAGGGCCGGGTCGAGGTCGTGCCCGCGCGCAGCCACCGCGAGGCGTCCGCCCTCGCCCCGTACGTGATGCTGGCCCGCGGCTGGAACCGCCAGGCCGACATGGAGCGCAACCCGCTCTTCTACGACGACACCCTCAACACCGCGAACTACCACGCGTGGCTGCAGCGCTGGGCCATCCACTACGTGGTCCTGCCCAAGGGCGAGCCCGACGGCGACGGCGGCAAGCGCGAGGCGAAGCTGATCAGCGACGGCCTGCCGTACCTGGAGCAGGTCTGGGTCGACGACAACTGGCAGCTCTACAAGGTCAAGGACCCCACCCCGCTCGCCGACCCGCCCGCCACCATGGAGCGCACCGACCAGGACCGCATGCGGATCAAGGTCGACAAGCCGGGCAAGGTCCTGCTGCGCGTCCCGTACTCGCCGTGGCTGAGCATCGTCGACGAGCACGGCAAGGGCGTCGCGCGCCCCAAGGAGACGGACGAGTCCAAGAAGCGGGACCACGACGTCTACAAGAAGGAGTTCGACAACCCCAACGGCTGCCTGGTGGAGGCGGCCGAGGACTCCGACGGCGACAAGTGGACCGAGCTGGTCGCCCCGAAGCCGGGGGTCTACCAGCTGGGGGCGCCGTACCAGCTGCCGCGGGGCACGCCGTGTCCGGAGGAGCTGGCGAAGTAGCCCGCCGCCTCGTCGGCTCCCCGGTCAGTCGGCCGGGGACTCGCAGATCTCCTTCGCCAGGATGTGGGCCGGGGCCTTCTTGCGCTCCTCGTCGCGCACCTGGTCCAGCTGGTCCAGGAGCGGCGTCAGGTTCTTGGCCGTGGGATCGCCGAAGTAGCTGAGCACCGCCCGGTGGAAGGCGTCCCGGACCCGGGGCGGCATCACGTCCGAGGCGTCGAAGCAGAGCGTCTTCGCCTGCCGGGTGAGGATCCTGGTGATCGCGGCGCCCTCCCGGTCCTCGGGCTGCGGGTCGGAGCGGGCCGGGAAGAACGGCGCGAGGCCGGGCTGGGCCGCCTCCCGCCACTCCTTGCGGGCCGCGGGCGAGGACAGCCGGTCGACGAGTTCCCTGGCCTCCCGCCGGTCGGTGAAGACCGCGGCCATGTCCCCCGACACCTCGAAGGTGTCGGCCCCGGCGCCGCCCCCGATGAAGGCGGCCGACGGCTGGACCCGCACCTGGTCGCCCACGTACACATGGCGGATGAAGGCGCTCTGGTGCTCGTGCGTGCAGCCCTTGAGCGAGTTCAGCAGTCCGCGTTCGTCGCGGCCCTTGTACGGCATGCCCAGCGGGCCCGTGGGGTCGTACGTCCCGTGGCCGTCCTCGAGCATCCGGCCCCACTTCTCCCAGGCGCCCCGGATCCCGGTCCACGGCAGCTCGCCCGCGGCCCACCGCTTGTACACGTCCCGGCCGTACAGGTGCAGCACGATGTCCTCGATCCAGTCGGTGCCGGGCCAGCCCGAGGTGGCCTCGGACGCCATGCCCACGCACCAGCGCGGGTCCGTCGCCGACGTGCCCTTCTTGCTCCACACCAGGCTCTTCACATCGACCTTGAGGGGCACCCAGTACGTGGAGCGCGCGCGGTTCACCACCAGCTTCGGCACCCAGGGCGCGAAGGCCCGGGACGCGGCCGTGCCGTCCAGGGGCTTCAGCCGGTTGTCGGCCGCGTACTCGGAGAGCTCGCCGATGCTGTTGAGGACCGCGACGTCCGGCGGGTCGCCCGCCTCCAGCTTCGCGATGAGGGTCTCGCGCAGGGAGCGGGTGCCCTCGTACTCGTACGTGACGCTGTCGTCCTCCGCGTCGAGGCGCGCGAGGACCGCGCGGAACGCCTTGCCCTCGGCGTCCGTCCACGGCCCGAGGACGACGACCTTCCGTGGCGCGGGCGCAGCGCAGCCGCCCGCGCCGAGGGCGGTGACCGCGAGCAGACAGCAGACGAGGGCCGCGCGCAGCAGACGGCTCATGTGGCGACTCCTGGGCGGGAGATGAGGACGTACTCGCGGCGGTAGACGTACAGCGCGGCGCCGGTGAGGGCCGCGCTCAGCAGCCCGGCCGGGGCCACCCAGGGCGCGACCCCGTCGAGCGCGGAGAGGCGGCCGTCGGCCAGGTCATGGGCCGCGGTGGCGTCGAGTGCGGAGATCACCGGCGCCTCGGGCTTCTTGAACGGGTGCTGCTCGGCGAGGGTCTCCTGCTCCGGCCCGGCGTCCTCGGCGAGGGCGGTGGCCACGTCCGTGACCTGCCCCTGTGCCCGTTGCACGTACACCGCGTCGACGGCGAGCACCGGCACGGCCAGGAGCAGCAGCAGGCTCACCCACAGCGGCCAGCTGATGAGGTGCAGCCGGTGGCGCACGAAGGTCTGGGCGCGCCACAGGCCGACGGCGAGCAGCACGAAGGCGACGGCGGAGACGGCCAGGGCGGCGAGCACGAGGGCGCCCGGTCCCGCCCGGTCCCCGAGGCGGGCGCGCAGGGACGTCTCCAGAGCCGTGATCCGGTCCACCACGGTGGTGTTCTCGGAGGCGGCGGGCGGCGGATAGCACGGCAGCAGATGGTCCCTGGAGCCGACGTGCCCGACGGCCTTGCCCGTGCCGTTCCTGCCCGTGCCGTTCTTGGGGGGCTCCTTCGTGCACAGGATGCTGCGCGCGTACCCGAGACCGGCCTGCCGCAGGGCGTCCACGTCGGCGTTCAGCTGCGCGTAGCTGATCCAGTTCGCGTAGTCGACGACGAGCCCCGAGACGACGTCGAGCTCCTGGCGCTCCGAGGTGGTGAGGGCGTCGCTGCGGGCCGCCTGGTTGAGCTTCTGCGTGGTCCGCGTGATGCGGGTCCGGTATCCGTCGCTCATCCCGCTGAGCTTCACCGCCCCCTCGATGGAGAGGCTCTTCTCCGCCTCCTGGTCGGCGATCCGCAGGGACACCCGGGCGTCGGCGAGCGCGACGAGGGCGGGCTTGTACTCGTCCCGGATGTACGCGGAGTCCCCGCGCACGTCCGCGTACGCGAAGCCGAAGGTGCTGAACGCGACCACGGTGAGCAGGGGCAGCGCGACGAGGCGGTCACGGAGGTAGGAGCTGCTGCGCGGCGGGGGCTGGCCGGGGCGGCCGCCGGCGGGCGGCGGCCAGGCGTAGCGCAGCACCCGCCGCCCCACGTCGCGGGCGACGAGGCCGGCCATGTGGGCGTGCCGACGCCATGTGCGGCGCGGTGTGCGGCCCCGCTCGCTCACCGCTCCGCCCCGCCCGGCAGCACCGTCGTGCTCGCGTGGATCCGCGCCGCCTCCACGTCGAACCGGGCGATCCGGTCGAGGAGTTCGACCTCGCCGCGGTCGGGGTCGACGACCCGGACCAGCTTGCGCAGATGGTCCTGCATCGTCGTGTCGCCGGTCGTGGCGGCCAGCTTCCAGGCGGTGGCGAGGAGGGTGCGGGCCTCTTCGCGGCGGCCGCTCTTCAGCTCGGCGCAGGCCCGTTCGTACGTGTCGTGGAGCTCCTCCTCGTGCTGGTAGTGGGCGACCCTCGGGTCCAGCCTGCTGTAGAGGTCCGCCTCGTCGGACCAGCGCATCAACACGGCTTTGCCCAGGGGGAGTTGAATGTCGGGGGACGGGGGATCCACGTCGACCTCCACCTCCGTCAGGAGCAGCTCCTTGTCGCGCTGGTCCTTCTCGTACGGGGCGCTGACGCACAGCAGGTAGTCGCGGGTCTCGTCGCCCCAGGGCGCCGTGTCGTACTCCTCGACGGGGCCGCCCCGGCCCGACTCCTCGTCGGAGCGGTCGACGTGGGCGGGGCGGAGCCGGGTGCGGGTCGGGTGCACCTGCTCGAAGTAGTGCAGACGGACGCCCTTGCGGTGGTAGAGGCGCAGGCGGAGCCCGGTCAGATCGCGCTCGGCGGCGCGCTGGGCGAGTGCGGCCAGCTCGGCGGGGAGCTGGGCGAGGTCCGCGACGGCGCGGGCGCGGCCGCCCAACCGGCCGGTGATCAGGAGGAGTTCCTCGGTCTCCCAGTCGTCGCCGATGCCGACGGCGTCGCACGTGAAGCGGCCCGCGCACCGCTCGACGCGGGCCGTGAGCTCCTCCCGGGACTCGTACGCGGGCAGGTTCTTGCCGTCGGTGAGGAGCAGCGCGTGCCGGGCCCGGGCGGTGCCGGGCCCCGCCGTGTCCCCCTCGGCCCCCTGGAAGAGGCGGCGGGCCCGCTCCAGCCATGTGCCCATCGCCGTGCCGCCGCCCGGCGTGCAGCCGTGCAGCGCGGCCTCCGCCTCCGCGCGGGTCACGGCGTCCGCGACGGCCAGCGCCGGGCGCCTCGGGTAGATCATGTCGGAGTCCTTGCGCCCGGCGACGAGCGCGAACTGGGCGCCGTCCGGGAGCCGGGCGAGCGCGCCCACCGCGGCCTCGCGGGCGGCGGCGAGGCGGCTCGGCGGGATCACCATCGACGAGGAGTGGTCGATGAGGAGGACCTCGGCGAGCGGCGGGCGTCCGGCGCCGCCCGGCGGCTCCACAGGGTCCGGGTCCGCCTGCCGGACGGGCGCCGCCGCCCGTGCGTTCTTGCGCACCGTCACCGTGATCACCGCGTACATGCACGGCGGATCGTCCGTGAACGGCGCCTGTGGGCGCGGCAGTTCGTGGACCTGGCTCACTTCGAGGGTGATGGCGGCTCCGGGCGCGCGGGCGCCGTCGTCCGGGTCCACCACGTGCTGATTCTCTCGGTCCATCGAGTGCCCCCGTGGTATCGGTGGTGCCGGAGCGCGTACGGCCTGGTCACATAGGCGCGGTCCAGGATGAGCGCGGCGACCGGGCCGCCGTCCGGCGCGTCCGTGCGCGCCGCCTGGTGGGCGAGCCGCTGGTAGAGCTGTGCCAGATCCTTGCGCAAGTCACGCGGCCCGTACGGGAATTGGATGCGCGGGTCCGCCTCATGGGCGACCCGCTCCAGCTCCCGCGGGGTCATCGCCTCCGCGCCGACGAGCCGGTGCGCGGCGCCCCAGACCTCCGCCTTCATGCGCACCCTGGCCGGCTCGTCGGTGAGGCCGTGCGCGTAGCAGAGCCGGGAGAGCCGGCGCAGCGCCTCGGCCAGGTCCTCGGCGGTGCGCGCGTGGTCGGTCCACACCCGCAGCGCGGCGGTGCGCGCCGGGGTGCGGTGCGGGGAGTGCTGCGGGACGGCGTCGAGCGCCTCCATCGCGTACGCGAGCGCCTCGGGCCCGCCGAGGGCGAGCCGGGCCCGCACGGCGCCGAACGCGGCGCTGCCCAGGGAGGGGTTGCGCAGCCGCACCGCCTCGTAGAACGTCAGCGCCTGGCGTCCGCGCCCGCCGTGCTCGGCGCAGTAGCCGAGGGCCAGCTTGGGCGCGTACTCGCCGGGGATCGCGCTGTAGACCCGGTCGAAGTGGTTGCGGGCCGCGCCGATCTGGCCGCCCGCGAGGGCGAGCAGGCCGTGGTGCCAGTCGAGGCGCCAGTCGTGCGGGGCGTCGCGGGGGCCGATGGCGGCCGCGGCGCGGGTGAGCTCCCGTGCGGCGCTCTCCAGGCGGGCGGCGTCGTCCCCGTCCGGACGGCCGATCGTGCGCAGCCGCAGCCGGCAGCGGAGCAGATGGATCTCGGCGGAGTCCCGCCACTCGCTGACGTGCTGGAGCAGCGCCTCGGGCGCATCGTCCTTGAGCCGGCTGAGCTCGCCGTGGTGCGGGTCGTCGGGGGAGGGGCGGGGGACGGGGAGCTGCTGGGCGATGCGGAGGGGGGTGGGCGGGGGGTAGTTGGAGGGCGGGGTCTGCGGCGGCTGTGGCGTCTGCGGAGTCGGCGGGGTCTGCGGAGCCTGCGGCGGCTGTGGCGTCTGCGGTGTGCGCGGCCTCTCCGGTGCCTCTGTCGTCTGCGGTGCGCGCTGCTGTTCCGGTGCCTGTGGCCGCCCTGCCGCCTTCGGCTGCTCCTGTGGCTGCGACGCGTGCGTCCTGGGCTCCCGCGCCTCGGGCGTCGGTGCCTCGGGCGTCGGTGCCTCGGGCCGGGTGGCCGTGGTCCCGGTGGCCGTGGACCCGGTGGCCGCGGGCCCGACGGCCGTCGGCGGGACCGCCCAGTGGCTCGGGTGCGGTGCGTCCCCGAGGCCGCCGTCCAGGGCGTGTGCGGAGAGCAGGAACAGCGGCGACGGCTCGAAGGTCTCCTCGCCGGTCCGCAGCGACCGCAACTCCCGGAAGACTCCCCGCAGTTGCTCCTCCATCTCCTGGGCCGTGGCGAACCGGTCGGCGGGCTTCGACTCCGTGGCCCGGTACAGCGCCCGGGCGAGGGAGACCAGGCCGAGCCCGCCCGGGGGCTCGGACATGGCGCGGGGCGCCGCCACGGAGGGGGTTCCGTCCGGGCCGAGGGTGCCGAGGCGGCGCAGCCGGGCGCGGTCCTCCGGTTCGTTGTCGATGCCGATGCCGCTCAGGCTGCGCAGCGTCATGCCGAGGCTGAACAGGTCGTCCCGGCTGGTGGATTCGCCGTGCGCGCCGACCGTCGGGGCGTGGTAGCCGGGGGTGATCTCGCCGGGCGCGCCGGACTCGCGGACGCTCGCCACGTCGATGAGCTTGGTGCTGGCGCCGTCGTGCATCACGTTCGTCGGCTTGAGGTCCCCGTACACCTTGCCGCGCCCGGGGGCGTGCAGATGGCGCAGCCCGGCCAGGACGCGGATGCCGTAGCCGAGGACGAACTCGTGGTAGCGCGCCCTGTCGAACTCCTCCGGGTGCCGCGCCGCCCGGGCCCGCACCTCCTCGAGGTTGAGCCCGTCCGCGTACTGGAGGACGAGGAAGTCCCCGACGTCCGGGTGGTGGCCGTAGTTGTGGACCCGGATGAACGCGTCGTGGTTGAGCTCGACGAGGGCCCTGCGCTCCCGCTCCAGGGTGTGGCGGGCGGCGGTGCCGGCGATGTCGTCGTCGCGGCGCAGCAGGATCTTGATGGCGACCTCGCGCCCGCCGACCTTGGTGTCGAGCGCGAGGAAGACCTCCCCGAGCCCGCCGTAGCCGAGCGGCTTCACCAGCCGGTACTGGCCCGCGAGCAGCTCTCCCGGCGGCAGCGGGAGCCGCGCGGCGCGCCCCGGGTCGGCGGCGGCCGGGTCGGCGTCGGCGTCCGTGCGGCGCGGCAGGGTGATCTCGGGCAGGGTGGTGGGCTCGGGGTTCTCGGGCGGGGTGCGCACCAGGGCGGTGGTGAACTTCGGTGAGGAGGCGCGTGGTGGGGGCCCGATGCCGGACAGGCGGGTCCGAGGGAGCCGGGTCCGGGTGTACGGGTCCCGGGGCGCGGCCCGGGGGGCCGTGCCGGCGCCCCCGTGGTCGGGCGGCGGCGAGGAGGCGGGCGGCACGACGGAGGGCGGGGTGCGCGGGGCGACCACGGAGGAGTGCCGCTGCGTCGCGGCGTCCACGGGCTCGCCGGTGAGGCGGCAGTAGCCGGTGGGGCTGAGGGTGCCCCGGCAGCCGGGGTGCGGACAGGGCTTCACGACTCCCCTCCTTCTACGGGGCCTTCGGCTTCTTCTCCTTCTACGGAGCCGTCGGCTTCTTCTGCTTCTCCTTCTACGGAGCCTTCGGCTCCTTCTTCGTCAGGCCCGTCGTGCTCGCCCACGACCCTCCGTACGACACGCGCGTACGCCGCCACGGCCCGCTCCGCGTCGGGCAGCGGACACGGCCCCGCCATCAGCAGGTGCTGGGCCTCCGCGAACGCGTCGACGGCGCCCGGGTGTTCGGCGAGCCCGTGCGCGGCCAGGCGGGCCTGGTGGTCGGCGAGCAGGGCACGCAGCCGCAGATGCTCGTCGAGGACGCCCTGGAGCGCGCGCTCGGCCCGCTCGGCGCGCAACAGGTAGGTCTCCACGGCCTGTTCGGCGTACGACAGCTTCTCCAGGAATATCGGCCCGCTCTGCTCCCTGCCCTGTCCGCGCTGCTCCCGCAGCTCGTCGGTGAGCTGCACCGTCCACACGGCGCCGCGGGCCGCGTAGTCGGTGGCCCGGGGCGGGTCGACGACGCGCCGCTCCACGCGCCGGAACAGCCCGCGGGCCCGCCGCTCGGTGGCCGCGAGCGCGGCGACCCGGTCCCCGATCCGCTCCAGCCAGGCGTCGGCGCGGTCCGCGGGCAGCAGGTGCTCCGCCATCGCGTACGGGAATCCGTGCTTGCTGTCGCGCACCACGAGCAGCAACCGGGCGCCCGCGTCGGCCAGTTCGCGCAGGACGTGCACGGCGGCGGCCGGGTCGGTGGCGGACCGGTCGGCGCCGAGCACGGCGACGGCGGGCCGTCGCGAGCCCGCGTGCCGCAGCATGTGCCGCAGCACGGCGAGGGCCTCGCGGGTCTCGCCCTGCTCGGGCCGGTCGAGGGCGACGCCCTCCACGTCGAGGACGAGGTTGATGCTGCCGACGCGGGGGGCGAGCCCCGCGCGGGAGAGGAGCGGCGCACCGGAGCCGCCGCCCTCGTGGTTCACCGTGCCGTTGCCGAGGGGGAGTTGGGGCGACTGCTCGTACGCGGCGAGGTTCAGGACGACGTCCAGGGCCTGGCGGGCGCGGGCGTCGTCCTCGGCGATGAACAGCACCTCGGTGTCCCAGGCGCGCGCCTGCCCGGCGGGGGCCGCGTCCGGGCCCTCCAGCCAGCGGTTGACGGTGCGCTGGAGCCCGTGCGGCCGGGCGGCGCGGGCGGCGTCCGCCGAGACGACGCGCGGCCCCGGGATGGCGTGCGGCCCGGTCACGTACTGCTCCGCGAACCGGCTGAAGTACTTCGAGACGGTCGCCGCCGGGATCATGTACCCGCGCCCGCCGCTCTCGTCGGCCTGGACGACGATGCCGAGCACCCGGTCCGTGCCGTCCTCCAGGACCCCGGCCCCGCTGAACCCTTCGCGCAGCCCCCGCTCCGCCGCGTGCGGCCCGGTCAGGTCGATCTGCACCCGCTCGTCCCCCGCCCCGCCGGGCCCGCGGCAGGCCCCGGTCAGCCACTGCCCGCCGGACTCGAACTCCGGGAATCCGTCGATGAGTACGGAGGTGTCGCGGTAGTCGAGGGTGCGGTGCAGGGTGACGGGCGAGGTGATGGGCGCGGCGGTGTCGAGGGCGAGCAGCGCCAGGTCGCCCTGCGCCCGGCCGAACGGGGGCAGCCAGTGCCCGGGCACCACGGTCGCGGTGCGCTGCGGGGTGCGGGGCAGCCCCTGCAGGAGCGGGAAGTCGACCTGCACCCGCTCGGGTGCGCGGCCGGTGCCGGGGTCGAGGACGACGTGCGCACAGGTGAGCACCCGGTCGCTGCCCAGCAGCACCCCGGCGCCGAGCACCTCACCGCCCCCCGAGGGCCCCCACTCCCGCAGCCTGACCCGCCAACTCCGGTGGTCCACCGGCGAGTTCCTCATGCTTCCTCAGAATAGGTGCGGGGCGGGGGTATGACGCCTGGGTTGCGTGAGGAGACGGTGACCCGGCGTGTCGCCGGCCGTCGGGCCACGTCGCCCGCACGTCTCGTTCCCGTTGCGCCGGCGGCACGGACCTTGCCGCCGCACGGGGTGCGGTGTGTGCTGAGCGGATGACCGCTCGTACCCCGGCCGCCCGAGGGGCCGCCGCCGTCCTGCTCGCGCTGCTCGTGCCGCTCGCCGGGTGCGGGGACGAGGGCGGCGGGGGCGATGGCGGGGGCGGGCGCAAGGGCCCGGCGACCGGGTCGAGCGCCCCGGACCCCGTACCGACCGCGAGCCGCCCGCCCGAGCCGGGCAAGGGCACGAAGGACCCCGACGACCTGAACGGCGACGGGCACCGGGACCTCGTCCTCACCGTGCCCGTGGCGAAGCCCGGCAGCCAGGGCACCGAGACCCGGCTCGCCGTCGTCTTCGGCTCGGCGGGCGGCCTCGACCCGACGCGCCGCACCCTCTACGGCCGCCCGGACCTCGGCCTGCCCACTGACGAGGGCGTGAACCAAGGGGAATCGCCCGCCGGTGTCCGCTCGGTGGGCCCGGTGACCACGGCCGACCTGGACGGGGACGGCTTCCCCGACGTCGTGACCCAGACGGCCGTGCACCTGTCGGACGAGGAGGCCCGCCGCACGGGCGCGCCGATGGAGTACCGCTCGGACACCTACGTCACCTGGGGCGGCCCCTCCGGCCCACGGCGCGGCACCAAGGCGGTACGGCTGCGGCTGCCCGCGCCCGCCGCCGCGCAGGGCCTCACCCTCGTCCGGCGCGGCGACTTCGACGGCGACGGCCACCACGACCTGGCGGGAGTCCGGCAGGACGGCAGGGAACTCGTCGTGCTGCACGGCCCGTTCGCGCGTTCGGGCGCCCCGGCGCGGACCGACACCCGGTCCCTGCCGGAGGACCAGGACGTGGCGTACGGGACGCTGCGCGTCGACGACATCGCGGCGTCGGGGCGGCCGCGGGCCACGGGCCTGCTCGTGCACTTCGGCGACGACGGCGAGCAGGCGGGCGGGCTGCTGTTCGCGGCGGTGGACGGCGGCAGCGGTGACGGCGCCCGGGGGATCGCGGCGGCCGGGCGCCCGGTGCGGGCCGGAAACGCCTTCGCCTTCGGCGACTTCGACGGCGACGGGGCGCGGGACCTGGCGGTCGGCGACAGCGGCAGCCGCAACGACGAGCCCGGCTACGAGACGGAGCCGCCCGACGTCGACGGCTCGTACGCCGTCTACTCCGGCAAGGGCGGTGCACCGGCCGTCCAACGGCTCCCGAAATCGGGGGAGTCGGGGCAGTCCACCACCTCCAGCCGCGCCTTCTTCGCCGCGGACCCGGACGGCGACGGCAAGGACGGGCTCCTGGTGGCCGGTCCGGAGCAGGTCCCCACCGCCGTACTGCTCGACGGCGACAAGGAGTCGGCCCGCCTCACCCGCTCCGGCCCCGCCACCCTGGACGGCGCCCGCATCCCCGCCGACGACCGCCGTACGAGCGTGACGGCGACCGGGGACTTCGACGGCGACGGCGCGGACGAGACCGTCGTGACGTGGGCGACGAGGACGCTGGACGGCACCTACGGCACGGTCCCGGTCCAGTGGTGGATCACGAAGGGCCTGACGGACCAGGACCAGCTCACTTTCTCCACACGGAAGTTCGCGCCCGTACCGCGTTCCGCTGAGTAAACTGCGCGCGCTCGAACACGTCGTAGGCACCGGGCCGCCGCAGGACGGCCGGTCGCGCGAGAACAAGGGGTAGCGGTGGCACACGGGGGACATCAGGGCTGGGGACCACGCAACAACCCACCCCACGGCGGCGGCCCGGACCCGTACGGCCCCCCGCCGCAGGTCCCCCCGCAGGGCGGCGCCCCGGCCCCGCCCCCCTACCCGTCCCCGCACCCCGCGCCGCCCTACCCCCAGCCCCACCCGTACCGGCAGCCCCAGCCGCAACCGCCGCGCCGGCGCCGCTCGGGCTGCGGCTTCCTCTTCGTCTCACCGCTCATCCCGCTGATCCGCTCCGCCCGCAACCGCGCCGAGGCGATCTTCAACCAGCCGGGCGGCGGCCGCGTCGTGGACCCGCTCGTCACGAAGGTGCAGCTGTGGCGCGCGCTCGCCGGAGCGGCCGCGACCCTCTACCTCATCTACACCTACGGCGCGGACGACGGCTGGAGCGGTGTCGCGAACGACGGTGTGGCGAAGCTGATCCTGGCCCCGCTGCTGCTCATCCTCACCGGGCCCGTGGTCATCCTCGTCTTCATCCGCTGCGCGCCCGCCGGCCAACGGAGCCTGCTCCGCTCCCGGTTGGGCGCCCCGCTCAAGGCCGTGGGCTGGTGGGTCGGGATCCTGGTGGGCGTCGTCCTTGCGTTGCTGGGCAGCGCCTGGATCATGAAGCAGAACTACGGCACGCTGGTCATGGGCCTGGTGGCGCTCATCCTGCTCATCGGCCTCCTCTGGCTGCTGCCGTTCATGGCCTTCGCCTGCGCCTACGCCGCCCGCTACGCCTTCAACACGGCCAACGTGCACGCCGCGCTCCCGGCCGTCCTCACCGTCGTACTCGTCTGGGAACTCATGCTCTGCAGCCTCGCCCTGGACGGCGGCCTGCCCCACGGCCCCCCGGCGGCCCAGTGGTCGGCGGTCCTCGGCGGCCCGCTGTCCGTGACGGCGGTGGCCCTGTGGGAACTGCGCCGGATGCGGACGCGGCACGGGGTGCGGATCCGCCACTGAGCGGGGTTCGCTCCGGGCCCGGCCGGACTATCGTGGAGGGCGCACCGTGATGCGCCCTGGCCGTCCGGAAGCGGCCGCAGCGGCGCTTCGGACGGGCCGATACGGAACCGAGGCGGAGAGGCGAACTCCCTGTCAGCGGGCACGACGGGCCCTCCATGGGCCGAACCCACAGCTCCCGCCGCGGTGCGTCCGCAAGCCAAGTCCTCGCCCGGGGCCGCGGATTCGGGAGCCGAGGGAAGAGGGAAGACAGGCTGACTTCCGATGCCTACCTCAGAGCGCGAGGTGTTCATCGCCGAGGTCGTGCTCGACCTGGCCGCACGCGCAGACGGCTTCGACGCCCTGGAGCTGCTGCACGACCTGACCTCGCGCACCGTCGATCTGCTGGCGGTGCGCTCGGCCGGCGTCACCGTCCTGGACGACTCCGGGCAGGTGGACTACCTCACCGCCTCGGACGAGATCTGCCGCCGACTCCAGGAGATCCAGATCGACTTGGACGAGGGCCCGTGCGTGGACAGCACACGGGCCCGCTCCGTCCCTGCCCCCGGTGCTGCTGGGGCCTCCGGGGAATCCTGGGCCCCCGGGCACGCGGGGCTCCCCGGCCGGGCCTCCGGGCACACGGGGCTCCCCGGGGCCAACTTCCCAGCGCTGGCCGCGCTTTGCGCCCCGGGCGCTGAGTCTCGGCATCATCGGCGTCGCCGCCGTCCCGGTGCGCACGTCCACGCACAGCATCGGTGCGCTCAACCTCATGATCGACCGCCGCCCGCTGCCGACCCTGGGGGACCTGCGCCTGGCCCTGGCCCTCGCGGCCGGCGCCGCGCACTGCCTGCAGCAACGGCATGTCCTGCTCACCAAGGACGAGACCATCCACCAGCTCCAGGCCGCACTCGACAGCCGGGTCACCATCGAGCAGGCCAAGGGAGTGCTGTCGGCCCGCCTGGACATCGACATGGAGGAAGCCTTCGCCCGGCTGCGTTCGTACGCGCGCGCCCGGCAGGAAAAGCTGGGCGACTTGGCCGCACGGGTCGCACGGGGGGCCGTCCCGGCCGAACTCGACCGGACCACGTGACGTGCCCGCCCCGGACGAGGGGCCCGAGCCGTCCGAGGCCGCGACGCCCGGCGACCCCTTCGCGGACCTTCTCACCCGTGCCCGCCGCGCCGCCCGTACGGGCCTCGGCCTGGACGCCGCCCCGCTCGCCGGCGCCGCCCGTCTGATCGGCCTGGACGCCCTCACGGCGAGCGCGGCCGCCCACGACGGCCACCTGGAACTCCTGTGGAGCGACCCGCCCCAGGGCCTCGGCCCGGACCTGGACGACCTCCAGTACGTCCTGGGCGAGGGCCCCACGCTGGAGGCGGTGCACCAGAGCCACTCCGTGCTGGTGCCCGACCTGACATCGACGGACCCCACCCGCTGGCCCACGTTCCTGACGGCTGTCGTGGGGGGCACGGACGTCGCGGTGCGCGGCGTCGTGGCCGCCCCCCTGGAACTCGGCGCGGCCACGGTCGGCGTGCTCACCGGCTACGGCACCACGCCCACCCCGCTCTCCGGCGGACAACTCCAGGACTTCCACAGCCTGGGCCGCGTCCTGCTGCTCCTGCTCCTGCACCAGACGGCACCCCCGGCGGAGCACAACCACGGCGACATGGTGGACGGCATCCGCCTGTACCGCGCCGAGGTCCACCAGGCCACCGGCTTCGTGGCCCACTTGCTGGGCATCCCCCTGGACCAGGCCCTGACCCGCCTCCGCACCCACGCCGCCACCCACGACCGCCCCCTGTCGGAGCTGGTCCACGCAGTCCTGACGCGCCACCTGTCACCGGAGGACCTCGGTCCATGAGCGGATCCGAGGGACCCGACGGGTTCCAGGGGCTTGTCCGCGTATCCGGTCCCGTGAGGGGACATGACGTTCCTTCTGATCGGCGGGACGTCTCAGTGCGTGCTGACGAGCCCCTGGGCGAAGCCTCCGTCGACGGCGAACTCCACATTGGTGGTGAAGGTTGCGTCGGCGGCCAGGAACAGGGCAGCGGTGGCCACTTCCTCGACCGTGCCGTTCCGCTTGAGCGGGGTCGTCTCGTCGCCCTGCCGCTCGAACTCCCTGCGCTCCTCCTCGCTCAGACCGGGCACGCCCATCGTCGGCGTCTTGATGAATCCCGGAGCGACGGAGTTCACCCGGATCTTCCGGGGCAGCATCTCGGCCGCCAGGACGTGGGCGAACGCGCGCATCGCCTCCTTCGACGCGGAGTAGGCGCTCAGGCCGGGGAAGACGACGTCGTTGCCCACCGTCGTGAAGACCATCGACCCGCCGTCCCCGATCAACGGCGCCAGGGCCTGGACGGTGAAGAAGGCGCCCTTGGTGTTGATGGCGAAGTGCCGGTCCCAGGACGCTTCGGTGACCTCGCCGAGCTCGGCGAACTCCGCGATGCCGTGGTTGATGAAGAGGTGGTCGATGCGGCCGAGTTCCTTGTGGACGAGGTCGGCGAGGGCCGCGATGTCGGCCATGCTCGCGGCGTCGGAACGTACGACGTGCGCGGCCTGTCCGGTCAGCTCGGTCCGCGCCTCCTCGAGGGTCTTCTCGTTGCGGCCCGTCAGGACGACCTCGGCTCCCTCGGCGAGGAGCGCCTTGACGATCGCCAGGCCCATGCCATGGGTTCCGCCGGTGACGACGGCCTTCTTGCCCGCGAACCTGCTCATGGTGACTCCTTGTGCGTAGCGATGTGTGCGTTGCGTTGGTGTGGGTGTTGAGGCGGTACGGGACGACTGTGCGGGGCGGCGCATTCGGTTGCCTTTCACGCCGCTGTCGGTGGCTTTCGGCAGGTGGGCGCGGGGGTGCGTACGGGGGTACGTACGGCGGGGGTTGCCGCCCACCGGCCTGCGGCCCGGCCATAGGCTGACCGGATGCGCTTCGGAGTGCTCGGCCCCCTGGCCGTGTGGACGGCGGGCGGTGATCTCGCGGCAGTGCCTGATGCGAAGGTCCGCCTGCTCCTTGCCGACCTGTTGGTGGAACCGGGGCGGGTGGTCTCCACGGACCGGCTGGTCGAGGACCTCTGGGGCGACGGTCTTCCGGCCCGCCCCGTGAACGCGCTGCAGACTCTGGTGTCCCGGCTGCGGAAGTCCCTGGCGGCGGCCGGGGGACGCGAGTTGGTGGTGCACCGCCCTCCGGGCTATCTCCTTGAGGTGCCGGGCGACGCGGTGGACGCGGGGCGGTTCGCCGCACTGGCCGACCGGGCCCGCCGGACCTCGGATCCCGAGGCCAGGGCCGCGCGCTTCGCCGAGGCCCTGGCCCAGTGGCGGGGCCCGGCCTTCGCGGACTTCGCGGACGAGCCGTTCGCCCGTGCGGGAGTGACGCGTCTGGAGGAGCAACGGCTGCTGGTCTGGGAGGAGTTCGCCGAGGCCCGTCTCGCTTTCGGCGACCATGGCCAACTGGCAGGAGAACTCCAGGAGCTGACGAGCCATCACCCGCTGCGGGAACGGCTGCGGGAGGCCCATATGCGGGCGCTGTACGGCGCCGGGCGGCCGAGCGAGGCCCTGGAGGTCTATCAGGAGGCGCGCCGTCACCTCGCTGAGGAGCTCGGCCTCGAACCGGGCCCCTCGCTGGCCGCGCTGCAGCAGGAGATCCTCCGCCAGGACCCCCCGGCCGCCCTGCGGACTGCCCCGGCCACAGGACCCGGTACGCGCACGGAGAACCCCGCCCCCCGCGACGGCACGACGCGCCACCGCACCAACCTGCCCGCCCCGCTCACCCCGCTGATCGGACGGTCACGAGCCATGACCGAGGTGGGGGAGCTGCTGGCGTCGGAGCGTCTGGTCACCCTGACCGGACCCGGCGGGGTCGGCAAGACCCGGCTTGCCCTGGAGGTCGCGAGCGGGGCGACCGGAACCTTCGCCGACGGGGTGTGGCTGGCGGAACTCACCGCGGAGGTGGAGGCGGCCGGGCTGGCCGAGGTGGTGGCGGCAGCCCTGGGCATCCGGGACGACGCGTGGTCCGGCGCGCTGCCGACGACGGGTACCAGGCCCTTGGCGCAGAGGCTGGCCGACGCCCTGCGCGGCCGACACCTGCTTCTGGTGCTCGACAACTGCGAGCACGTCGTCGAGGCGGTGGCGGGCCTGGCCCAGCTGCTGCTGCGGACCGCGCCAGGGGTGCACATCCTGACCACGAGCAGGGAGTCGCTCGGCGTATCGGGCGAGCACCTGTGGCCGGTGCCACCGCTCGACGTACCGGGTCCGGAGGCCGAACTGGCGGACGTGCAGCGATCCAGCGCGGTCCGGCTGTTCGCCGCGAGGGCCGCCGCCGCGTCACCGGGGTTCGCCGTGTCCGAGAGCAACGCCGAGGCCGTGGCCACCATCTGCCGTCGCATGGACGGGATTCCGCTTGCTCTGGAGCTGGCGTCGACGCGGGTCCGGGTGCTTGGCGCGGCCCGGCTCGCGGAGCGCCTCGACGACAGGTTCGGGCTCCTGACGGAAGGGCGGCGCGACGCTCCGGCACGCCAGCAGACCCTGCGGGCGATGCTCGACTGGAGCTGGGAGCTGCTGACGGCGGCCGAACAGATGGTGCTGCGTCGGCTCGCGATCCACTCCGACGGCTGCGACCTGGAGGCCGCCGAGGCGCTCTGTCCGGGGGACGGGGTGAAGGCCGCCGAGGTCGTCGACCTGCTCGCCCGACTGGTGGACCGGTCCCTGGTGGTCGTCGTCGATCACGCCGACGGACCCCGCTACCGGCTTCTGGAGTCGGTGGCCGCGTACGGCCAGGACCGGCTCCGCGCGGCGACGGCGCACACCACCGACACCACGTCGCAGACCACCGCACACACCACCCCGCACACCCCCTCGTACGACCGGGGAATCCGCACCGAGGCGCCGCCCTCCGAGTACGACCGGCTGCGCGCCGCCCACGCCTCCTACTACGCCGCACTGGCCGAGCGGGCCGACGCCCAGTTGCGCGGCGCCGACCAGCAGCGGTGGCTGCGCCGTCTCGACGCCGAATCGGCCAACGTCCGCACCGCGCTCGACACCGCGCTCGACACCGCGGCCGCGACCGGCGACGCCCGGCTCGCCCGACGCCTTGTCCGGGCCATGGCCTGGTACTGGTTCCTGCGCGGCCGGTTCACGGAGGCAAGGCGCTCGATGGCCGAGGCCCTGGCCGTCGAGGAGCGGGGCGAGCCGGAGGCCCCGGACCGCGCGTCGGTCACCGCCTGGCACGCGGGAATGACACTGCTGTGCGGTGACGGCACCGCCTCCCAAGAGGGGAGATCCACCCCCCTGCGGTTCTACGAGGACATCCGCGACCCACGCGACCGGGCCGGGGCAGGCTGGTTCCTCGGCTACGCCGCGACGCTGTTCGGCGCCATGGAGGTCGGGGAGGAGCTCATTCGCCGGTCGCTGGACGAGCTCCGTGCGACGGGGGACCGCTGGGGCATCGCAGCGGCTCTGAGCGTGCGGGGCGTGCAGCGGTACGTACGCGGCGACCTGGCCGCGTCCCGGTCCGACGGCGAGACGAGCCTCGCCCTGTTCCGTGAGACCGGCGACCGCTGGGGCAGGCTCCAGGCCACCAGCGTGCTCGGCCGTCTCGCGGAGATCGAGGGCGACTACCCGGCGGCCGAGGCCGGCCACCGGGACGCCCTGGGCACCGCCGAGGAGCTCGGCCTGTGGACCGAGGTGTCCACCCGCTGGTCCGAACTGGGCAGGATCGCCCTGCTGACCGGGGACCATCCGCGGGCGGAGGAGCTCCACGAGCGGGGCCGGCGGGTGGCTGTCGAGCACGGCGACCGGCGGGCACAGGAGTTCGCCGAGGTCGGTCTCGCGCTCGGGGCGCGGAAGCAGGGGCGGCTCGATGCGGCCGAGGCGTATCTGTGCGGCTGGCTGGAGTGGAACCGTCAGTTCGACGCGGCGAACGGCGCCGCACTGATCCTGGCCGAACTCGGCTTCGTCGCCGAGCAGCGCGGCGACGCCGAAGCGGCTTTGAAACTCCATACGGAGGGCCTGACGGCGGCCCGGAGCACGGGTGATCCAAGGGCAGTGGCCCTGGCACTGGAGGGGCTCGCGGGCGCATGGCAGCTCGCAGGCGACCTGGAACTCGCCGCCAGTCTGCTCGGCACCGCTGCCCGGTCACGCGTCGCGGTGGGAGCACCGCTGCCACCGGCCGAACGCGGCGATGTCAACCGCATCACGGCCGCCGTACGGAGAGCTCTGAAAGACGCCGACTTCGCGGCCGCGTACGCGAGGGACGCGGATCTGCCGTAGTGCAGATCTGTCGTAGTGCGGATCTGCCGTGGTGCGGATTCGCCATAGTGCCGAGAGCACGACGAGGGCCCCGACCCTGAGGAGTCCGTGCCGGACATCAGAAGCTCCTTCCGCCCGAAAGGGAGGAAGGAGCTTCTGACGTCCTACTTCAAGTGTGCCCCCGGCAGGATTCGAACCTGCGACACCCGCTTTAGGAGTTTTCCCTGAACAAGGCTGTGACCTGGGAAAACGTTGGCCGTGTGACGTCTGGCCTGGGGAAACTCCCCTCCGTAGTTCTCATGTGTTCGCGGGGTTTCCCGTCCTCATGTGTGCTGAATCCGTTCCGTCAGCGGTGGGGCAGATGCCACCGAGGGGCGCTCACAGGCATGGGGCCCTGGTGCTCACAGGGGCTTGCCGGGGAGGGATCCGATGGGGCGAAGTCCGCTTTGTGTCGGGGGTTCGGCGTAGGCTCGAGGTGCATCCGTGGATGCCTCCACCGGTACGAGCACCGTGCTGATGCGGGTGTTCGGCGGTCTTGTCGAGGGGGGCCCATGCCGCCAGCGGACACTTCTCCGGTCCCCAGCGGCCGGTCAACCGCCAGGTTGCGCACCTGTCTAAGCCTCAGGACGGCCATGGACGGCCGGTCCCGAGCGCGGAACACCAGCTCCGGGCGCGGTCTGCGCAGGGATGAGGTTCAGCGTGCGCCGCCCCTCCTATTCCGATGCTCTGCTGCGGATCTGGCACACCGTTGACCCACCGGGCCTGCGGCTTTGCGGTCAGGTCGACCTGACCAATCAGACCGTGCTGATGAGCCACCTTCTCGCCGTGGACGGGACTCCGGCCGACCTCACTGTGGACCTGCGCGAGGTGACGTTCTTCAACTTCTCCTCCCTGCATGCGCTGGTGTCCTTCGCGACCCTGCTCGAGCCCGGTCGGCGCCTGATCCTCCACACCCGCACCCCGGTGATCGCCGCGATGCTGCTGGCCTGCGGCTGGGACCGGCCCGAGCTGCCCCTAACGCTTCTTGAGGAGGTCCCTGATGAGTGACTCCCGCGCACCGTCCCGGCCGGGGGCGGCGCCGCACGCACACCACCTGCTCCTCTACGGCGGGGACGAGCAGTTCCTGGCCGCGGCCCTGCCGTTCGCCCGTGACGGGCTGGCCGCCGGGGAACCGGTCTTCATCGCCACTTCCCGGCACAACGCCGCCTTGCTCAGGCGGCATCTGGGGAGGCGGGCCGCGCAGGTGGTCTTCGCCCCCGCGCACTGGTACCGCACTCCGGCGCAGGCTCTGTTGGCCTTCCACGACAGGGCCCACACCACTGCGGGCCCTTCCCGGGTCCTGGGTGAGACGCCCTGGGCCGGACTGAGTGAGGACCAGGCCCGTGAGTGGACCCGCTATGACGCTCTGCTCAACCTCGCCCTGGCCTCTACCGGCGCCTGGCACCTGTGCCCGTATGACACCCGCGCTCTGCCCACCGGCGTTCTGCACGCCGCCCAGCTCACTCACCCGGCCTTGACCACCGGCCAGACCCACCGGCCCAACCCCGCCCATATCGCCGCCGAGGAGTTCAGCGCCGCCTGCGACACCGTGCCCCTGCCCGACCCGCCGAAAGGCTGCGCGGAGTTCCGTTTCGACGGCACCCGGAGGCTTTCCGAGCTCCGCGCCTTCACCGCCCGTCTCGCCCGCGACGCGGCCCTGGCCCCCGAGCGGATCGACAGCCTGCTGGTCTGTGTGGACGAGGCCGCCGGCAACGCTGTCCGGCATGGCGCCGGAGGTGGCCGTTGCCGGATCTGGACCACTGCCGAGGAAGTGTTCTGCGAGGTCACCGACCCCAACGGCACTCTGAACACCGCCCTGGCCGGATACCTGCCGCCTGGCACCGCCCAACTCGACGGCCGGGGACTGTGGATCATCCGCCAGCTCAGCGACGCCGCTGACATGCGCAGCACGCACTCAGGCACCGTCATCCGCATCCGCATGAGCCGACGGCGCTCGACCATACCCGCGCCTCCAACCCGAACGGGAGGCAGCCCCTGAGTCGATCGATGGCCACTGTTCGCCGGATCTTGCCCCCGGTGACCCCGTGTTCCCACGGATATCGTCCCTCGTGCGGTGGCCCGAGAGGTGAGACGATGGACGAACTCTCACTGCGGGGGCATGTGATCCTGATGGATGTCGAGCCGCGCGGTGGTCAACGGTTGCTGCTTCGGCGGGTGCCCGCTGGTCCCTGCCATTCCATGACGCTGTACGTGACCGGCGAGCTGGATTCCGCCAGCGTCCCCGTACTGTGCGAACTGGTCTCCGTCGTGCTGGCCGAGGGCAGTCGGCATGTGACGCTTGTGCTGCACGGGGTGACCCAGTGCGACAACGCCAGTTTCTATGTCCTGCTTGGCGTGCGGCAGGCTCTCCACCACGCCGGAGGCAGCCTTAGCCTGAGCAGGCCCAGCACGGAGGTCCGACTCGCCTTCGAGCGCAGCCTGTTGCGGCAAGTGTTTCCGCTCCACGATGAGCTCGGTCCCGCAGCTTAGCTTAGGGCGATGCGGCACAGTGCCTCCCCGGCAGATGGGGGCCCGCGTGTGAGTCAACGCCTGTCAGGCTCCGTCGTAGACCCAGGCACGGCCGGTCTGTCGGTACTCCTCCACCGGGATCGGCTCGACTCCGGTTCGCATGCGGGCGGTATAGAGGAGGCCGTCGAGGTGGTCGGATTCGTGGTGGATGAGGCGGGCGAGGCCGCGTTCGTACACGGTGGTCACGGTCTCGCCGGTCAGGGCCATGGTCTCCACCGTGATCTTCAGAGGGCGGGGGACGAGGCCGCGGACATCGAAGAAGCTGAGGCAGCCCTCGTACTGCTCGTCCGTCTCGTCGGAGCGGGTGGTGATCTTCGGGTTGAGCAGGATGATGGCGGGGGCGTCGCCCGGCGGCTGGACGACTGCGGCGGCGCGTGCGATGCCGATCTGCGGGGCGGCGATGCCCATGCCCTTGGCGAAGGGGTGGACCTGGCCGATCCGGTCCATCGCTGCGAACAACTCGTCGGTGATGCGCTCGGCCTCGTCGCGCTCGGCGGGCAGGTCGAAGGCGCGGGCCGGTTCGGCGAGGATGCCGGCGCCGTGCTGGACGACTCCGAGGTCGCGCATTCGCTGGCTGGGCCGCACGTCAATCACCTGAACTCCCTTTGGTCCGTGTCGGGTTCGGGTCGTGCCCGGAACCGCCACTCCAGACGGTACCGAGCGTGCAGCGCGGGTGCGGTCGTGATCCACGTGAATTGCCGCAGTTCGCCGTCGTCGCTGCGGACGGGAGGGGTGCGCAGCGGAGAGGCTTCGGCAGTCATGGAGGTCTCGGTGCCCCAGATGACCGGGTCGAGGACTGCGGGGAAGGCGAGTTGGACTTCGAGCTGTTCGGTGGGCAGGCGGACGGCTCGCTGGAACCAGTTGCCCCATTTGTTGTCGCCGACGGTATAGGTGTACTCGATCCACACGGACTCGCCGGGGTAGAGCGGGAAGCGGCCCTGTTCGTTGTCGAACAGCAGCCAGACCTCCTTGAAGGCGTCGCGGTCGTGCTTGGCTTCCCACCGCATCGTCTCGCCCCGGCAGGTGGCCGTCAGGTCGAGCTCGTCCCAGGTCAGCGGGTGGGCCCGATAGTGCGCGTTGGACCGCTCGGGGTCGCCGGGGTAGCGGTCGACGGAGATACGGATCAGGTAGCGGGTCACCGGGTCCTCCCCGGTGTTCCGCAGCCTTCGGCGCATGGTGAGCCGGTAGTTGCTGCCGTCGTACTGGAGCCTGGCAGCGTCGTGCTCGACGACGAGGGCCGACCCGGTGGCGTACGGCTGCTCGGACCTGCGCTGGGCTGGCGGTGACGCTGCTGGGCGCCGGGTGCGGGCCTTGGCCTGTTCGTAGTCGCACCAGCGCCGCCAGATGGCCTTCCCTGCGTTGAGGGCCTCGTCGGCGAGGCGTGAGAACTCCTCACTGGGCTTGGCGCGGCCCGACTCCACGTGGCTGACGTAGGACGGGTCGAAGCCCATGGCCCGCGCCAACGCCCGCTTGGACATGCCTCGTACTTCCCGCCACCGGGCCACCTCGGCCGCGTAGTCCTCGGCCGCCTGCTCGACGGTGATCTCCTCGCTGCGCGCGTCCATCGAAGCTCCGCCCCGCGTCCTCGTTGGTGAGCATGAATGAACCGTGAGTGATCCAAGTTCATCATCCCGTCACGGCCTTCGTCGCCGTTTTCCTTCCCTCACGGGCCCGGATCGATCCTTCGGGCAGATAAGGGAGGCGACGCACCATGCGCGTGCTGTACCTGCTCAACATCTCCAACCCCGACCGTCTGTCGGCGGATTCGGGATGGATCTTCGCGGACCTACTCGCCCCAGCGCTCGCGGACGCCGGGGCGAAGGTGACCGTCGCGGCTCCGGCGGCGGCCGGGGATGCTCGCTGCGGCTTCCGCCAGACAAGGGCGCCGGGCACGAAGTACCGAGCTCGGTTCTCCGCGGACATCGACGAGTTGGTGGCGCTGATCCGGACGGAGAGGCCGGAAGTGGTGGTGGCCAACCAGATCGAGGAGGCCCCTGCGATCCGTACGGCCCTGCTGGAGGCCGGATCGGACGCGCTGCTTGCCGGGTACTGCCACTACCTGCCGTTCGCCTTCACCGCTGGCGGACAGCTCCTGCTCGATCCGTCTCTGAACGACGCGGGGCTCGGGCGGTCGGTGCTGCTGGCGTTCGCTGCCGGACTGGCTGCCTGCGACCGCGTGATGGTCCACTCCTCCACGGCCGCCTCGTGGGTGTCGGCCGCTGTCGCTCGCATGACCGTGGAACTCGGCGAGAAGCTACGAGTGGTGCCTGCTCCGCGCGACGAGCGTTTGGTCCGTGCCCCTACCGCCACCCAGTCCGTATCCGGCGCCGGGGCGATCGGGATCTACAACCACCGGCTGTACGCGCACTACGGCACTGAGCAGTTCGTGGACCTGGCCCGCGATCTGACCGTGTCCGGCACGGTGCGGCTACGGGTCATGGACCTGTTCGGCCAGCGCCGGGCCGAGCGCAAAGGGCTGGACGACAGCCCCGAGAAGATGCGCGACCAACTCGCCGCCCTGCCGCACGTCCAAGTCGTTTCCGACCGGGGCGACCGGGTCCGCTACAAGAACCTGCTGGCCGGTGCGCGCTTCGGTATCGCCCCGTTCCGCCCAGGCTGCCCATGGTCGATGAGCGTGATCGACTGCCAGGGCATGGGCTTGCCGGTCATCTCACCCAAGTTGGGCTGGCTTGCCGAGCACATCGATCCCGAGCTGTGCTTCACCACCCCGGCTGAGGCAGTCGCCCTGGCCGAACGGCTCGCCACGGATGACGAGTTCCACGCTCTGCACGCCAAGCGGGCCCATGCCTCCACGGCCGATTTCACTCCCGTCCTGGTCGCTGCGCGTTACCTGGAGGCGATCTCGTGACCGATTTTGATGCGGTGTTCCTGTCCTACGACGAGCCGATGGCCAACTCCCTGCACTCCCGGCTCCAGCGGACTCTTGGCGGCTCGGTCAAGCGCCTGCATGGGGTGCACGGGATGCGCCGGGCCTACCGGCTGTGCGCCGAGGTCGTCGACCGCGAGCAGTTCTTCCTCGCTGACGGGGACTTCGCCATCAATACGGATTTCGCCCCGGTTGCCGTTGAGCCGTTGGACGAGGGGGTGTCGATGCGGGTGTGGCGCGCGGTCAACCCGCTCAACGGCCTGTCCTACGGCTACGGCGGGCTGAAGCTGATCCGCCGCAGTGCCCTGCGCGAGATGGGCGAGGCCGTGGACGCGCTCGCCGCCCTCCCGGGCCGCATCGAGTTCGCCGAGCGGACCGCTGGCATCACGCGGTTCAACCAGAGCCCTTTCCATGCCTGGAAGGCAGGCTTTCGGGAGTGCGCGATGCTCGCCCGCGGCAGCGAGTACGACATGGCCGACGACGATGCCCGCCAGCGGGTGGAGGCGTGGACGACGAGTCACAGCGGCGAGTTCGCTGCTTACGCCGCCGCAGGGGCCCGTGAGGGTGTCACCTTCGCCCGAGAGGCCGCCCGCGACGCAAAGCGGTTCGACCACCTCAACGACCCCACCTGGCTTCGGGAGAGGTTCACCGCCGCCCACGGGGACCAGGCGGTGTCCGGATGACTGACTGCCCGCTCGTGCTCATCGAGCCGTACGCGAACCGGCTGGGCGGGCACCACCAGCGCACGCTGGTAGCTCTCGCCCAGGCCCGGCTCGGCAGTCTGGTCATCACCCCGCACGGGATCGCCCGCGAGGCGGTCACGGCTCTGCGCGAAGCCGGCGCCCGGCTGGTGGCCTCCCCGGCCGGGCGCCGAGCGGGCGTCCTGCTGGTCGCCTCCCGACTGGTAGCCAGGCTCTCCGCAGTCGGGCAGTGTCTGTTCCGTTCGCGCCGCTGGCCCCGCCCTCTGCGACGCCTGCCGCACCAGGTCACCCTGATCGCCCGCTGCCTGGCCGAGGCAGCCGCGCTGCGGACCGCCCGTCGCCTGGAGCCCGCCGCCGAGGCGGTCGTGATCCTGACCGCGAGCGAGGCCCTGCACGGGGCTGCCGCCCTCCTTGGCGGCCAGCCGCACCTGCGGTTCGTCCACGAAGCGGTCACCGCCGAGGACGCCGCGGTGCGGCTGCTCGGCCGACTTGCCCGCCGTGGTGAGGAACGGGTGATCGCCCTCTACCCGACCCAGGCCGTGGGCGAGCAGTTCGCCACCGCTTTCCCCAACCTGCCTGCGGTGGTGCGCGCCTTCGCGGTCGACGACGGCCGCCGACTCACCGATGCCGAACGCGACGGCGGTCGAGCCGCCTTCGGTATCCCCGCAGCCGAAGCCGTGGTGTGCTTGGTGGGCGGCTGGTGGCCGTACAAGGACATCGCCACCATCGACGCCGCCCTGTCCCGGCTGAAGGAGCCGCTGCACCTCGTGGTCGCGGGCGCCCCGCTCGATGACTCTGTGCTGGAGCGGTGGCGATCCCTGCCCGATCTCCAACTGCACACGGTGCCCGGCCCCGTCGCGGAGAGCGTGCTGCGGCTGGTGTACGGCGCCTCTGACGCCGCCCTGGTGGCCAGGCATCCCGGGGTAGGCAAGGAATCCGGGCTCGTGATGGACGCCGTACGCCTCGGCGTTCCCCTCGTCGTCTCCGACCACGACTCCGAACTGACCGCCCGCCTGCACGGCCTGCCCTGGGCACTGACCTTCCCCGCCGGTGAACCGGACGGCCTCGCCGACGCCCTGCACACCGTGGTCCGGCAGCCGCCCGAGCACCCTGCCCCGGAGGCGCCCGGCCTGCTGGGGGTGCCGTCGGCCGCCGATCAGGCCGACTTCCTCACCTGCACCTTCGCCTGCCTGCGTACGAAGGAGCCGCGATGCTGAGCACACCCCCGGCCCTGATCGCGGTCATCGGGCCCGTCGAACCTCCGCTGCTGGCCGCCTGGGTCCGCCACTACCGACGACTGGGCATCGAGCGATTCCTGATCGCCTTCCACTTCCCCGAGCACGTCCCCGACCAGCAGCGGCACGAACTCCAGGCCGCCAGCCGCGAGCTGGGCATCACCCCCACTGGTACCAGCGCCGGCCCGTGGCACGAGCACACCAACACCCAGCTCAGAGACGCTCTGCGGCACCGAGCCGGGCCCGGCTGGCACCTGCTCGCGGACGCTGACGAGTTCCAGCAGTTCCCCGCTCCACTGGACGAGGCGATCGCCCAGGCCGACAAGTCCGGGCACCGCGTGGTGGGCGGGCTGATGCTCGACCGCGTCACCGCGAGCGGGCGCCTGACCGGCTGGCAGCCTCAAGGCGGACTGGACCTTGCCTATCCCCTCGGCGGCTACCTCACCCACCGGCTCCTGCACGGCGACCCCAGGAAGATCGTCCTCGCTCGCCACGACGTCACGGTGGCTTCCGGAAATCACCGGGCACCCGGCCACAAGCCGGATGTGCACCGCATCTGCGCGGTGCACCACTTCAAGTGGCGCTCGGGTGTCCTCGATGACCTCCGCCGCCGCATCCAGCACTTCTCCTCCGGTACCTGGCAGGAACAGACCCCGGCCGTGCGCGAGGAGGCCAGCCGTCTCCTGACGCATGTCGGTCAGCACGGCGGCGTGATCAACATCAGCGACCCGCGGTTCGCCTTCCGCCGGGTGAGCCTCGACCGGATGCCCTTCGGCTGGCCCGCCGAGGCCCGTGGCCTCTTCACCACGTGGCGGCCGCACGTGCAGATCGGCCAGGATCGGAGACAATGACCGCGCTCGCGCACGCTCGTCGCGGAAGGGATGACCACGTGCCCCTCGCCGTCCTCCTGGCCGGACTGACCGGCTCCGGCAAGACCACCGTCGCCCGGGCCCTGGCCAGCCAAGGCTTCACCCGGCTGTCCGTCGACGAGGAGGTCCACCGCCTCCACGGCCGCTACGGCGTGGACTACCCCGAACACACCTACTTCGAGCGCGAACGGCCCGTCGTCGAGGCGATCCGGCAGCGATTCACCAAGGAGATCGAGGCCGGGAACGACGTCGTCCTGGACCACGGACTGTGGCGCCGCCACGAGCGCGATGCCTGGCGACAGGCCGCCCGCGAAGCGGGCGGCCATCCTGTGGTCGTCTACCTCCCCGCCGACCGCGACGAGCTGCTGCGACGCCTGGCCGAGCGCAACCAGCGCGAGGACGCCAACGCCCTCACCGTCACCCCGGAAGCCCTCGACGACTTCTTCGCCCGCTTCGATGCCCCGGCCGAGGACGAAGAGGTGATCGTATACACCGGAGATCCGAGCCAGCTCCTGATGGCGCTCGCCTCGGCCAGGCCGAGCTGAAGAAGCAGGCTCGTGACCGCTATCGGCGTCGGCGGCGATCCGCAGGCTGTTCGTTCACTGCAGCTGTTGCGGGCTGTGGCGCCCACGCGGCCGGCGTCGTGTGGCGGGTGCTGCTGGTCCGTGCTGCCTGTGCGCGCCTGTTCGGCTGGGCGGCGATGCGCCAGTTGAGAACGTCGGCGGGGCGTTCGGCGGTGTTGAGTTCTCGGCTGGCAGCCACTTCGGCCAGGAGGCGGCGAGGGCTGTGGCCGGCGGTCTCGGCGCGGGCGAGGGTGGTGGTCAGGGCGGGCCAGGATGGATCGGCGAGGATGCGGTCGGCCTGGTCGGGGATGGCTGCCCGCACGTCGGCCTCGAATCGCCGGGCTGCGGCACGGCGGGGTGCGCGGCGGGTGAGGTCCGCCAGGACGGGCTCGGCGGTTTGGCGGTAGGTCTCCTGGAGGTGGCGGCAGGCTTCTTCCGCTGCGGCGGCCTGCTGCTCGTGTCCGCGCTGTTGGTGCCACTTGGCGGCGGCTCGGGCCAGGTGCAGGGCGGTGAAGATGAGAGCGATGGCGAGGCCGCCCGGAATGTTGGAAGCCTGGGTGAGTTCCCTGGCGGCCTGCTGTAGTTCGGCGGCGGCCTGGCGGTCGGCCCGGATCGCCGAGCGGCGTGCCCGGTTGAACGCCTGGGCTGCGGCTTGCAGTTCGGCCTGGTGCGGGCCTGGGGCGGCGCGGGCCAGGTTGTGGAGGGTGTCGGCGAAGGCATCCAGGTGGCCCTGAGCGATGGCGTCGTCGCCCGCATCGAGTGCCGCCAGAGCCGTACGCGCGGCGGTCTCCGTACGACGCCACGGCTCGGCCGGGTCGGAGGCCACCGGTTGCGGGCGGTCGGCCACCTCCTGGGTGGGGAGGCGCTCACAGAGGCGCTTGTAGGACAGGTCGGGGGCGAGCTTGGAGCCACCGAAGAAGATGGTGTCACCGGGGGCGGCCAGGCTGTAGCCGTCCACCTCGCCGGTCTTGGCGCTGATACGCGGCTTGACCTGGATGCCGAGCGAGCTGAGCACGGTGAAGTAGTCGTCGATGCTGCGCACGGCGGCGGCGACCTCGTACGCGCGCTCGCGCAGCCACTCCCGCGCAGGTGTCTCCTGGCCCAGGCGCTCGGCCTTTGCCCGCTCCGCCCCGGTGGGCGTCTTGGGTGCGGTCAGGTCACCGGACTTGAGCTGACGCAGCCCGAACTCGGCCTCGATCTTGCGGCATTCCTTCTGCGCCCGCCAGCCATCCCGGTTCGTGCGCGGTCGGCGGCCGTCGGCGCGCACGGTGGTGGCCAGGATATGGATGTGGTCATCCGCGTGCCGCACCGCGATCCACCGGCACGCCTGGTCGTCGCCCTCGGGCGCGATGCCGGTGGCCGCGACGACGCGGTGAGCGACCTCAGCCCACTCCGTATCGGTCAGGTAGCGGTCGCCCGGCGCGGTGCGTACCGGGCAGTGCCACACGTGCTTGGGCGGTTTCTTCCCGCCCAGCTCGCGGGTGCGCAGGTCGACGTGGTGGTCGAGGCGCTTGGCGAGCTGGGTGTAGGTGGTCTCGGGGTTGCGGCCGGGGTCGGGGGCGCCGGCCATGTCCCAGGCGGCCACGATGTGCGGGTCGGTGTGTTCGTCCCGACGGCCCGGCCCGAAGAGGTAGTTGATCAGGCCGCGGGTGTCGGAGCCGGTGGAGACGTCAGGCACCATGGGCGGCACTTTCCTCTATGAGCTGGTCCATCAGGTCGTAACTGGCCTTGGCGGCCTGCTCGATGAGGCCGAGGACGGCCTCGGTGCGCTCGGGTATCGCACTGGAGTGGATGGCGCCCATGATCTGGTTGAGGTTGGTGCCGATGCGGTTCAGCGCCTTGGTGTGCGCCTCGACGGCCTCCACCAGCGGGCGGATCGGATCGTCCTCCGGGCTGCCGACCATGTTCGCCTTGTCGAGCGCGACCGCGAGGGCGGCGTCGCCGACGAACCCGGCGAACGTCAGACGTCGCCGCTTGGCTGCCTCGTCGATGATCCGGACCGCGGTCGGGGTAAAGCGGATCTTCTTGTCCTGGTCGCGGTTCTCGGTGGTGCGCTTGCGGTTCCTCCGTGCGGGCGGCGTGCGGGCATCGGGCTCACGCCAGGAGGGCTGCTCGAGGAGCGGGGGGTTGCCCGAGGGCGGTGTGGTGTCGGTGTTGTCGACGGGCGGTTCGGTGTGTGGGGCGGTGGAGTCGGCAGCGGGCTGCTCGGCGTTGGCGACGGAGGGCGTGGTGCTGGGCTCGGTCACCCCCACCTCTGGCTCGGGCGCCCGCTGGCGCCCGGCCTCCCCCTCCTCCGCCACCCCAGGGGCGGAGGCAAGCGCGGACGAAGCCCCATTAGGGGCTCGAACGCTCCAGCTTGCTGCTGTTCGTCGGCCCAGGCCGAACCATCCCCGGCGGCGGGAGGAAGCGGTGTCGCTGTCGTTGTCAGTGTGCATCGTGGTGCTCCGGAGGCAATCGGCTGGGGCGGTGTCACGTGCGTCGCATGCGTCGCATGGCTGGTCAGCACAGGTACGGACGGCCGGGCAGGTACGGAGAAGTGCGTCCCGACGAGAAAGTCCGTCCCCGCGCTGACCTGCGCGGGGACGGACGCGACGCAGTGCTACGGACTACGCCCCTGGTGGGATCAGAGAGTGCGCTTGGGCCCGGCGGGGCCGCCGGGCGGGCCGACGGGTAGCGACCCGGTCGGGGCGGCGGGCGGCTTGCCCAGGGCCGGGCGGGCAGCCGCGTTGCCGGGTGCGGGCTCAGGTGCTGCCTCGATGAGGTCGGGGCAGTTGCGTGCCCAGGCGTCCAGGAACCGGTTGCGCATGTACGCCTTGGCCTGCCTGCCCTTCTCGAACCGGTAGTTGGCCGAGCCGATGTTGAAGTCCCGCAGCAGGTTGCCCAGGTGGTAGGCGTTCAGGCCCTTGGTGCCGTACTCCGCCCACGGAGCATCGGCGTCCTGGATCAGGGCAGCGACCAGGTCCTGGGTGGCCAGGGCCTCGGGATTGTCCGCCTGCGCGAAGATGCGGTGGATGTCGCGCAGCAGCCGCGTCTTCAGGCTGCTCTGCTCGTCCTGGACCGCCTCGTGCCGAGTCATGGCCACGCACGCGGCGCGGGCGCGTGCGGGCCAGTGGCCGCCGGCCAGGTCGGCGATGACGACGAGCGGCTCCCAGGTGTCCGCCGCCCGGTCCTCCACCGGCATCGTGGGCACCATGCGCGCCGCCTGCCCGCGCAGCGGACCCAGCCAGGCGGCCAGCTTGTCGCGCAGCGCATTGAGTTCCGGCACCGAATCCCGCAGCCGGAACGAGGCCACCTTCTCGCCCGTCTTGCGCTTCTGCATCCGCAGCACGACCGCCCGGTCCATGATCGTGTCCGGGAGGTCGCCGATCCCCGCGAGCGCGGCCATGGCGAAGGTCGGGTACGGGGTCGGTTTGTGCTCGGGGCCGGAGATGCGCCAGGCGGGCCGGTTGCGCTGATGCCCGGCGTTGAGCAGGCCGCGCAGGTCCTCCTTGTCCCCTGCCTTGGGACCGAAGATGGTGTCGGCCTCGTCCACCAGCAGGGTGGGAGGGTTCTTGCCGATGACGCGGTAGACGACCGCCGTGGAGATGTTCACGGTCATCATCGGCTTGTGCACGGTCTCGTGGAGCACGTCCAGGACGCGGGACTTGCCGCAGCCCTTCGTCGGGCTCACTATCGCCAGACGCGGCGCGTGCTGCAGAGCGGTCTGGATGTGCGTGGCCGCCACCCACAGGGTGACCGCGGTCAGCGCCTCCTCACTGGGCAGCACCACGTACTTGCCGACCGCTGACCGCAACTCATCCAGCAGCGCGGCCCCGTCACCGGAAGACGGCTCCGTGTGGTCCGCCGGTCCGAACGGCTTCCCCGGACCGGTCCGCGGGCCTTGGTCCGGTCCGTCGGTGTGGTCCGGTGAGGGGACGTTGGTCCGCTCAGCGGCGGGGACACCGACCAGGTTCCGGTCGTGCGGACCAGCATCCGGCGCCTGGTCCGCACCGTCGCGAACCACCGGACCAGAAGGAGCGGACCGCTTCACCTCGTGCGGACCAGCCTGGTCCGCAGCGCCCGGTCCGGTCCGCGCGTCGCTGACCTGCGCCTCCTCCACAGGTGTGGATATCCGGTCCGGCGACGGGAATGCGGTCGGCGTAGCTTCGGCGGACCGGTCCGCGACTGCCGCACGCTGCGGACCATCCTGCGGACCAGAGCCATCCGGCGCGTGTGGTCCGGCGGACCGGCCGTTGTCGTGGTCCGCATCGCGCGGACCAAACCCTTGGCCAGGCACTGCCACCGGAGGCCAGACCACCTTGGGCCCGGTCCCCTCGGCGGAGGAGGCGGGGGATGCACTCGAAATAGGCGAGGACGTAGAGTCCTCCATAGACGTTCCTCTCCGGTGAGAGGCAGGACGGGCAAGGTCCCGCCCCTCACCAGCTCGTTCGTTCAGGGATGGGCAATCAGTTGGGGAATCTGGGGCCCTCGGCGTTGGCGCGCCGGGGGCTTCGCCATGAGTCCGCCGGTCAGGCGGTGAGGTCGTACGAGGTCTGGGCGTCCAGCCACGCGTCCACCTCCTGCCAGCGGTAGCGCAGGTGGCGGCCGACCTTGTGGACGTTGGGGCCGGTGCCCCGGTACTTCCACTGGTAGAGCGTCTTCACGGGCACGCCGAGGTAGCTCGCGACGTCGGCGGGAGTGGCGAGCCGACCGCGCTCCGCGGCAGCACGGTGCGGGGTGTGGTTGGGCAAAGAGACCTCCTGGTTGAGTGCCGAGATGCGGCGTGGGCAACATAGCCACGCCTTTGGCGATCCATCCAGCGGCATTCTGGGGAATTTCCGCGGTCGCCCCAAACGGTCAGGGGCGGGGATGGGTCCCAGAACGATAGGGCACGATCCCCGGTTGCCGAAATCAAGTCGGAATTCAAGGTGAATCTGTCCGATTTTCCCCGGATCATCTCGACCCCATGTGGCACACAGTCTGAGGTCAAGGTGCAAGGTCAGTGCCCGAATGGGAGCGTGTGTCCTAAGTCCCCCGGGCGCAGCGGCGCGGCACCGTAGCACGGAAATCCGGCTCCGCCGAACCACCTGCGCAAAACTGTCGATAGGCGGCGCCAACAACTTTTCTCAACCTCTTGAGTAAACCCTTGCCACGGATGTGCATTTCGAGTTAAGGCTATCTGTCATGGCAACCCGACCCGTAGAAATAGGCCCCGCTGGAATCCAAACCGCGCGCAATATCGAGCGCCTGCGCCTGCTGCGCGGACTTTCCCAGTACCGCCTCGCCGAGCGCTGCACCGCCCTCGGCCGCCCTCTGTCCAACATTGCGCTCAGCCGCACCGAACGCGCCCGCCGCCGCTGCGACGTCGACGACCTCGTCATCATCGCCACTGCCCTCGGCGTCTCACCGATCGCTTTGCTCCAGCCGCTCTCCCCACCGGTTCCCGCGCACGTGCGGCCCAGCTCCGTTCGGCAGGAGGGCTGATGGCGCGAGTCTGGATCGAGGACCGCAACGGGCACGCGGCGTACACGCGGGCGGTGGCAGCAGCCAAGAAGACTGGCCGCACCCCGCCCGGCCGCTATCGCGTGCGCTGGTACGGCCCTGACGGCAAGCCGAAGATGAAGACCCTGGCCCGCAAGGTCGACGCGGAGGCCGAGCGGACGAGGGTGGAGTCCCGCCTGTCCGACGGCACGTACCGCGATCCGGCGGCCTCGCGCGTGAAGTTCGCGGAGGTGGCGGAGTCCTGGCTGGCTGCCCAGGTCCACCTCAAGCGCTCAACTCGCAACCGCTATCGAGGCGTTCTCGACGTCCATGTGATCCCCAAGTGGGGCACCACCTCGCTGGACCGCATCCACTATGAGGATGTCGCCGAGTGGCTGGCGGACATGCTGTCCGGCGAGACGGCGGGCGGCAGGAAGCTCAGTGCGCGCTCGGTGCGCAAGGCGTACGTCGTGCTCAGCCGCGTACTCGGCTTCGCAGTCAAGTCCAGGCGACTGGCCTTCAACCCGGCCGCCGGCGTCCCCCTGCCGAAAGCGGCACCGGCTGACCATGTCTACCTGGACGACATGCAGGCCGAGGCGCTCGCCGAGGCGGCGGGCGCGTACCGCGTCTTCATCTTGCTGCTGGCGTACACCGGGCTGCGCTGGGGGGAGGCGTCCGCGCTGAAGGTGGGCCGGGTCGACCTCGATGCCTGCCGCGCGCACATCGTCGAGGCGTACGTCGAGGACAACGGCAAGCTCTACCTCGACTCGCCCAAGAACCACGAGCGCCGGTCGGTACCGATCCCGCGCTTCCTCGCCGAGGAGCTGAAGCCGCACGTCGAGGAGCGGGGTGAGGATGAACTGCTGTTCACCGCACCGCAGGGCGGGCCGCTGCGCGCCCGGAACTTCCGGCAGCGGTTCTTCGCCCCCGCGGTCACCAAGGCGGGCCTCGGCCACCTCAAGCTCACCCCGCACAAACTGCGCCACACGGCGGCCTCGCTCGCCATCGCCAGCGGCGCGGACGTCAACGTCGTCCAGACGATGCTCGGCCACAAGTCCGCGACCCTGACGCTGGACACGTACGGTCATCTCTTCCCCGACCGTCTCGACGAGGTCTCGAAGAAGATGCACAAGCGTCGGGCGAAGCAACTGGCCAAGGTGAAGGCCAAGTTGGAGAAAGCTGAGAAGAAGGCCCGCAAGGCTGCCGAGGCGGTGGCGGACCTGGAGGACGCCGCAGCGTGATGTGTGCCTGATCCGTGCCGAGGCCAGCCAGGTGCTGCCCGCCAGACAGGCAGGGGCGGCACCTGATGGCAGGGTGTCGCTCAGATGTTCCGCGGGGCCCGGTTCAGGTACGGCCGCATGAAGGCGTCCATTGCCTCGGCGGCGTCGCGCATTGCCAGGCGGCTGATCTCTTCGGGTACCTCGCGGTCGTCGTAGACGAAGAGGCGTCCGTCCACGAGCTGGGTCTTCGGCTGCCAGCCGAGGCGACGGCCCGCCTCGCGAGCGGCACGCCGTACGTCCTTGAGCTCGCCCATCTCTTCAAGGTCATCGCTGCCCAGGACCAGTTGCCCGTGGTAGCCCTGGTAACCAGGCTTCAGCGAAGCCTTCATCAGGGTCTCCAGGCGGTCGACCAGGTTGTCGTGGCGGCGCTTGGCCAGTTCGTCCTTAGCGGGCATCGCGGTACAGCTCCCCACCCTCGGCGCACACCTCATGTGTGCTGAATCCGTGCCGGAAGCCAGAGGCCCTGTCGCCCTAGTGGGCGACAGGGCCTCTGACCTGCTGCTTAAGTGTGCCCCCGGCAGGATTCGAACCTGCGACACCCGCTTTAGGAGAGCGGTGCTCTATCCCCTGAGCTACGAAGGCCAGCCCAGACAGGGTAGCTGATGGCGGGAAGTGGCGGGGTGGGGGCGGGGGTGGGGTTGGTTGCTGTCCATGGCGCCGGGGGAGCAAGACGCTGGGACATGTGGGCGAGACAGAAGGCTATTCAGCGGCTCGTTCGGGCTCTCTACGGTTGGGCACATCAGCCAGAGGCGGCCCACTGGATTCAGTGGCAACCCGCCGTATGTGAGGGAGAGTTGCCGTGCGTGCAGTCGTTCAGAAGTCCTTCGGCGGTCCCGAGGTCCTCGAGGTCGTCGAGGCCGAGCGGCCGAAGCCGCTGTCCGGTGAGGTGCTTGTGCGGGTCCGGGCCAGCGCCGTGAATCCCGTCGACGTGGCCGTCCGGGCCGGGGCCTTCCCGCTGCTCGGGGAGCCGCCCTTCGGGGTCGGCTGGGACATCTCGGGTGTCGTCGAGGAGGCGGGGCCCGGTGCTCGGTTCAAGGTCGGGGACGAGGTGTACGGGATGCCGTTCTTCCCGCGTGCCGCCACCGGGTACGCCGAGTACGTCGCCGCCCCCTCCCGCCAGCTCGCCCGCAAGCCCGCCTCGGTCGACCATGTGCACGCCGCCGCCATTCCGCTCGCGGCGCTCACCGCCTGGCAGGGCCTCGTGCAGGCGGCGGACGTCCAGGCGGGCGACCGGGTGCTGATCCAGCGGGCGGCCGGCGGGGTCGGCCACTTCGCGGTGCAGATCGCGAAGGCGCGCGGCGCCCATGTGATCGCCGTCGCGAGCGAGGGGCGGCGCGACTTCGTGCGCGGGCTCGGTGCCGACGAGGTCGTCGACTACCGGACCACCGACTTCACCGACGTCGTCACGGACGCCGACATCGTCCTCGACTCCACGGCCCAGGGGGACCGCTCCCTCGGGGTGCTGCGGCCGGGCGGCACCCTCATCAGCGTCCTGGAGCACGGGGACGCGGCGCTGATCGAGCGCGTGGAGGCGGCGGGGCGGCGCTTCGCGGGGATCTCGGTCGAGCCGGACTACGCGGCGCTCGAAGCGATCGCCGAGCTGGTCGACGCGGGGCGGATCCGCCCCTACGTGGAGGAGACGTTCCCGCTGGCGGAGGCGGGCAAGGCGCACGAGCTGGTCGCGGCGGGACACGTCCAGGGCAAGATTGTGCTGACGGTGGAGTGAGTGGGGCGGGACCGGCGCGGTGCCGGGACGGGACAGGCCGAAGAGCCTGAACGGGCGGGGAGCGAGGGCGGGATGGACATCCTCACCGAGGCGTTGGCCTCGATGCGTACGGGGCAGCCGGCCTCCGTGCGGACCAACGGCCGTGCGCCGTGGGGGCTGCGGCTGCCGCCCGTCGCGGGGGCCGGATTCCATGTGGTGCTGCACGGGACGTGCTGGCTGGTGCCGCTGGGCGACGCCCCGCACCTGGAGCCGGTCCCGCTGAACCCCGGCGACGTGGTGTTCCTGCGGGACGGGCGCGGCCACATCCTCGCCGACCAGCCCTCCACCCCGCCCCAGGTGCCGGAGGCCGAACGGTTCGAGGAGGGCTCGCCGATCGGGTCGGTGACGCTCGGCGGCGACGGGCCCGAGACGAGCCTGCTGTGCGGCAACTACCACCTGGACCAAGGGCGTCCGCACCCCCTGGTGCGCCAGCTGCCCGAGCTGATCCATCTGCCGACGCGGCACGGCAGGCACCCGGAGCTGAGCGCGGCCGTCCAACTCCTGTCCACGGAGCTGGAGAACCCGCGCATCGGCTCGGTCGGCATCGTGCCCACCCTGATCGACTCGCTGCTCCTGTACATCCTGCGGGCCTGGCTGGACGACCAGCCCGCGGCCGTGGCCCGGGGCTGGGCCGCCGCGCTGAGCGACGCGGCGGTGGCACCGGCCCTGTCGGCCATCCACGCCGACCCGTCGGCCACGTGGACGGTCGAGTCGCTCGCGGGGCGGTCCGGTCTGTCCCGCGCGGCCTTCGCCCGCCGCTTCAGCACGCTGGTGGGGGAGCCGCCGATGGCGTACCTGACCCGCTGGCGGATGACGACGGCGGCCCGGCTGCTGCGGGAGACGGACGCCCCGCTGACGGCGGTGGCCGCCCGCACCGGCTACGGCTCGGAGTTCGCCTTCGCCAAGGCGTTCAAGCGGGAGTTCGGGGTGGCGCCGGGCGGGTACCGGCGCGGGACGAGGGCGGCGTAGACCCCCGTTCACCCCGTAAGTCATCGGGCCAGGCACACTTCAAGTGCAGCAATTGCATCAATGTCACCATCAATGCCATGACTTTTGGGGATCACGCATGATTACGCTCACCAAGGAAGACGGCCCCGCCGACCTGGACGGCGTGACGCACCTGTCCATCGGTGTCTCCTGGGACCCCACCGCGGGAAGCAGCGGCGGGGTGCTCGGAAAGCTCAAGCGGAAGAAGGGCACCGACCTCGACCTGATCGCCGTCGCGATGCAGGGCGCGGACCCGGTGCGGCTCGCGGGCCTCGACTCCCTGGACCCGATGGGCAACGGCTCGTTGGTGCACAGCGGGGACAACCAGACCGGCCACGGCGACGGTGACGACGAGACGGTCACCGTCGAGTTCGCCCGGGTCCCCTCGCAGATCACGTCCATCGTGTTCATCGCCGCCGCGTACAAGAAGCAGAGCTCGTTCCAGGCCGCGCGCAACATCAGCTTCAAGGTGTACGACGCCTCGGGCGGCAGCAGCCAGCAGGTCGCCGACATCTGGCCGAGCCTGCTCAGCAACGACAACGGCTGCGCGGTCGCCAAGGCCATACGCGTCGGCGGGAGCTGGAAGCTCGAGGTCATCAACCAGACCGGCAAGATCAAGCAGGGCGACGAGCAGGCCCTGATGCGGTTCGCCGTCAGCAAGTAGTGAGTAGTGCCCCTCTGGTGGGAGGGGTGGTCAGGAGCGGGAGGCGGCGGTGCCGCCTCCCGCTCCTGCTGTGAGGGGAAGACGCTCGGCATCCGCGTGTGTTACCTTGCCGAAAGCACGTGTGAAACGCCCCTCTGTGGCGCCCGTGCTGAATCTCTTCTCTTCTCCCGGCGATGCCGTGGATCTCAGTAGATCTCCGTACGGCATCCGGGTTTCTCCAGGTCACTGCGGTTCCGGGCCTCTGTGAGCCCTTGGTTCCAAACCCGCAGCGCCTTCTCCCTCGCATGTCCGCACCAGCAGCGACATCCGCGAAGTCCTCGAAAGGACCCCACCATGACCAGCACACTCCCTGAACTTCAGACACAGAACCAGCTCGCCGCCCGGCCCGTCTCCGGGGTCCTCGACCTCGGCCGCGACGGCCACGGCTTCCTGCGCGTCGAAGGGTGCCTGCCCGGCCCCGCCGACGTCCGCGTCCCCGCCCCGCTCGTCCGCCAACTCGGGCTGCGCACAGGTGACTTCGTCGAAGGCGAGGCCAAAGAAGGGAAGGAGGGCAGGGATGCCAAGGACGCCAAGGGCGCCAAGGATGCCAAGGCGGGCAAGAACGGTGCCGTGACCCGCGTCTGGCGGGTCAACGGCCGTACGCCCGAATCCCTGCGCGGCCGCACCAAGTTCGCCGGCCTCACCCCCCTCTACCCCAGCAGCCGGCTGCGGCTGGAGACGGCCGGCGACCTCGTCCCGACCCGGCTCGTCGACCTCGTCGCGCCCATCGGCAAGGGCCAGCGCGGGCTCATCGTCGCCCCGCCCCGCACCGGCAAGACCGTCCTGCTCCAGCAGCTGGCCGCCGCCGTGGCGGCCAACCACCCCGAGTGCCACCTCATGGTGGTGCTGCTCGACGAGCGGCCCGAAGAGGTCACCGACATGCGGCGGTCCGTGAAGGGCGAGGTGCTCGCCTCCACCTTCGACCGGCCCGCCAACCAGCACATCGCCCTCGCCGAACTCGCCGTCGAGCGCGCCAAGCGCCTGGTGGAGGAGGGCCGTGACGTCGTCATGCTCTTCGACTCGCTGACCCGGCTGTGCCGCGCCTACAACAACGCCGCCGCCGGCAGCGGCCGCACCCTCAGCGGCGGTGTCGACGCGGCCGCCATCCAGGGGCCGAAGAAGCTCTTCGGCGCCGCCCGCAGCGCCGAGGAGGGCGGCTCCCTCACGATGCTCGCGACCGTCCTCGTGGAGACCGGTTCGCGCGCCGACGACTACTACTTCGAGGAGCTCAAGAGCACCGGCAACATGGAGCTCCGCCTCGACCGGGGCATGGCCGACCGGCGGGTGTTCCCGGCCATCGACATCACCAGGTCCGGTACGCGCAAGGACGAACTCCTCGTACCGGCACAGGAGTTGACCGCCCTGCACGGGCTGCGGCGGGCGCTGCACGGGCGGGACGGGCAGGGCGCCCTGGAGGCCGTCCTCGACCGCCTGCGGCACACCCCGTCCAATGCGGCCTTCCTGCGCCAGGTCCAGCAGACCGTGCCCGGTGCGGGCGCCCAGGAGGGCAAGGCGAGTTGAGGGCCCTGAGCGGGTCCGGCGCCCCGGGAGGCTCACGAACGCGTGATGTTCACCCGGTAGTTGCCGTTCTCGTCCACGCCCGCCACCGTCACGCGCACCCCGGACGCGCGGTCCACATACGTCTCGCCGGGGCCGTAGGGGGCGTCCGAGAGTTCGCCGTGGACGTTGGGGCGGCGGGTGCAGCCGCCGCTGTCCTTCGTGGAGTCCTGCACGGTCACCGGGCCGTGGCCGGTGTCGACGTCCGCGTCCACCTTGTAGACGAGCACCCCGGGGCGGCACACCGCCGCGTCGTTCCCGGCGCGGGTGCGGACCTCGACGGCGATGCCGGTCGTCCCCGTCAGCGGGACGAAGGCCATCTTGGTGCCGCCCGGCGTCGCGAGCGGGCTCAGCAGGTGCTCGGTGGTGCCGGGTGTCGACGCGCAGCCCACCTGGGTGTCGTCGAGCCAGCCGAGCTTCCACTTGTGCCAGCCGAGGAGGTCGTTGTTGGCGCCCCAGTCCTCGCTCATGATGTCCCAGTGCCCGACCGCGCCGCCGCCCTCCTGCGTGTAGAGGTCGGGCAGCCCGAAGACATGGCCGTTCTCGTGCGGGAGCACCCGGTAGCCGGTCTCGGTGTAGGAGCCGGAGCCGTCGTCCTGGCGGCTGTAGACGAACGAGGCGTTGGAGACGGGCACGCCGTCGGCGACCGGTGCCTCGTGGTTGCCCGCGAAGGTCACGGACAGGACCGTGTCGAGCGCGGACGGGCCCGCGTTCGGGGTGATCAGGATGTTCACGAGGTCGTAACTGCGGAAGTCCACGTCCGGGTCGGCCGCCGCCACGATGTCCTGGACGAGCTCCCGGTAGCCGGGGTCGAAGGGGGCGCCGCGCTCTATCCCGTACGCGGCGAAGGGCTTGGGCATCCGCAGCCAGTGCGGGACGGGGGACTCGGGGCGGTAGTCGAGCCGCCCGTACGAACTGGTGCGGAACCACTCCGAGGTCTGCGGGAAGAACTCCGCGAGCCGGTCGAGGGCGCTGCCCTGTCCGGGGGCGTCGGAGAAGTCGACCATCAGGTTGAGGGCGCGGACGGTGCCCGTGGAGCGGGAGTAGCCGGGGGCGGTGGGCACGCCCTCCGACATCTGCACGCCCATCGCGCCGTTGATCATGCACGGGCCGAGGGCGGTGGCCCGGGCCAGGGCCACCGGGCCCGCCGTGGTCGGCTCCTCCATGAGGCGGCCGGTGCTGGCCGACGTGGTGACCGCGAGGGCGACGGCGGTGAGCGAGGCGAGGGCGATGCCTCTGCGGGCTCCACGTATGCGACGTCTGGTCGGCGGCTGCGTCGGCTGCTGCTGCATCCATGGGCCTTCCGGTCCGCGGCAGCCGCCGGTCTGGCTGCACCCTGTCCGATCACCCTGTGCCGGAGGGTGCGCGGGCGCTCGCTGAGTGCGACCGATCGGGGCTTTCTCGGCGGAGGGGGTGTGACACGGGTCACAGAATCCTTTTCCGGCTCCGGGAAATATCCGGGGACTCCCTCCCCGTTTAGACCTGTGTCCGCACGAAACGGGGATTCACTCCCCGCATGCGGGCGACAACCGGGGCGGGGCGGACCGATGACTTTCCGTGGGCCGCCCGGTCTACCCGACAGAACGACCGAGGAAGTAAGGGAGAGTGCCGTGACTGCGACCGCCACGCAGCGCCGCGTACCCCGCCCCCGGGCCGACGCCCTGCGCAACCGGGAGCGGATCATCGGCGCCGCGCGCGAGATGTTCGTGGAGTTCGGCGCCGACGTGCCGCTCGACGAGATCGCGCGCCGTGCGGGCGTCGGCAACGCCACGCTCTACCGGCACTTCCCCGACCGCGGCGACCTCCAGCGCGAGGTCGTGCTGCACGTCAGCGACCGCATCGTGGCCCGCGCCGAGCAGGCCCTCGCCGAGTCCGCGGCGGACGAGGCGGGGACCTTCGAGGCCCTGCGCGGCTTCGTGCACGACGCGGCCGACGAGCGGATCGGCGCCCTGTGCCCGATGCTCTCGGCCCACTTCGACCATGACCACCCCGATCTCTTCGAGGCCCGGGACCGCATCCAGGACCGGGTCGAGGAGCTCATGGAGCGGGCGCGCGCGGCCGGGCAGCTGCGCACCGACATCGCCGTCGGAGACCTGATGGTCGCCCTCTCCCAGCTGACCCGCCCGCTGCCCGGCACGCCCTGCGCCAACATGGACGGCTTCATCCACCGCCATCTGCAGCTGTTCCTCGACGGCCTGATGACGCCGGCCCGCTCCGAACTTCCGGGGGAGGCAGCGACTTTGGAGGATCTCCGAAAGGACTGACGCGCGCTGCCGGTTCCTCTCGTACGGCGCCTTCGTACGGCTCCTTCGTACGGCTCCTTCGTACGTCTCTCACTTACGTCTCTTACGTCTGTTTTTCACCACTCCGTATCCCTAGGTGGCTACCTCCATGTCTGAAACAGCCCTCCGACCGCCCGTGGCGGCGGACCCCATGCGCTGGAAGGCGCTCGTCTTCATCGCGCTCGCGCAGCTCATGGTCGTGCTCGACGCGACGATCGTGAACATCGCGCTGCCCTCCGCCCAGGTCGACCTGGGCATATCCGACGGCAACCGGCAGTGGGTCATCACGGCCTACGCCCTGGCCTTCGGCGGACTGCTCCTGTTCGGCGGCCGCATCGCCGACCTGTGGGGCCGCAAGCGCGCCTTCGTCGTCGGCCTGATCGGCTTCGCCGGAGCCTCCGTGCTCGGCGGTGCCGCGCAGAACGAGGCCATGATGCTCGGCGCCCGCGCGCTGCAGGGCGTGTTCGGCGCGCTGCTCGCGCCCGCCGCCCTGTCGCTGCTCGCGGTGATGTTCACCGACGCCAAGGAGCGCGCCAAGGCGTTCGGCATCTACGGTGCGATCGCCGGTGGCGGCGGCGCCGTGGGCTTCATCCTCGGCGGCACCCTGACCGAGTACCTGGACTGGCGCTGGACCTTCTTCGTCAACGTCCCGTTCGCGATCGTCGCCGCCCTGGGCGCGTACTTCGTGATCCGTGAGCCGGCCGAGGGCCGCAACCGCTCGCCGCTCGACATCCCCGGCGTGATCCTGTCCAGCCTCGGCCTGGTCGCCCTGGTCTACGGCTTCACCCGCGCCGAGTCCGACGGCTGGTCGGACGCCGTGACGGTCGGCATGTTCGTCGCCTCCGCGCTGCTGCTGCTCGCCTTCGTCCTCACCGAGGCCAAGGTCCGCTCGCCGCTGCTTCCGCTGCGCGTCCTGACCGACCGCAACCGCGGCGGTGTCTACCTGTCGCTCGGCCTCGCGGTCATCGCGATGTTCGGCACGTTCCTGTTCCTCACCTACTACCTGCAGGTCGTCCAGGGCTTCTCGCCGATCAAGACCGGCTTCGCCTTCCTGCCGATGATCGCGGGCATGATCGTGGGCTCCACCCAGATCGGCACGCGGCTGATGACCCGCGTCCCGCCGCGGCTCCTGATGGCCCCGGGCTTCCTGGTCGCGGCGCTCGGCATGCTCCTCTTCACGCAGATGGAGGTCGGCTCCTCGTACGCCGCGCTGGTGCTGCCCGCGATGGTGCTGCTCGGCCTCGGCATGGGTACGGCGTTCATGCCCGCCATGTCGCTCGCCACGCACGGCGTCGAGCCGCGTGACGCCGGTGTCGCCTCCGCGATGGTCAACACCTCGCAGCAGGTCGGCGGCGCCATCGGCACGGCCCTCCTGAACACCATCGCCGCCTCGGCCACCACCGCGTACCTCACGGACCACGCGGCCGGCGCCACCGACCCGAAGCTCCTCCAGGCGCAGGCCATGGTGAGCGGCTACAGCCACGCCATCTGGTGGGCGGTCGGCATCCTGGTCGTCTCGGCCCTGATCGCCGCCACGTTCATCACCACCGGCGCCCAGGGCGGCACCCCCGCCGCGTCCGGCGGGGACTCGGAGGGCGTCGAGGACGAGGTCAGGATCCCGGTGGTCGCGCACTGACCCCCGGGAGCAGGTGAGCCCCTAGCGGAGCCAAGGCAGGTCCGCCCCGGCCTCCTTGGGCTGAAGTCCCTCGGCGACGATCGTCATGATCTCGCCGAGGGACTTCTGCTGTTCCGGGGTGAGCCGGTCGAAGAGCGCCTGCCGTACGGCGGTGACGTGGCCGGGCGCCGTCCGGCGGAGCACCGCGTGGCCCTCGTCGGTGAGGATCGCGAGCTGGCCGCGCTTGTCGGAGGGGCAGTCCTCGCGCCGCACCCAGCCGCTCTTCTCCAGGCGTGCGATCGCGTGCGAGAGCCGGGAGCGGGTGATCTTCATGGTCTTGGCCAGCTCGGTCATCCGCAGCCGCCGCCGGGGGGCGTCGGACAGCTGGACCAATAGGCCGTAGTAGATGTGCGGCATGCCCGCGTCGCGCTGCAGCTGCCGGTCCAGATGATCTTCGAGGAGCGTGGTCGCCTGGAGGTAGATCCGCCAAACGCGCTGCTCATCGTCGTCGAGCCAGCGCGGTTCCCCGCCCCCGGGCGCAGTCGGTGCCGTATCCATGTACTCCACTGTACGCAACCCCTCCTTGAACCTTAAACAAACCAGGCGTAGGCTCAGGGTCGCCCCAATAGCTTGAACTTTCAAGCGTCAGCTTCCAGTGGATCAACTTCCAGTGGATTCAATGGAGTCCGCTCCCGGAGGTGCGCGATGTCCCGCATGCCCGCCCTGTACCTCAGCCACGGCGCCCCGCCGCTCGCCGACGACCCGGTCTGGCCCGCCGAGCTGGCCGCCTGGTCCGCGGATCTGCCGCGCCCGACCGCGGTCCTGATGGTCTCCGCCCACTGGGAAGAGGCCCCGCTCGCGCTCGGCGCCACCGAGACGCTGCCGCTCGTGTACGACTTCTGGGGCTTCCCCGAGCACTACTACCAGGTGACGTACGCCGCTCCCGGCGCCCCGCAACTCGCCGCATCCGTACGGAAGTTGCTGCGCTCCGCGGGCACGCCCGTCCAGGACGTGCCCGACCGGGGGCTCGACCACGGCGCGTACGTCCCGCTCGTCGAGATGTACCCCGAGGCCGACATCCCCGTCCTCCAGATCTCCCTGCCGACCCTCGAACCCGAGCGCCTGATGGAGATCGGCCGCAGGCTGGCGCCGCTGCGCGACGAGGGCGTGCTGATCGTCGGCAGCGGCTTCTTCACCCACAACCTCGCCGCGCTCCGCCAGTCCGGTACGCCGGCGTGGTCGGCCGAGTTCGACGCGTGGGGGCGCGAGGCGCTGGCGGCGGGCGACGTGGACGCGCTGCTCGACTTCGAGACCACGTCCCCGGCGGGCCGGCTCGCCCACCCGCGCACCGAGCACTTCGCCCCGCTGTTCGTGACGCTGGGCGCGGCGGACGCGGTGGGGGAGCTGGGGGCGCAGCGGTCGGTGATCGACGGGTTCTGGATGGGGCTCGCGAAGAGGTCGGTGCAGTTCGGCTGAGAGTCCGGCTGAGACTTCGGCCGAGTGCCAGCCGGTCAACCGGCCTACAGCACCGGGTCGTTGAGCTCGATCCCGCGCAGGGCCGCCGCGAGCGCGACCTCGTCGCCCACGTCGAGGGCCGTGTCCGCGAACTTGATGGTGTGGTCGTCGCCGTGCGCGGCGGCCCGCGCGAAGATCTCGTCGGCGGTGAGCGTGCCCGCGGGCCCGTACGCCTGTGGGGCGGCCGGGGAGTAGGCGGCCGTGACCGCCGCGCTCGCCGACCAGGCCGCTTGGAGGGATGCGGGCCACAGCTCGCGGGGGAGCGCGGGCAGGGTGCGCAGGACGGCGTTGGGCGCGGTCGCGGCGTGCACCAGCATGACCGGCTCGCCGTGGCCGTGGGTGGCGTAGCGGTGGACGGCGGCGGTGACCAGTTCGCGGAGCCGGTCGCGGGCGAGGTCCGGGTTCGTGGCGGCCGGGTTCGTGGCGGCCGGGTCCACCCACGCGGGGAACGCGGTGAGCTGGGCGAGCCGCTCCCGGATGCCGCCCTCCTGACGGGCCACGCGCGGCACCGCGTCCAGCGCGGCGGCGGCGCTCTGCGCGGCCGCGAGGGTGCGGAGCCGTGGCAGCGGCTGATGGCGGGCCGCCCAGTAGCCGAGCCCGTGCGCGAGCTCCGCGAGCCGCGGCTCCGTCTCGTCGCCGCCGAGCAGGGTGCGCACCGCGTGGCCCACCCGGATCGCCGGATGCGTGGAGCCCGCCGCGATGCCGGGCAGCAGCGGCTCCCACCATGCGGCGAGCACGTCGCGCCAGGGCCGCTCGGCCACGGCCCGCTCGAAGTAGCGGGTCCAGTCCGCGATGCGCCGCGGATCGCCCAGGGCCTCGCGCCAGTTGTCCTCCGTGATGGCGGTGTCGGGCTCCGGCATGTCCTCGAGCTTGGCCCGGTAGTAGTCGAGCCACCGGTGCACGGCGGGCGCCTGGCCGTGCCGTACGAGGGACTCGACGGCCATCGGCCCGTGGTTGCTCAGCCAGCCGTTCCGCTCGGGGCCGGAGGCGTGCAGGCGCTGGAGGGCTTCGTCGAGGGTGCCGCTGGTGTCGGGAGTGCCGCTGGTGTCGTCCGCGATGACGTTCATAGGCGCAAGGTAGGCGCGCCCCCGCGCCCGCCGTAACGGCCGCAGGCCCTAGTCCCCAGGACCGAGCCGCCTCTCGTACCAGGCGACGTCCCAGTACCGCCCGAACTTGCGGCCCACCTCCTCGTACGTGCCGACGTGGCGGAACCCGAAGCGTTCGTGGAGGCGGACGGAGGGCTCGTTGGGCTGGGCGATCCCGGCGTACGCGCGGTGCAGGTCCTCCGTCGCGAGGGCCTCGAAGAGCGCCTTGTAAAGAAGCGTGCCGATGCCGCGTCCGGCCGCCTCGGGCGCGCAGTAGACGCTGACCTCGACCGAGGTGGAGTAGGCGGGCTTGGGGCGGAAAGGGCTTGAGGTGGCGTAGCCCAGGACGGCGCCGGGAGCGGAGCCGAGAATGTCGCATTTGCGTTCTTGGGCAACCAAGAGGCGGTGCGGGCCGTCTTTGGGGTGGGAGAGCAGCCAAGGGCGGCGCTCTTCCGGCAGGAACGCGGCCGTGTCGAAGGTGACGGCGGTCTCACGGACGTAGTGGTTGTAGATGTCCGTGAGGGCCTCCAGATCCCCCTCGGCGCCCGGCCTGACCTGCACCTCTGTCGCTTCCACCGGCATCGGGCCTCCTCTGTGGCGGCACAGGGTACTGCATGATCACGAAAATAGATGTGCGGCTTGGGAATTCTGTCCGGATTCCAGTCGTTGTTTCCATCGGATGCAGGGCACCCGGGAGGGTGTGCGGTCCACCACAGCAGGTCAGAGCCGACCAGTAGCCCACCATTGCAAGGGAGCACGCATGGCAACCCGTGCCGTCGCCCGTCGTAAGTCCGCCGCGTCCGGCGAGACCGACGGTGCACGCAGTGTTCGCGCCGTAGGCGGCGAGATCGCCGACCGCGACCTGGTCGGCATGTATCTCGACGAGATCGCGCGCACACCGCTGCTCGACGCCGCCAAGGAAGTCGAGCTGTCCCAGATCATCGAGGCGGGCGTGTACGCCCAGAAGATCCTCGGCGGCGAGGTCGAGGACAGCAAGGTCACCGCGGACCGCGAGGAGCTCGAAGCGCTGGTCGCCGACGGTGAGCGCGCCAAGGACGTCTTCATCCGGTCGAACCTCCGGCTCGTGGTCGCGGTCGCCCGCCGCTACCCCCGCAGCGGCCTGCCCCTGCTCGACCTCATCCAGGAGGGGAACGCGGGCCTGGTGCGCGCCGTCGAGAAGTTCGACTACGCGAAGGGCTTCAAGTTCTCCACGTATGCGACGTGGTGGATCCGCCAGGCCATCACCCGCTCCATAGCCGACCAGTCCCGCACCATCCGCCTCCCCGTCCACCTCGTGGAGGAGCTCGGCCGGATCCGCCGCGTGCAGCGCGAGTTCAACCGCGAGCACGGCCGCGACCCCGAGCCCGCCGAGATCGCCGCGGAGCTCTCCTCCACCCCGGAGCGCGTCACGGACGTCCTGGACTGGGCCCGCGACCCGGTCTCGCTCAACATGGGAGTGGACGACGAGGGCGACACCCAGTTCGGCGACCTCCTCGAGGACACCTCGGCCGTCTCGCCCGAGCAGTCCGTCCTCTCCCTGCTGCGCAGCGAGGAGCTGGACGACCTGATCGGCCGCCTCGACCAGCGCACGGCGTCCATCATCAAGATGCGCTACGGCATCGACGACGGCCGCGAGCGGACCCTGACCGAGGTCGGCAAGGAGCACGGTCTCACGCGCGAGCGGATCCGCCAGATCGAGAAGCACGCACTCCTTGAGCTGAAGCGGCTGGCCCGGGACACCGGGTTCGACGCGGCGGCGTAACGGGACCTGAGCTGAAGCCCACCCGGCGACACCGGGTGGGCTTTCTGCTGCCCTCTACCTCGCCGCCCGAGTGAGGCGGTACCCCAACTCCCGTACGACATCGACCAGTTCCGCCGGGGCGTGCGGCGTGAAGTCCGCGTCCGTCAGGGCCAGCCGCACCGCCAGCCAGTCCAGCGAGCCCGCGACCGTGCCGCGGACGCGGCAGCGCGTGGCGCCCTGCGGGGTCACCGTGCCGAGCGAGGCGGGCAGGCGTGCCGCGATGAAGTCGGCCGACGCGTCGAAGCTCACGTCGAAGTCGTGCGTCTGCGCCTGCTGGCCGCGCCACATGGACTGGCGCAGGAACTCCGCCGCGTCCCCGGTGGGGAGCTCCCGCGCCGTGAAGCGCGCCCCCGTCGGGAAGGGCTCGAAGACCCGGTCGACGCGGAACGTCCGCCAGTCCTCGCGGTCCAGGTCGTAGGCGACCAGATACCAGCGGCGGCCCGTCGAGACGAGGCGGTAGGGCTCCGTCTGGCGCCGTGACTCGATGCCGTCCTTGGCCCGGTACGTGAACCGCAACCGCTCCTGCGCGGCCACCGCCGAGGCCATCACGGTGAGCGTCTCGGGCGCGATGCTCGGCCCGTCGCCGCTGGTCAGCTGGGTCGTCGCCATCTGAAGCGCGGACACCCGGTGGCGCAGCCGCGACGGCAGCACGTGCTCCAGCTTGGCCAGGGCCCGCACCGACGCCTCCTCCACCCCCTCGACCGCGTGCCCGGCCCCGGCGCGCAGGCCCACCGCGATCGCCACCGCCTCCTCGTCGTCGAGGACCAGCGGCGGCATCGCCTTGCCCGCCACCAGGCGGTACCCGCCGGCCGCGCCCTGGGTGGCCTGGACCGGATAGCCGAGCTCACGGAGCCGGTCGATGTCGCGCCGGACCGTGCGGCGCGAGACGTCCAGGCGCTCGGCGAGCTCGCCGCCGGGCCACTCGCGCGGGGTCTGGAGCAGGGAGAGGAGCTGGAGGAGGCGCGCGGGGGTGTCCGTGTTCCCGGAGCGGGAGCTGTCCGTGTTCGCGGAGCGGGACCGGTCCGCCGTATTCGACTTGCTTTTCTCGTCGCACGTGCCGCTCTTCGTCATGCCCCCAGACTCCCGTAAAACTAGGACGCGATCTGACCTATATGGACTCTAGCCTTACGGCATGACTTCTCAGCCCAGCAGTGGCGCGGCCATCGGCGCGCCCGCGGACCGGCGCCGCTGGTTCGCCCTCGCGATCGTGATGACCGCGGCCTTCATGGATCTGGTCGACGTGACGATCGTGAACATCGCGATCCCGTCGATCACGCGCGACACCGGCGCCTCGTTCAGCCAGATCCAGTGGATAACCGCCGGTTACGCCCTCGCGTTCGCGGCCGGGCTCATCACCGGCGGGCGGCTCGGCGACATCCACGGCCGCAAGCGCCTCTTCCTCGTCGGCATCACCGGCTTCACCCTGGCCTCCGCCCTCTGCGGCTTCGCGGCGAACCCGGAGATGCTGGTCGCCTCGCGCATCCTGCAGGGCGGCATGGCCGCGATGATGGTGCCGCAGGTCCTGTCGATCGTGCACGCCACCTTCCCGGCGCACGAGCGCGGCAAGGTCTTCGGGCTCTTCGGCGCGGTCGTCGGCATGGGCGCGGTCATGGGCCCGCTGCTCGGTGCGCTGCTCACCGAGTGGAACATCGCCGGTCTGGAGTGGCGGCCGATCTTCCTGATCAACCTGCCCGTCGGCATCGCGGGGCTGCTGCTCGGCCGGAAGTTCATCAGCGAGTCCAAGGCGCCCAAGGCCCTGAAGCTCGACCTCGTCGGCGTCGTCCTCGTCGTGGTCGGCCTGCTGATGGTGTTCTACCCGCTCACCCGTGGGCGGGAGTTGGGCTGGCCGCTGTGGGGCTATCTGTCGATGGGCGGCTCGCTGCTCGTCTTCGCGGCCCTGGTGGCGTACGAGAAGTACAAGACGCGCAAGGACGGTTCGCCGCTGGTGGAGCTGTCCCTGTTCAAGGTGAAGAGCTTCGCGGCGGGCATCGCGGTGCAGCTCACCTTCGGCATCGTGTGCGGCATCTTCTTCCTGGTGTGGACGCTCTATATGCAGACCGGGCTCGGCTGGAGCGCGCTGCGGGCCGGGCTGACCGGGGTGCCGTTCTCCATCGCGGTGTCGGTCGCCGCGGGCATCTCCGTGCAGAAGTTCGTGCCGCGCTTCGGGCGCAAGGTGCTCCAGGCGGGCGCGCTCATCATGGCCGCGGGCATCGGCATCTACATCTGGGAGGCCGGGCACTACGGCCAGGACATCGCCTCCTGGCAGATGGCGCTGCCGCTCGTGGTGATGGGCCTCGGCATGGGCCTGATCGTGGCGCCGCTGACCGACGCCATCCTCTCGGAGGTGCCGCGTGAGCACTCGGGCTCGGCGTCCGGACTCCTCAACACCACGATGCAGATGGGCAACGCGCTCGGCCTCGGCCTGGTCTCGGCGGTCTTCTTCGGCACGATCGACGACCGCATCACGCCGCAGCAGATCGGCCCGGAGTTCACGGACGCCTTCCAGAACTCGCTCGGTTACGCGGCGGCCGTCCTCGGCGTCATCTTCCTGCTGATGTTCGCGCTGCCGAAGAAGCCGCGCCAGCACGTGGAGGAGGAAGCGGCCGGTGACGACACCCCCGGCGAGAGCGGTGAACTCGCCGACCGGGAGCCCGCGTTGACCCCGTGACGCCCCCGCAGGACAGGTGATGACCGCGACCCCGGCAGGCCCCCACGGCACTGCCGGGGTCGCGGCGTCTTCGGGGGGGGCTCAGGGGGCTCGCAGGTCCGCCCGGGTCGCCGCCGTGTCCAGGGACTTCAGGACGGTGGCCGGGTCGCCGCCCCGTACGACCGCGGAGCCGATCTCCTTGCGAATCGCGGCCCGGACCGTCGGCCACGACCGCAGGTTCACCGGCTGGAACTCGGCCCGCGGCATCTGGTCCACGAACTTCCACAGCGCGCGGTGGGCGGAGTCGGCGCGCAGCGCGTCCGAGCCGGAGCTGGTCACCGGGAGGGTGGACTGGCCGCCGCCGTACGTGGTCGCCGAGTCGGCGCTGTAGATGTGGCTGAGGAAGGCGCCGCAGGCGTCGCGGTGGCCGCGCTGCTTGAACGCCATCATCCAGTCGCACAGGCCGAGCGGCGCCGCGGCCCCGCCCTCCCGCTTGGGGAACGCGGCGTGGGCGTAGGGGAACCGGGCCTTGTCGGCGGCGCCCATCAGGACGGGGTGCGCGATCATCATGCCGATGTCGCCCCGCAGGAACTGCGCGTACGCCGCCGTCCTGCTGAGCCCGCCCGGCTCCTCCCCGGCGAGCCCGGCCGTGACCAGCTCGTCCCGCAGCCAGGTCAGCGTCTGGACGTTCTTCGGGCTCGCGAAGTCATAGCCGGACAGGCCCGCGTAGCCGCCCCCGGCCGAGAGCATCCAGGACAGCGCCTCGTCCTCGGCGGCCTCGGGGCCGAGCTGGAGCCCGTACGGGGTCTTCACGCCGATGCCCTTCAACGCCCGAGCGGCGGCGCGGAGTTCGACCCAGGAGGTGGGGGCTCCGGTGAGACCGGCCCGCTTGAAGAGCTCCTTGTTGTAGAAGAGCCGCGGGGTGCTGGCGAGGAACGGGATGCCGTACTGGACGTAGTCGACGCTGCCCGCCTCCGCGTACGAGGGAGTGAAGTCGGCCTGGGTGCGGATGTCGAAGAGGTCGTCCGCGCCGTAGAGCTTGTCGTCCTCGGCGTAGGGGGCGAAGACGTTCGCGTGCGCGACGTCGGGGGCGTCGCCGTCCGCGACCCGGCGGGCCAGGGTGCGGTCGAGCTTCTCGAAGGGGACGCGCTCCAGGTCGACCTTGATGCCGGAGTTCTTCTTCTCGAAGGAGTCGACGAGCCCGTCCCACTGGTCGCTGATCGAGGAGCCCACGCTCTTGTCGTAGCTCGCGACGAGGACCTTGAGCGTCACCTGGCCGTCCGTGGCGCAGCCCGCCGCGCCGAGCGCGGTGGTGCCGGTGAGCCCGGCCGTGGAGAGAAGGAACCGCCGCCGACGCACCGCTGAGACACCTCACATGACGCACAGGACACACATGACCAGGTCTGACTAGGTGGCAGATTGTGCCACAGGGGCATGGCGCGCCCCCTGGCCGGGGCGGACCTCGGTCCTCCGTCCTCAGGTCCAAAGTCCGTTTGTGTCCGCATCGCGCCCGAACCTGTTTACTTTCCCCATATCCAGCCGTAGCCTCGCGGTGAAACCACAGATTCGGGCAGCAGGCGGAGGCAGACGGACATGTACGCACCGGAGCGACAGCAGGAGATCCTGCGGCTCGCGCGCGACGGCGGCCGGGTCGATGTGCTGTCCCTGGCCGAGGAGTTCCAGGTCACCGCCGAGACCATCCGGCGCGACCTGAAGGCCCTCGACCGGGCCGGGCTCGTGCGGCGCGTGCACGGTGGCGCCATACCGGCCGGGCGCCTCGACTTCGAGCCGGACCTCGCCGAGCGGGAGTCCACCGCCGCCGACGAGAAGGACCGCATCGCGCGCGCCGCCCTCGCCGAACTCCCCGCCGAGGGCAGCGTGATCCTCGACGCGGGCTCCACCGTGGCGCGGCTCGCGGCGGCGATCCCGCTGGAGTCGGAGCTCACCGTCGTCACCCACGGCCTGCCCACCGCCGCCCGGCTCGCCGACCACCCCGGCATCCAGCTGCACCTCATCGGCGGCCGGGTCCGCCACCGCACGCGCGCGGCCGTCGACGCCTGGGCGCTGCGGGCGTACGGGGAGATCCGCGCCGACGTCGTCTTCCTCGCGGCCAACGGCTTCTCCCCGGCCGCCGGGCTCACCACCCCCGACCTGGCGGAGGCCGCCGTGAAGCGCGCCGCCGTCGCCGCCGCCCGCCGCGTGGTGCTGCTCGCGGACTCCGCCAAGCACGGCCAGGAGCACTTCGCCCGCTTCGGCGACCTGGCCGACGTGGACCTGCTGATCACCGACGGCGGGCTGTCCGACGACGACGCCGCCGCCATCGAGCGCGCGGGCACGGAAGTCGTCCGCGCATGACGGAAACAGTCCGCCCGTGAACGCCGCCGCGACCGACCTGTCCCCGTCCCTGTCCCCGTCCCCGTCCCCGGAGCCGGAGCCGGAGCCGGGCCCGGACCCCCGTACGACCAAGGAACTGGCCCCCACCCCCATGATCCTCACCGTCACCCCCAACCCCTCGCTCGACCGCACCTACGAGGTCCCGTCCCTGGACCGCGGCGAGGTCGTCCGGGCCACCGCCGACCGCATGGACCCGGGCGGCAAGGGCGTCAACGTCTCCCGGGCCGTCGCCGCCGCGGGCGTCCGCACCCTCGCCGTGCTGCCCCTCGGCGGGGCGCCCGGCGCGCTCGTCGCCGAGCTGCTGGCGCAGGAGGGCATCGAGGTCGCCCCGGTCCCGGTCGCCGGGCAGACCCGCTCGAACATCGCGGTGGCGGAACCGGACGGCACCCTGACGAAGATCAACGCGGCGGGCCCCGAACTCTCCGCCGAGGAGCGGGAGTCGCTGCTCTCCGCCGTCGGCGAGCGGTCGGCGGGCGCCGACTGGATCGCCTGCTGCGGCAGCCTGCCGCGCGGCCTGGAACCCTCCTGGTACGCCGAGCTGGTGGCCCGCGCCCACGCGGCCGGCGCCCGGATCGCCCTCGACACCTCGGGCCCCGCCCTGCTCGCCGCGCTCACCGAGCGCCCCGACGTCGTCAAGCCCAACGCCGAAGAGCTCGCCGAGGCCGTGGGGCGCCCCCTCACCACGGTCGGCGACGCGGTCAAGGCGGCCGAGGAACTGCGGGAGTCGGGCGCGCGAGCGGTCCTCGCCAGCCTCGGCGCCGACGGCCAGCTCCTCGTCGATGACTCGGGCAGCTACTTCGCGAGCGCCCGCGTCGACACGGTCCGCAGCAACGTGGGTGCCGGTGACTCGTCCCTCGCCGGATTCCTCATCGCGGGCGGCGCCGGTCCCTACGCCCTCGCCTCGGCGGTGGCGCACGGCGCGGCCGCCGTCCAGCTGCCCGGCAGCGTGATGCCGAAGCCGTCCGACCTCGCGCCGGAGGCGGTCGCCGTGACGGCGGAGGTCCCGCTGGACCGCGTACTGACGGAGCCCGCGTCATGAACCCCCGTATTCCTGCTGCCGCATTCCCCGTCCCCGTAGTTGTCCCCGCCGCTCAGGCGATACGCGTGCGAAGGAGCCCGCGATGACCGACATGATCACCGCGGATCTGGTCGACCTCGAACTCGACCGGTCCGCCGACACCAAGGAAGCGGCCGCCCGCGCGCTCGCCGAGCGGATGGTGGCCCTCGGCCGGGTGACCGACCTGGACGGGTTCCTCGCGGACGTGGCCGCGCGCGAGGCCCAGATGCCGACCGGCCTGGACGGCGGCATCGGCATCCCGCACTGCCGCAGCGCCCATGTCACCGAGCCGACCCTCGCCTTCGGCCGCTCGGCCCGAGGCATCGACTTCGGCGCCCCGGACGGCCCCGCGGACCTGATCTTCCTGATCGCGGCCCCGGCGGGGGCGGACGACGCGCACCTGACGATTCTTTCGTCGCTGGCGCGGCAGTTGACGGACGCGGAGTTCACGGGGGCGCTGCGGGGTGCCGAGTCGGCGGAGGCGGCAGCGGCTCTGATACGCGGCGACGAGGACGAGCCGACCGCTACCGCCGTGGGCAGTCGTTCCGCCGGGGCGGAACGGGTGGGCACAGCCCACGACGCAGGGAGCGACGACCCGGAACCGAGCCTCGGGCAACCTTTCCGGATCGTCGCCGTCACGTCCTGCCCGACGGGCATCGCTCACACCTACATGGCGGCCGAGTCGCTGGAGGCCGCGGCGCGAGACGCAGGTGACGTCGAGCTCGTCGTCGAGACGCAGGGCTCCGCCGGATTCACCCGCCTCGACCCGGCGGTCATAGCCTCCGCGGACGCCGTGATCTTCGCCCATGACGTCCCGGTCAGGGACAAGCCCCGCTTCGCCGGAAAGCCCACCGTCGACGTCGGCGTCAAGGCGGGCATCAACCGCCCCGCCGAACTCATCGCCGAGGTGCGGGAGAAGGCGGCCCGGGGCGAGACCACGGCCCCCACCGGCCCCACGCCGGTGGAGGGCAGCGGGGACGAGGGCGACGGCTACGGCACCAAGCTCCGCAAGTGGCTGATGTCCGGCGTCAGTTACATGGTCCCGTTCGTGGCCGCGGGCGGCCTCCTCATCGCGCTCGGCTTCGCCATCGGCGGCTGGAAGATCGACAAGGCTCCGTCGGTCGCCGAGCACTTCATCTGGACCGACCACACCAGCTGGGCCGCGCTGCTCTTCCAGATCGGCGGGCTGGCCTTCGCCTTCCTGGTGCCGGTCCTCGCCGGTTACATCGCGTACGGAATGGCGGACCGGCCCGGGCTCGTGCCCGGCTTCGTCGGCGGCTCCGTCGCCATCACCATCAACGCGGGCTTCCTCGGCGGACTCGCCGCCGGTCTGCTCGCGGGCGCGGTCGTCATGGGCATCCAGAAGGTGCGGATCCCGGCCGTGCTGCGCGGCATCATGCCGGTGGTGGTGATCCCGCTGATCTCCTCGGCGGTCGTCGGCTTCCTGATGTTCCTCGTCGTGGGCAAGCCCATCGCCTCGCTGCAGAGCGCGCTCACCGACTGGCTGGAGGGCCTGTCCGGTGCCAACGCCATCATCCTGGGCGTGATCCTCGGCCTGATGATGTGCTTCGACCTCGGCGGCCCGCTCAACAAGGTGGCCTACGCCTTCGCGGTCGGCGGGCTCACCCACCCCACCGAGGGGTCCCTGAAGGTGATGGCCGCCGTGATGGCGGCGGGCATGGTGCCGCCGCTCGCGATGGCGCTCGCCACGACCGTCCGCGGCCGGCTCTTCACCAAGACGGAGCGGGAGAACGGCAAGGCGGCCTGGTTCCTCGGCGCCTCCTTCATCACCGAGGGCGCGATCCCGTTCGCCGCGGCCGACCCGCTGCGGGTCATCCCCGCGTCGATGGCGGGCGGCGCGGTCACCGGCGCCCTGTCGATGGCCTTCGGCTGCACGCTGCGGGCTCCGCACGGCGGCATCTTCGTGGTCCCGCTGATCGGCCAGCCGTGGCTCTACCTGGTCGCGATCGCCGCCGGGGTCGCGGTCTCCACGGCCGTGGTGGTGCTCCTCAAGGGGGCGCGGAAGACGGTGCCTTCGGAGTCGGAGTCGGAGTCGGAGTCGGAGTCGGAGTCGGCGGCGACGGAGTCGGCGGCGGAGACGGCCGGGGACTCGAAGGTCGCGGTGGCCGCCTGAGGCGGTCCGGGGCCTTCCGCGGCAGCGGTTGAGTTGCGGGGGGTTATGCGACTTGCGTCACTTCAGGACCTAAGTCCCATAACCCCCCTGTCCGAAGTCCCGGACCGTGTTGTCTACTGGGCCGCATGTTCCAGGGTGTCTCGATCGTTCAGCAGATAGGCGTGGCCGTTCTCGCCGTGGCGACCGTCGTCTGGGCCGTCGGCCTGGTGCGGGTGCTGCGCAAGGACCGCTTCGACGTGGAGGTCTGGCGCCAGACCCAGGCCCTGGAGGGCCTCCCGGCGCAGTCGGGCCCGCCGCACATCGAGACGGTGGAGCTGACGCCCACCGAGCGCGTCGCCTTCGCCGGTCTGGTCCGGCAGTTCAGCGAGGGCCGTTCGTAGGTAGCTGCGGCTGGTAGAGGCTGTCCGCCGCTATGGCTGATACAGGCCGTTCGCAGCGGCCGACGACGCCCGGCACTCCATCGCGGCGCGGGCCGCGGCCTCGCTCACATACACCTCGCACATGTGCCGTCCGTCCGGCGTCGCCGTGTGCTCGACCTCCCAGAGGCTGAGCTCCGAGCCGTCGAAGAGCAGGAACGCGTGCTCGTACAGCGAGAAGCCGAGCCGCGCCTCGCCCGCCACACAGGGGCGGCCGAACGCCTGCGTGATCTGGTGCGCGAACGCCGAGCGCAGCAGCCGCGCCGTCTCCTCGCCGGGGCGGTCCGCGCCCGGCGGGTTCTCCGCGCGGCGCAGCAGCCGGCGCCCGTGATCCGCCGAGTCGTCCGGAACGTACGTGTGCCGGGGCAGGGTGCGGGCCGGGAGCTGGAGCGCCACGGGCAACTCGCAGACCGGTGCGTCCGGGGGCAGCGGCAGCCGGGCCGTGGCGACGCCGGCCTCCTCCTCGTCCGCGTACACCTCGTGCTGGGGGCGGCTGCCGGGGGCGGTGTTGTGCGCGAGCTCCCAGAGGGTGAGCGCGCTGCCGTCGCTGAGCAGCCAGGTGTGCCGGTACGTCTCGCGGTGCAGGCCCGCGCTGTGGTGCGCGGAGTGCAGCGAACTGTCGTACGCCAGGGCGAACTCCAGGCGGTGCACCGTCTCGTCCGGCAGATCGAAGGAATTCATGGCGCGGGCGAGCAGCCGCGCGAGGTGCTCATCAGGGGCGATGGGCTCGTGCGACTCGGGTGGCTCGTACTCGTACGCCGTCTCGTACGGAACGCTCAAGGCACCTCCCGGCGTTGTGCGTTGCTGCATGTCACCCCGTGGGTGCATAACGTAGCCCCTCGGTCGGACATCATGCCCGGGAACGGGAAAACGTGCGAGCCGCGCGGGCAAGTTCCCGCGCGGCTCGGTGGTGTTGGCGCCCCGGTGTCCCGGTGTGGTGCGCGGGCGCGTCAGACCGCGCTGCCCGCCGTCCACGCGCTCCAGTCCATGTTCCAGCCGTTGAGGCCGTTGTCCGGGGCGATCGTCTTGTCCGGGGAGCCCTTGACCGTCACGATGTCGCCGATCATCGAGTTGCTGAAGAACCAGGCGCCCGGCGTGCCCGGGTCGCCCGCGCCGCGCGCGTCCTGGAGGCCGACGCAGCCGTGGCTGGTGTTGCCGCTGCCGAACGGGGCGCCCCAGTAGTTGCCGTGGATGAAGGTGCCGGAGTTCGACAGGCGCATGGCGTGCGGCACGTCCTTGATGTCGTACTCGCCGCCGAAGCCGACCGTCGAGCCGTTCATCCGCGTCTGCGTGAACTTCTCGGAGATCACCATCTGGCCGTTGTACGTGGGGTTCGACGGGCTGCCCGCGGAGATCGGGATGGTCTTGACGACCTTGCCGTCGCGCTCGACGGTCATCTGGTGGGACTTGACGTCGACCGTGGAGACCTGGGCGCGGCCGATCGTGAACGTCACCGTCTTGTTCTGCACGCCCGTCGCGTTGTTCGCGCCCTTCACGCCGTCCAGGGCTATCTTCATCGTCACCTTGGAGCCGGCCTTCCAGTACTCCTGCGGCCGGAAGTCGAGGCGCTGCGTGCCGAACCAGTGGCCGACGACCTTCTGGCCGCTGTCCGAGCTGACCGTGATGTGCGACTGCACGGCCTTCTTGTCGGTGATCGGCTTGTCGAAGGTGAAGGAGACCGGCATGCCGACGCCGACCTTGCTGCCGTCGTCCGGGGTGTAGGTGCCGATGAAGCTGTTGGCGGACGTGACCGTCGTGAACGTCGCGTTCTCCGTCGCCTCGTTGCCGCTGCCGTCCTTCGCGTTGGCCGTGACCTTGTACTTCGTGCCGCGCTCCAGCTGGGCCTTGGGCTTCCAGCTGGAACCGTCGGAGGCCAGCGTGCCCTCGACGGCGGCGCCGCTGCTGACCTGCGTCATCTTCACGTCGGTGAGCTTGCCGCCCTTGACCTTGACCCCGGTGGCGTTGATGGAGGCGTCGGTCGCGCCGTCCTTCGAGGAGATGCTGATGTCGGCGCCCTGGGCGGCCGAGCCCTTCTTGCCGCCGTCGTCCTTGGCGTCCGCGTCGCCGCCGCAGGCCGTAAGGGTCAGCGCGCCGACGGCGAGTGCGGCGGTGGCCAGAAGGATGCGCTTGGACACGGATTGCTCCCATTTGTGCGAGGTAGGCGGCGAACGTGGGGTCTGTTCCAGTACGAGTAAAGAGAGGCTCAGGGTCGGAAAGGTTCCCTCCGCTTGATGTGAGCGAGAGCACAAGAAGGGCTCAACTCCAGCCTGAGTGGCTGGAGTTGAGCCCTTTCGTGGCGTGTGTTGCTATATGTGCAATATGCCCCGTTGGATCAGATATCTCCGTAGAGATCGCCGTACGAGGGGAACGTCCCGCCCGGAGTCCGCGCCGACCCGGCCGCCAGGATCGCCCGCACGATCGCCCGCGTCACCAGGTCGGCGCCCGCCGCCAGGATCTCGTTGAGGGCAAGGGGGTTGCCCTCGGCGAGGGGGCGCTCGCCGGTCGCCTGGGCGAAGACCGTGTCCCCGTCGTTGAGGAGGTGCACCGGGCGGACGGCGCGCGCCATGCCGTCGTGCGAGGTGCCCGCGAGCTTCTGGGCCTGGGCGCGGTTCAGGTCGGCGTCCGTGGCGACCACGGCGAGGGTGGTGTTGAGGGGTGCCGGGCCGTTCGCGGCGGCGAGGTCGGCGAGGCGGCGGGTGGCGGCGGCGTGGGCCTCGGGGGAGGGGTGCGCGGGGAGCGCGGGCGCGCCGAGGACATCTCCGGGGTCCTCGAAGTACCGCCCGTACAGCACCCCCGTCCGCGGATCCACGCCCGAGCCCGCCGCGTTCGCCACGACGAGGGCGGCGACCGTGATTCCCGACGGCAGCACTGTCGACGCCGTGCCGACCCCGCCCCTGATCCGGCCCACGAGGGCGCCCGTGCCCGCGCCGACGCTGCCCTCCGCGACCGGGGCGCCCGCCTCGCTGCGGGCCGCTTCGAGGACGGCCGCGCGGCCCGTCTCCGCGTCGGGGCGGGCCGTGAAGTCGCCGCCCCGGCCGAGGTCGAAGACGGCGGCGGCCGGGACGACGGGCACCACGCGCGCCGGGTCGGACGGGTCGACGGGGACGCCGCGCCCCTGCTCCTCCAGCCACGCCATCACCCCTGTCGCCGCGTCGAGCCCGTACGCGCTGCCGCCCGTCAGGACGATCGCCTCGATGCGCTGGACGAGGTTGCGCGGGTCCAGGGCGTCGGTCTCCTTGGTGCCGGGGCCGCCGCCGCGCACGTCCACCGCGGTGATGACGCCGCCCGGCGGGGCCAGGACCACGGTGGTGCCGGTGAGGTAGCCGTCACCGGTGCGGGTGGCGTGGCCCACGCGCAGGCCGGGGATGTCGGTGAGGGCGCCCGCCGGGTTCTTGGCGGTGGCGCCTGGGGTGCCGGTTGTAGTGGCCATCTTCCATACGTATCACGGGAGTTGGGCGGCGGGAGGCGGGAGGCGGGCGGGGGCGGGCGTTTCAGGCGGCCGCCCCGGCCTCCGCGCGGACCATCCGGGAGGTCAGCGTCGTCCCCGTCACCACCGCGAGCGCCGAGACGATCCCGGCGAGCAGCACCGCGGACCGCCCCGCGAACGTGCACGCGAGCACCGCCACCGCCGTCACCGGCAGCACCAGCTGCTGGGCGAGCCCCACCTTGAAATAGCGCGAGTGCAGCAGCCAGACCGTGAGGAGGTAGACGGCCGTCGGGATCGTCACGGCGGCGGACGCGGCCGTCGTCGAGATGTGCGCCTTGCCGAGGTCCTGCTCCACGGCGATCTCGATGCCCGCACCGATCGCGGCCGCCGAGGCGAAGATCAGGTAGTGGCCGTAACCCCACAGGAACGCCTGGTTGTTGGAGCGCAGATGGCCCTGGATCGGCACCACGAAGTAGATCCACCAGGCGGCGAAGACGACGAGGAGTCCGCCCGCGGCGAGCGGCAGCAGCTCGCTCAGCGCGTCGTTCTCGTCGATGCCCTCCTTCACCGCGACCGTCGCCGCGGCGATCGTCTCGCCGAGCACGATGATGGTGAACAGGCCGTAGCGCTCCGAGATGTGGTGCGGATGCCAGGCCGTGGTGAAGCGCCGCTCGGCGTACGCCGGTACGCACATCTCCAGGACCGCCATCACCAGGAACACCCAGGGCCGCCCCGCCTCCGGCAGCAACAGCAGCCCCAGCCAGCCGACTTGGCAGAGCGCGATCCCGCCCGCGTACCGCAGCGCCGTGCCGCGCTCGGTCCCCGTCGTGGACCGGGCGGCGCGCAGCCACTGGGAGATCATCGCCACGCGCATGATCGCGTAGCCCAGCCAGACGACCAGGAACTCATGGTCCTGGGACGCCTTCGACACCCCGGCGGCGAGCACGAGCACCCCGGCGATCTGCACGAGGGTCACGACGCGGTACAGCACGTCGTCGTTGTCGTACGCGGAGGCGAACCAGGAGAAGTTCATCCAGGCCCACCAGATGGCGAAGAACACCATCGCGTAGTTGAGCACGCCCTCGCCGGTGTGCCCCTCGGCGACGGCGTGCACGAGCTGGGCACCGGCCTGGGCCACCGCCACGACGAAGCAGAGGTCGAAGAAGAGCTCCAGCGGGGTCGCCGCGCGGTGCTCCTCCTCGCGGCCGCGGGCGGCCATGGGGCGCAGTGGGGGAGGGGCGGCGGGAGAGGCGGGTGCGGCGGGAGCGGTGGGTGCGGTGGGTGCGGTGGGTGCGGTGTGGGGCCCGGAGGACCCGGACGGCAGGTCGCTGCTTGGCGTCATGGGCCAAGGACAGCAGAACCGGAACGCCGATTCAGGCTGCGGCACCCACGGGAGCGGCACGGACACCCGCACGCCCCACGATGTCCGCCACCAGCTCCGCGATCCTCGGGTGGTCCGCGAGCGGCTCGGCGACCAGGTCGGCCCCGGCCCGCGCGAGGGCCACGGTGAACCGCCCGGGCGCAAGCAGATGCGTGGCGATCGCGATCCTCCGGTACCCCGCGGCGCGCAGCCGCGCGACGGCGTCCGGAACGGTCGGCTCGGCCGCCGAGCAGTACGCCACCACGACGGGGACCTCCACGGGCGCCCCGTGCACGGGCAGCCGCGCGCGCAGCTGCCGGGCCGCGATCTGGGCCCCGTCGTTGCCCCCGGCCCGCGAGGATCCGGCGGCGGCGAGGACGACGGCGTCGGCCCTGTCCCCGTACGCGTTCTCCGTCTCCCGGAGGCGGCCGTGCAGTGCGGCGGCGACGGCGGGCGCACCGCTGAGGCTCTCGGTGAGCACACAGCCGCGCCCCTCGACGACGGCGGGGATGTCGATGGTGCGGTGGTACCCGTCACCGAGGAGGAGGGGGACGACGACGGCACCGGGCCCTGCGGAGTCGAGTGCTTCGGAGAGGGAGGGGGACTGGTGGTCGAGATGGCCGACCAACGGGCGTATGCCGAGCCGGAGTTCGACGGCGTCGCAGAGGCGGGAGATGGTGGCCGAGGCGGCGGGCAGCGCGCTGCCGTGCACGGCGAGGACGAGGTCTGAGACCACTCGCCCGGCGCTCTCGGCCCGTCCTGCGCTCGGGGACGGACTCGGCGAAGCCGGTGACATACGGCACCCCCATCGGCGAAGCCGGTTTCGGGAAGGGGCGGGATCGGGGAAGGGAACCTCTCGACCTCAGCCCTCACGGCAGGGCTAGCGGGAACCGGAGCGGGAAACGGTGTCGCCGCATTTCCCGCTCCGGAAGCCGCATCGTGCGGGCCGCGCTCTCGGTCGGGGAGCAGCCCGTCCCTTACGACGCTATGCCTCCCGAGCGCCCGTCCCGCGCGCCAAAGGCCCTGACCCCGGGGGCCCTTGGTCCCCAGCACAGGGGCCTTTCCCGGACGGGACGCACCCCGCCCCCGGCCTACCGTCGAAGAGGAAACGGCCCTCGTAGGCGTGGCCCTCGCAGGCAGAGACCTCGTAGGCGTGGCCCTCGCAGGCAGAGACAGCGGCCCTCGAACAGGCAGACACAGCGGCCCCCGAAGGCGGAGCCCCCAGTACGACGGAGTGTGCCCCTCATGATCCAGACCCTGGTGCTCATCGGCCACGGAATGGTGGGTCAGCGTCTCCTGGAGACCCTCGCCGAACGCGGTGCCCTCATCGACCCCGCCGACCCCGCGGGCCCCGGCTGGCAGGTCGTCGTGCTCGCCGAGGAGGACAAGGCCGCGTACGACCGCGTGCACCTCTCCTCCGCCTTCACGGGCTCCGGCGAGGACGAACTCTCGCTCTGCACCCCGGAGTTCATCGCCCGCCACGGCATCGAGCTGCGCCTCGGCGACCCCGCCGAGCACATCGACACCGCGGCCCGCACCGTCACCACCACCTCCGGCACGCGCTTCTCGTACGACGCGCTGGTCCTCGCCACCGGCTCCTACCCCTTCGTGCCGCCCATCGACGGCGCCGACGCCCGCGGCTGCTTCACCTACCGCACCCTCTACGACGTCGAGTCCCTCACCGAGTACGCCAAGGCCGGCGACAAGCGCACCGGCGTCGTCATCGGCGGCGGCCTGCTCGGCCTGGAGGCGGCGGGCGCGCTGCGCACCCTCGGGCTGCAGACGCACGTCGTCGAGTTCGCCCCCCGGCTCATGCCGCTGCAGGTCGACGACGGGGGCGCCGCCGCGCTGCGCGCCACCATCGAGGGCATGGGCGTGGCCGTGCACACCGGCGTCGGCGCGAGCAGTGTCGAGACGGACGCGGACGGCGCCGCCCGCACCCTGCACCTGAGCGACGGCCGCACCATCAGCGCCGACGTCGTGGTCTTCTCCGCGGGCGTACGTCCCCGGGACCGGCTCGCCCGTGAGGCGGGCCTGGCCGTGGGCGACCGGGGCGGCGTCGTCGTCGACGAGCACTGCCGGACCACCGACCCGTACGTCTACGCGATCGGCGAGTGCGCGCAGACCGCCGACGGCCGCGTCTACGGCCTGGTGGCGCCCGGCTACCAGATGGCCGACGCGGCGGCCAGCGCCCTCGCGGGGGACGGGATGTCGGTCTTCACCGGCGCCGACACCTCCACGAAGCTGAAGCTCATGGGGGCCGATGTGGCCTCCTTCGGCGACCCGTTCGCCCCCGAGGGGCAGGACGGCGCGGTCTCCGTCGTCTTCTCGGACTCCCGCGAGGGCGTCTACAAGAAGCTGCTGCTCGGCCCCGACGGACAGCTGCTCGGCGGCATCCTCGTCGGTGACGCCGAGGCGTACGGCACCCTGAAGCCGCACGCGGGCCGCGCCCTCCCGGCGCCCGCGGAGGCGTACGTGGTGCCGAACTCCGGGGCGGAGGCGCCGGGCGCCGACACGCTGCCCGACGACGCCGTCGTGTGCAGCTGCCACAACGTCACCAAGGGCGCCGTCCGCGCCGCCGTCGCCGAGAACTCCCTCACCGACGTCGGCGGCATCAAGAAGTGCACCAAGGCCGGTACCGGCTGCGGCGGTTGTGTCTCCACGCTCCAGGCCGTGCTCGACGCCGAACTGGAAGCGGCGGGCATCGAGAAGGACCGGGGCCTGTGCGAGCACTTCGCGCTGACCCGCTCGGAGATCTACGAGACGATCCGCACCGAGCACATCCGCTCCTTCACCGAGCTCCTGGAGAAGCACGGCCGGGGCGGCGCGGGCTGCGCCGTGTGCAAGCCGGTCGTCGGCAACGTCCTCGGCACGCTCGCGCCCGAACTGGGCATCGGCCACGTCCTCGACGGCGAACAGGCCACCCTCCAGGACTCCAACGACCTCTTCCTCGCCAACCTCCAGAAGGACGGCACCTACTCCGTCGTCCCGCGCATCCCCGGCGGCGAGATCACCCCCGACAAGCTCATCGCGATCGGCGAGGTCGCCCGCGACTACGGCCTCTACACGAAGATCACCGGCGGCCAGCGCATCGACCTCTTCGGCGCCCGCGCCGAACAACTCCCGGCGATCTGGAAGCGGTTGGTGGACGCGGGCCTGGAGTCCGGCCACGCCTACGGCAAGTCGCTGCGTACGGTGAAGTCCTGCGTCGGGTCCAAGTTCTGCCGGTTCGGGCAGGGCGACTCCGTGCAGCTCGCCATCGACCTGGAGCTGCGCTACCGCGGCCTGCGCACCCCGCACAAGATCAAGGGCGGCGTCTCCGGCTGTCTGCGCGAGTGCGCCGAGGCCCGGGGCAAGGACATCGGCGTCATCGCCACCGCCAACGGCTGGAACCTCTACGTCGGCGGCAACGGCGGCACCACCCCCCGCCACGCCGACCTCCTCGCCGCCGACCTGACCGCCGCCGAGCTCTTCCGCCTCATCGACCGCTTCCTCATGTACTACCTGCGCACCGGCGAGCGCCTGGAGCGCACCGCCCCGTGGTTCGAGCGCATGGGCGGGCTGGACCACCTCAAGGCCGTCCTGATCGAGGACGAGCTGGGCCTCTGTGCCGAGCTGGAGGCGCAGATGGAGCGGCACGTGGCCGCCTACCGCGACGAGTGGAAGGCCGTCCTGGAGGACCCGGCCGCCCTGGCCCGCTTCGGCCGCATCGACGTCGGCTACGACCTCGGCGGCGCCCCCGAGTTCCTGGAGCCGGGCCGTGGGCGCGCCGCCGTGCTGCCCGACGGCACCGAGGCCGCCCTCTTCAAGGACGAGGACGGCAAGGTGTACGCCCTCGGCAACCGTGACCCGTTCTCCGGCGCCGACGTCATCGCCAACGGCGTCATGGGCACCCGCGGCGGCGTCCCCGTCGTCGCCTCGCCCATGCACAAGCAGGAGTTCGACCTGCGCACCGGGGCGTGCCTGGACGACCCGTCGGTGACGCTGCCGGTGCACGAGGTCTGAGTGCACGAGGTCTGAGTGCGCGGGATCCGGGTGCGCGGGGTCTGAAGTCCCCTTTACATGGGTGACTTCAGGCTGCTCAGCGGGTGTCCAACGCCTCTGCTCCGACAGCGCTTTGGGACGGATCGTGGATAGGTCAGGACCCGTAGCGAACTGGGACACGTCATGAGATCCGCTGCCACTCAGGCACAGGCCGCCGACGCTGGTACGTCGTACGACCCCGCGCAATACCGCCCCGGCAAGACCATCACCGACTGGGAGCCGGAGAACGAACTCTTCTGGAAGGCCACCGGCAAGAAGGTCGCCACCCGCAACCTGTGGATCGCGGTCCCCGCGCTCCTGGTCGCCTTCGTGGTCTGGCAGGTCTGGTCGGTCACCGCGACCAACCTCAAGGACGTCGGCTTCGGCTTCTCCACCTCTCAGCTGTTCTGGCTGACGGCGATCCCGGGCATCACCGGCGGTACGGCCCGGATCTTCTACACGTTCCTCGGCCCGAAGGTCGGCCAGCGCACCTTCACGGCGCTGTCCACGGTCGTCCTGATCGTCCCGCTGATCTGGCTGGGCATCGCGATCCAGGACACCTCCACGTCCTTCACCACCATGGCGATGATCGCCGCCCTGTGCGGCATCGGCGGCGCCAACTTCTCCTCCTCGCTGGCGAACATCGGCTTCTTCTTCCCGAAGGCGCAGAAGGGCAACGCGACCGGCATCAACGGCGGCCTCGGCAACCTCGGTGTCTCCGTGGTCCAGCTGCTCACCCCGATCGTGATCACCAGCTCGGTGCTCGCCCTCGGCTCGGGCCAGCACAACAGCAAGACCGGCAAGGAGGTCTACCTCCAGAACGCCGCCTTCATCTGGGTCCCGGTCCTGATCGTCCTGGCGCTCATCGCCTGGTTCGGCCAGAACAACCTGAAGACCGCCTCGACCTCCTTCAGCCAGCAGAAGATCATCTTCAAGCGCAAGCACAACTGGCTGATGACCTGGCTCTACGTCGGCACCTTCGGCTCCTTCATCGGCTTCGCCGCGGCCCTGCCGATGCTGATCAAGACCACGTTCCCGTCCTACTCGGTCGCGACCTACGCCTGGATGGGCCCCGCCCTCGGTGCCCTGGCCCGCTGGGCGGGCGGCTGGATCGCGGACAAGCTGGGCGGCGCCCGCGTCACCATCCTGTCCTTCGTGGGCATGGCCGCGTCGATCATCGGCGTGATCAACTTCCTGCCCTCCGGCTCCGGTTCGGGCAACTTCGCGGGCTTCTTCCTCTGCTTCCTCGCGGCCTTCTTCTTCTCCGGCATCGGCAACGGCTCGACCTTCCGCCAGATCCCGGTGATCTTCCGCAACCAGCACCTGAAGGGCCTCACGGAGGGCACGCCCGAGTACGCGAAGGCGCTGAAGCAGACCGAGATGGAGGCGGGCGCCGTCACCGGCTTCACCGCGGCCATCGCGGCGTACGGCTTCTTCTTCATCCCGGCGCTGTTCGCCAACTTCGCCGTGACCAGCGCGATGTGGGGCTTCGTCGGCTTCTACGCCAGCTGCATCGTCGTCTGCTGGTGGTACTACGCCCGCAAGGGCGCGGAGTCGCCGAGCTGATCCGACGCTCGTACGGATTCCAGGGGGCCGGCCGGGAAACCGTCCGGCCCTCCGCCATGTCCCGCACCCGCCGTTGAACCGTGAAGGGCCACCGCCGTGCTCAGCATGTTCCTCCAACTCGCCGTGATGGTGGGCGCCATCGCCCTCGGCTCCCGCAGGGGCGGGGTGGCGATGGGGCTGTGGGGCGCGGTGGGCGTCTTCGTCCTGGCCACCGTCTTCGGCGTGGCCCCGGCCGACACCTCCGGCATCGTCGACGTGATGCTGATCATCCTCGCCGTGATCATGGCCGCCGCGGCCATGGAGACGGCCGGGGGGATCGACTACCTGGTCGGCGTCGCCGAACGCGTGATCCGCCGCAACCCGTCCCGCATCACCTTCATCGCACCCGTCGTCTCCTGGCTCTTCACCCTCGGCGCGGGCACGGCGCATGTCTTCTACCCGCTCCTGCCGGTCATCCACGACGTGGCCCGCGAGGGCGGTGTGCGGCCCGAACGCCCCATCGCCGTCTCGTCGATCGCCGCCACCGTCGGCATCACCGCGTCCCCGGTCTCCGCCGCGATGGCGGCCATGATCGTGCTGTTCGACAAGGACGGCTGGGGGCTGCCCAAGATCATGGCGGTCGCGGTCCCTGCCACCCTCGTCGGCGTCCTGGTCGCGGCGGCGGTGCAGAGCCGCGTGGGCAAGCCACTGGAGCAGGACGCCGAGTACCAGCGCCGCCTGGCCGCGGGCGAACTGGAGCCGGTGCCCGGCCCCGAGGTGACGCCTGCCCTCGACCCCCTCGCGAAGCCGAACCCCCTTCCCCCGCGCGCCGCTTGGTCCGCCTACCTCTTCCTCCTCGGCACCGCGGCCGTCGTCCTCAGCGGCCTCTTCCCCTCCCTGCGCCCCGGAGCCGCCGACGGCAAGGGGCCGCTGTCCATGGCGGCCACCATCGAGATCCTGATGATGGCCGTGGCCGCGCTGATCCTCCTTGTGTGCAAGGTCGACGCGAAGAAGATCCCCGGCTCCGACGTCGCCCGCTCCGGACTCGTCGCCGTCATCGGGGTGTTCGGCCTGTCCTGGCTCGGCCTCTCCTTCATCGGCGCCAACGAGCACCGCATCACCGACGCCCTCGGCGGCGTCGCCCGCTCCCAGCCGTGGTTCTTCGCGGTGATGCTCCTGGTCCTGTCCGCCCTGCTGTTCAGCCAGGCGACGACCACCAAGGCCCTGATGCCGCTCGGCGTCGCCCTCGGCATCCCGGCCCCGCTGCTCATCGCGATGTGGCCGGCCGTCAACGGTTACTTCCTGCTGCCCACCTACGGCACCTTCCTCGCGGCCATCAACTTCGACCGCACGGGCACCACCCGGCTCGGCCGCTTCGTGGTCAACCACTCCTTCATGCTGCCGGGCCTGGTCACCGTCACGGTCTCGGTCCTCACGGGCTTCGGGATCGCGGAACTCCTGGCCTGAACCGGCATTCCGGGCGTACCACAGGAAAGCCCGGAAATTCTTGTGAATGCTTTCACAAGCGAACTTAGGCCCAAAGTCCCATGAGAAACACCAGGTCAGGGCAGTGCCGCTGTCGCCCCGACCCTCCGAATAGGGCCCTCCGGCCCGGAATCGAGGACCATTGCGGCCCCTTTGATCGATCAAACGGGAGTGCAATGGAGGCGTAGCGAAGAAGCGACTCGGAAGGTGCAGGCCATGACTGCCACTCCTGCGGAAACGACAGTGCACGGTGAAGCCTGGAAGGGCTTCAAGGGCGGGCTGTGGCGGGACGCCATCGACGTCCGCGACTTCGTGCAGCAGAACTACGCCCCGTACGAAGGCGACAGCTCCTTCCTCGCCGGGCCGACGGAGCGCACCACGGCCGTCTGGGACAAGCTCCTCTCGATGTTCCCGACCGAGATCGAGCGCGGCATCTACGACGTGGACGTGAAGACCCCGTCCCGCATCGACGCCTTCAAGCCGGGCTACATCGACGCCGACAAGGACCTGATCGTCGGCCTCCAGACCGACGCCCCGCTGCGCCGCGCGATCATGCCCAACGGTGGCTGGCGCATGGTCGAGGGTGCCCTCAACGCCTATGGCTACGAGGCCGACCCCGAGGTCAAGGACGTCTACACGCACCTCCGCAAGACCCACAACGAGGGTGTCTTCGACGCCTACACCTCCGAGATCCGCGCCTGCCGCTCCTCCGGCATCATCACCGGCCTGCCGGACGCCTACGGCCGCGGCCGCATCATCGGCGACTACCGCCGCGTCGCCCTCTACGGCGTCGACCACCTGATCGCCGCCAAGCAGGCCGACAAGGACAAGCTCGCCGACGAGTGGCCCACCGAGCACGTCATCCGTGACCGCGAGGAGATCTCCGAGCAGATCAAGGCCCTGGGCGAGCTGAAGAACATGGCGATGTCGTACGGCTACGACATCTCCGGCCCGGCCAAGACCGGCCGCGAGGCCGTCCAGTGGCTGTACTTCGCCTACCTCGCCGCGGTGAAGGAGCAGAACGGCGCGGCCATGTCGATCGGCCGCATCGACAACTTCCTCGACATCTACCTCCAGCGCGACATCGAGGCCGGCCTCATCACCGAGGCCGAGGCCCAGGAGTTCATCGACGACTTCGTCATCAAGCTCCGCATCGTCCGCTTCCTGCGCACTCCCGAGTACAACGAGCTGTACTCCGGCGACCCCACCTGGGTCACCTGGTCGATGGCCGGCATCGGTGAGGACGGCCGCCCGCTCGTCTCGCGCACCACCTTCCGGGCGCTGCAGACCCTCTACAACCTGGGCCCGGCCCCCGAGCCGAACCTCACGGTCTTCTGGGCGCAGGAACTCCCGCAGGGCTTCAAGGAGTACGCCTCCCAGGTCGCCATCGACACCTCGGCCATCCAGTTCGAGTCCGACGAGCTGATGCGCCCCAAGTACGGTGACGACACCGCGATCGCCTGCTGCGTCTCCGCGATGGCCGTGGGCAAGCAGATGCAGTTCTTCGGCGCCCGCGTGAACGTCGCCAAGGCCCTCCTGTACGCGATCAACGGCGGCCGCGACGAGAAGTCCGGCAAGCTCGTGGTCAAGGGCTTCGAGCCCATCGAGGGCGAGTACCTCGACTACGAGACCGTCGCCCAGCAGTACGACGCGATGCTCGGCTGGCTCGGCAAGACGTACGTGCACGCGCTGAACGTCATCCACTACATGCACGACAAGTACGCCTACGAGCGCATCGAGATGGCCCTGCACGACCAGGACATCCTGCGCACCATGGCGTGCGGCATCGCCGGCCTCTCGGTCGCCGCGGACTCCCTCTCGGCCATCAAGCACGCCAAGGTCAAGGTCATCCGCGACGAGACGGGCCTCGCCGTCGACTACGAGATCGAGGGCGACTACCCCGCCTACGGCAACAACGACGAGCGTGCCGACGAGATCGCCCAGCGCATCGTCTCGGACTTCATGGGCAAGATCCGCCAGCACGAGACCTACCGGGGCGCGCTGCACACCCAGTCCGTCCTGACGATCACCTCGAACGTCGTCTACGGCAAGAAGACGGGCAACACCCCCGACGGCCGCCGCGCCGGCGAGCCGTTCGCCCCCGGTGCCAACCCGATGAACGGCCGTGACGAGCACGGCTACATCGCCTCCGCGATGTCGGTCGCCAAGCTCAACTACGACGACGCCGAGGACGGCATCTCGCTGACCAACACCATCACCCCGGACGCCCTCGGCCGCACTCCCGAGGAGCGCATCGAGAACCTCTCCGGCGTGCTGGACGGCTTCATGGCCAGCGACGGCTTCCACATGAACGTCAACGTCCTCAACAAGGCGACGCTCGAGGACGCCATGGAGCACCCGGAGAACTACCCGCAGCTCACCATCCGGGTCTCCGGCTACGCGGTGAACTTCATCCGGCTCACCCGCGACCAGCAGCTGGACGTCATCAACCGCACCTTCCACGGCTCCCTCTGAGCCACCCCAGACTCGCGGCCCCGGGGCCGGGCCCTCACCCCGGCCCCGGAGGCCGCGAACTCCACTTTCTGCCAGCAGTACTTCGGGAGTTCCGTCATGGCTGTGCTTCTCGGTAGCGACATCCCCGTCCGTCCCCTCGGGTGCGAGGAGGACGCGGCCACCCCGGCCGCCGCCGCCACCCACCGGCCGGTCACCGGCTCCATCCACTCCTGGGACCTGTCCACGGGCGTCGACGGACCGGGCACCCGCTTCGTCACCTTCCTCTCGGGCTGCCCGCTGACCTGCCTGTACTGCCACAACCCCGACACCTGGCGGATGCGCGACGGCAAGCGCACCACGGCGGACGACGTGATCGCCGAGGCCGCCAAGTACACGAAGTTCATCTCGGCCGCGGGCGGCGGCGCCACCGTCAGCGGCGGCGAACCCCTCCTGCAGCCCGTCTTCACCGGCGAACTGCTGCACCGCCTCAAGCACGAGCTGGGCCTGCACACCGCCCTCGACACCTCCGGCTTCCTCGGCGCGCGCGCCACGGACGCGCTGCTGCGCGACGTCGACCTGGTGCTGCTCGACATCAAGTCCTGGGACCCCGACACCTACAAGAAGGTCACCGGGCGCCCGCTCCAGCCGACCCTCGACTTCGCCCGCCGTCTCGCCGACCTCGGCCAGGACGTCTGGGTCCGCTTCGTGCTCGTCCCGGGCCTGACCGACGACCCCGAGAACATCGAGGGCGTCGCCCGCTTCGCCGCCTCCCTCGGCAACATCTCCCGCGTCGACGTGCTGCCCTTCCACAAGCTGGGCGAGGCCAAGTGGCAGGCCCTCGGCAAGAACTTCACGCTGCACGACACCCCCTCGCCCACCCCGGACCAGGTGGCCGCAGCCAAGGAGATCTTCGAGGCCCAGGGCCTCAAGGCCGTCTGAGCACCGGGCCCGCTCCAAGGGCCCGGGCCACCCGAATGGCCCAGCGGACAGGCGGCCCCGGCAGGCCCTACCTACCGTGGCCCCATGAGTGCTCCCACCAGCCACAGGCGGACGGGCGACACCTACCGTCCCGGATCCACCATCGCGGAATGGCGTCCCGAGGACGACTCCTTCTGGCGGACGACCGGCAAGAAGGTCGCCAACCGCAATCTGTGGATCTCGATCCCGGCCCTGATGCTCGGCTTCGTCGTCTGGCAGGTCTGGTCGGTCACCGCCGTCCGCCTCAACGACGTCGGCTTCGGCCTCACCACGTCGCAGCTGTTCTGGCTGACGGCGATCCCGGGCATCACCGGCGGCACCTTCCGGATCCTCTACACCTTCATCGGGCCTATCTTCGGCGAGCGGAAGTTCACCGCGTTCTCCACGATCATCCTGATCGCCCCGATGCTGTGGCTGGGCTTCGCGCTGCAGGACACAGGAACCCCGTACTGGGAGCTGGCGCTGATCGCCGCGGTCTGCGGCATCGGCGGCGCCAACTTCTCCTCCTCCATGGCGAACATCGGCTTCTTCTTTCCCAAGCGGGAGAAGGGCAGCGCCAACGGCCTCAACGGCGGCCTCGGCAACCTCGGCGTCTCCGTCGTCCAGCTGGTCGCCCCGCTGGTCGTCACGGCGGCCGTCCTCGGCGCCCCGGCCGGCGACTCGCAGCGCGACACCGTCAAGAACAAGGACGTCTGGCTGCAGAACGGCGCCTTCCTCTGGGTACCGCTCCTGGTGATCATGGCGCTGCTCGCCTGGTTCTTCATGAACGACCTCAAGGTCGCCGCGGCCCCCTTCAGCCAGCAGAAGATCATCTTCAAGCGCAAGCACAACTGGCTGATGACCTGGCTCTACGTCGGCACCTTCGGCTCCTTCATCGGCTTCGCCGCGGGCCTGCCGCTGCTGATCAAGAACAACTTCGCCGCACAGGGCTACCAGGCCACCACCTACGCCTGGATCGGCCCCTTCGTCGGCGCGATCACCCGCTGGGCGGGCGGCTGGCTCTCGGACAAGATCGGCGGGGCCAGGGTGACGATGGTCGCCTTCGTCGGCATGGCGGCCTCGCTGATCGTGGTGATCAACGCCCTGCCGTCCGGCGGCAACCAGGGCAACTTCTGGGCCTTCTACGTCGGCTTCCTGTGCGCCTTCGCTTTCTCCGGCATCGGCAACGGCTCGACCTTCCGGCAGATCCCCGTGATCTTCCGGGACCACCACCTGAAGCAGGCTGAGGGCAAGGGCGCGGAGGCGGAGCAGGCCGCGCTGAAGCAGGCCGAGATGGAGGCGGGCGCCGTCACCGGCTTCTCCGCCGCGATCGCCGCGTACGGCTTCTTCTTCATCCCAGCGATGTTCGCGAACTTCGCCGTGACCAGTTCGCTCTGGCTGTTCATCGGCTTCTACGTCACGTGCCTGGCCGTCTGCTGGTGGTTCTACGCCCGCCCGGGCGCCGAGGCCCCGAGCTGACCCGGGGCGGGGGAGCACCCCACGGTCGTACCCTGGAGGCATGAGCACCGCCCCCGCCCCCGAACCGCGCGATCCGAAGGACGCGTCGTCGAAGAAGCCGCAGAACACGGCGCCGAAGAAGCCGAAGAACGGCCTGGTCTTCGACGACCCGCTGTCCCAGCAGTCCTCGGACGATACGGACCAGGGGTGGGGCGAGCGGCCTTCCAGCAGCGGCGACAGCGCCGCCGACCTGGCCCGCTTCCTCGACGAGAAGCCGCCCCACCACCTGTGAGGCTGCGCTAGCTCCCGCTGCCGGTCCCGCTGCCCGGGCTGTTCCCGCCCGAGCCGCGCTGCGCCACCACCGCGTCGCGGATCTCCTTGAGGACCTCCAGCTCGGTCACCTCCAGAATCTCCTGCGTGCCCTCCTTCGCGGCCTTCTGCGCGGCCTGCCGCGCCAGGTACTTGGCCATCGGCAGCACCATCAGGAAGTAGACGACGGCCGCGGTGATCAGGAAGCTGAGGACCGCGCTGAGCACGGAGCCCCACATGATCGGGATCCCGCTGTTGACCGTCCCGTCCTTCGCCACGTCGCACGGCGCTTTCAGGCACGAGCTGTAGTGGTCGAGATCCTTCGTGCCGAAGGCGCCGACGAGCGGGTTGATGACGCCCTTCACCACGGAGTTCACGATGTTCGTGAAGGCCGCGCCGATGACCACCGCGACCGCCAGGTCGATGACGTTGCCGCGCATCAAGAAGGCTTTGAAGCCCTCCCAGACGCCCGGTTCCTTCTTCTCGCTCACCACGAGACCTTTCGTTGCATGTGCGGTTGACGCCGGTGCGCATGGAGCGACCAGCATGGCAACCTACGGCAGGCCGTGGCAGCCCTGTCCAATTGGGCAACACGAACGAGGGACTTGACAGCGCGTCAGGCCGGGCGCTCGGGAAGCCTCCCGCGGTGTGGCTCAGCACAGCGTCACCGCCAGCCGTGACGTGGCCCCGGCTCCGGCAAGCCGCGTCGCCGTCGAGCGCGGCACCGAGAGGACCACCAACGCCCCGCCCTCGCCCGCGCTTTCCCGCGACTCGGGCACCTCGGACACTCGGGCGCCCGCCGCCACGACGCGTGGCGCCCCGCCTCCACCACTGTCCCCGGCGATGACGTCGACCCGGTCGCCGGGCCGCAGGAGCCGTGCCGCCCCGGCGTCCGCGATGCGCACTGGGGCCGTCACCCTCGCCTCGGCCGCCGACTGCTCTCGCGCGGGTGCGACGGCCACGCCCCGCCCGTCGTCCGGCCGCCCGCTCTGCGCCCGGGCCCGCCCGGCGTCCGGCGGGCCCGTGGCCGCGAGCGCGGCGGCGGTCATGGCGAGGCCCACGGCGATGACCCGCCGCCGCTGGCGCAGCAGTCGGCGCAGCCGCAGCCGGTCCCCGCGCACCCGCAGGGGCGGGAACAGCGGCACCTGCCCGACCTGTGGCGCGTCACCCGGGTACGGACGCGCGGGGAAAGGGACTTGGGTGGGGGAAGAGGACCGGTGAGAGAACTGGGCCATGGCGACCACCGCCTGCCGTGAGGAGCTCGGATTTCGATCTCACGATGCAGGCCCGCGCCACATCCCGCTGAGCCCCGTGCGCTACTCGCCGGTTGTGGACAACTCCCTCACCCGAAGGGGCAATTCGAGGGAGAAGTCACGGCAGCCGAATCCCCGGATCCATCCCACCCAGCGCCTGTGCGCACAGACAGTCCCGCTCACCCGTCGGCAGCGCGCCCACCGCGTCGAACAGCACGCCCCGCAGCCGGTCCACATTCGCCGAGAACACCCGCAGCACCTCGTCGTGCGAGACTCCCTCGCCGGTCTCCGCCCCCGCGTCCAGGTCCGTGACCAGCGTCAACGACGTGTAGCAGAGCTCGAGTTCACGGGCCAGGATCGCCTCGGGGTGGCCCGTCATGCCGACCACCGACCAGCCCTGCGCGGCATGCCAGCGCGACTCGGCCCGGGTCGAGAACCGCGGCCCCTCGATCACCACGAGCGTCCCGCCGTCCACCGGCTCCCAGTCCCGCCCGCGCGCCGCCTTCAGCGCGGCCCCCCGCCCGACGGGGCAGTACGGGTCGGCCAGCGACACATGCACCACGTTCGGCTCGGTCCCGTCCACGAGCGGCACCCCGTCGAAGTACGTCTGCGCACGGGACTTGGTGCGGTCCACGAGCTGGTCGGGCACCAGCAGCGTGCCCGGTCCGTACTCGGCGCGCAGCCCGCCCACCGCGCACGGGCCGAGCACCTGGCGCACTCCCACGGAGCGCAACGCCCACAGGTTCGCGCGGTAGTTGATGCGATGGGGCGGCAGATGGTGGCCGCGACCGTGCCGGGGCAGGAAGGCGACCCGCCGGCCCGCGACCTCGCCGAGGAAGAGGGAGTCGCTGGGTGCTCCGTAGGGGGTGTCCACCTGTATCTCGGTCACGTCCTCCAGGAACGAGTAGAAGCCCGAGCCGCCGATGACACCGATCTCCGCCTGCGCCGCGTTCGCCATGTCAGTCATGCCGAGCACAGTAGCCGGGCGGCACCAGGGCGCCGGAACGCCGAGGACCCCGCCGTCTCGTGACGGCGGGGTCCTCGGAAGAAGCGAGTGCGCTGCGCCTACGCGGCGGACGTGCTGGAGGAGCTGGACGACGAGCCGGAGGAGCCCGACGACGAGGAGGAGGACTTCGAGTCCGAGGACGAAGCCTTCTTGTCCGACGAGGAGGACGACGTGGACGTGGCGGACGACGACGAGGCAGGCGAGCTGCTCGACGACGAGCCACGGCTGTCGTTGCGGTAGAAGCCGGAGCCCTTGAAGACGATGCCGACGGCCGAGAACACCTTCTTGAGGCGTCCGTTGCAGTTCGGGCACACGGTCAGGGCGTCATCGGTGAACTTCTGCACCGCCTCGAGGCCCTCGCCGCACTCGGTGCACTGGTACTGGTACGTCGGCACTTGCTTCCTCCTGGCACTCTCACTCGATGAGTGCTAACGACGGTCCATAGTGACGTATTCCGCGAGATCAGTCCACCGTGACCGGAACTCGGTGACCCACGCCACGCGCCACCGTGCGCCCCGCGGGCCGCGGCACGAGCCGCGAACGCAGCGAGACGAGCACGACGAACGCCAGGGCCGTACCGCCGAGCGGCACCAGGAATCCGGCGCCGTCCCAGAAGCCGTCCTCCAGCTGACCGGCGACCGTGACCCCGGCCGCCTGCCCGAGCGCGACCGCTCCGGTGAGCCAGGTGAAGGCTTCGGTGCGGCCGGTCGGCGGGACCAGGCTGTCGACCAGGGTGTAGCCGGTGATCAGCGCGGGCGCGATGCAGACGCCCACAAGGAGGCCGAGCCCGGCGAGCAGCACCAAGGAGTGCGCGGCCCACAGGCCGGACGCCATCACGGTCAGCGCCGCGTACCCGACGACGAGGCGCCGCTGCGGGGCGACCTTCCAGGCGACGGCGCCGCACACGACTCCGGAGAGCATGTTGCCCGCCGCGAAGATGCCGTACAGAACGCCGTTCAGGCCGGGCTTGCCCATCGACTCCGTGAGGGCCGCGAGCGAGACCTGCATGCCGCCGAAGACGGCGCCGATCCCGAGGAACGTCACGATCAGGACGCGCACTCCGGGGATCCGCAGCGCCGAGACGTGCTCCACGCGCGCGTGCTCGTCGGATGCGGCCGCCGCCGACCGCGAGGGCACCGGCTGAGAGCCCTTCTGCGCCGCGAACAGCAGGCCGCCCACCAGGGTCAGCGCGGCCTCGGTGAAGAGCCCGGCCGAGGGGTGGAGGCCGGTGCACAGCGCCGTCGCGAAGAGCGGGCCGAGGACGAAGGTCAGCTCGTCGGTGACCGACTCGAAGGCGACCGCGGTCTGGGCCAGGGGAGTGCCGTGCAGCTTGACGCTCCAGCGGGCCCGCACCATGGGGCCGATCTGCGGGGTCGAGGCACCGGCGGGCACGGCGGCCGCGAAGAGCACCCACAAGGGGGCGTGGGAGAGCGCCAGGAGCGTCATGGCGAGCACGGACACGGAGTGGATGAGGACGCCGGGCAGCAGCACGGCGCGCTGCCCGAACCGGTCGGCGAACTTGCCGCTGAAGGGTGCGAACAGCGCCATCGAGACGCCGGTGACGGCGGAGACGGCGCCCGCGATCCCGTAGGAGCCGGTGGTGTGCTGCACCAGCAGCACGATGGAGATCGTCAGCATCGCGAACGGCTGACGTGCGGCGAAGCCGGGGAGCAGGAACGTCCAGGCGCCGCGGGTGCGCAGCAGCTGCCCGTACCCCGGGCGGGACGACTTCGAGGTGACCGTGGATGCCACGGCCCGTGCCTTTCTGCCGCCTGGTAGCGCGCCTGTGCGGGGGCGCCGAGAGCTGTCCTCTTGCGCGGAACTGCGGTAGATACCGGGCCGCCCACTGCGAGGGCACCGCGGCCGCCATACGGTCGCGCCAGCTCTGCTTCAGGCAGAGTTGGTTCGATCTGGGTGCCTTCATCGTACAGGGAGCGGCCCCGTCGGGCCTGCGATTGCGAGAAATGGAGCGCACGTCGCCTGGGATTGAACTCCTGGTAACCGCTACTTCGCGCCAGGAGACCTGCTGGTCCCCGCCCCCTGGTTCCCGCCGCGCGGCCCGTTCCCCGCCCCCAGCCAGCCGGCCAGCTTGCCGCCCCGGGTGACCGCGCGCAGCCGCTGCTCGGTGGCGTCCCGCACGGGGTCGGTCGCCACCACGAGGAGCTCGTCCCCGCGCCGCAGGACCGTCGTCGGGGACGGCACGAAGGACGTCTCGTCGCGGACGACGAGGGTGACGGCGGCGCCCTTGGGCAGCCGCAGCTCGCCGACCTCGACACCATGCATCCGCGAACCCTTGGGGATCGACACGGACAGGAGGTGCCCGCGCAGCCTCTCCAGGGGCGCCGATTCGATGCCCAGGTCGGCGGTCTCCGTGCCGTTGCCGAGCTCCAGCTTGCGGGCCAGCCAGGGCAGTGTGGGCCCCTGGATGAGGGTGTAGACGACCACGAGGACGAAGACGATGTTGAAGATCTTGGTGCTGTCCTCGACGCCGTTCACCATCGGGATGGTGGCCAGGATGATGGGCACGGCGCCGCGCAGGCCGGCCCAGGACATCAGGGCCTTCTCCTGCCAGGGCAGCCGGAACGGCAGCAGGCTGATGAAGACTTCGAGCGGCCGCGCCACCACCGTCAGGACCAGGCCGATGACGAGGGCGGGCCAGGTGTCGTCGAGCAGGTCGTGCGGGGTGACCAGCAGGCCGAGCAGCACGAACATGCCGATCTGCGCGATCCAGCCGAGCCCCTCCGCGAAGCCCCGGGTCGCGGGCCAGTGCGGCAGCTTGGCGTTGCCGAGCACCATCGACGCCAGGTAGACGGCGAGGAAGCCACTGCCGTGCGCCATGGCGCCGGCGGCGTACGCGGTGACCGCGATGGCCATGACCGCGATCGGGTAGAGGCCGGAGGCGGGCAGCGCCACGTGCCGCAGGCCGTAGGCGCCGAGCCAGCCGACCGCGAGGCCGATCGCCGCACCGATGGCCAGCTCCAGGGCGATCTCGCCGATGAGCACGTACCAGTGGTCCACCGGTCCGGCCGTGGAGAACGCCACCACCAGGATCACGACGGGGGCGTCGTTGAACCCCGACTCCGCCTCCAGGACGCCGGTCACGCGGGAGGGGAGCGGCACCTTGCGCAGCACGGAGAAGACCGCCGCCGCGTCGGTCGAGGAGACGACGGCGCCGATGATGAGTGCCTGGCGCCACTCGAGCCCGACCAGGTAGTGCGCGCCCGCCGCCGTGACGCCGACGCTGATCGCGACGCCTGCGAGGGAGAGCACCGCAGCCGCGGGCAACGCGGGCTTGATCTCTTTCCACTTGGTGCCGAGGCCGCCCTCGGCCAGGATCACGACGAGTGCCGCGTAGCCGATGACCTGCGTCAGTTCGGCGTTGTTGAACGTGACGTTGCCGACGCCGTCCTGGCCTATCGCGATGCCGATGCCCAGGTACAGCAGCAGGCTCGGCAGCCCGCTGCGCGACGAGACGCGTACCGCGGCGACCGCGATGAGCAGCACGAGCGAGCAGACGAGCAGGAGCTGGTTGAGGTGGTGGACAGTCAGGGGCCGTTCCTTCCTCCGTCACGAGCCAGGTACTTCGTTACCTTACCTAATCGTTTACGTTTCCTTGACGCCGCCCCCCACATCTTCGAACGTGCATCCGTTGCCGGTTCCTGACTCCGCGTCCGGGCGCGCACTGCCCTGCGCCTACAGTTGCTCCAGCGCTCCCAGAGCCGCCCAGCCGACAGCACAGCCCGCCCTGCCGCTCGCGAAGGACAGCAAGGACAGCGATGCCCTCCAACACCAACGCCTCTTCCGGCCATAAGTCGGGCAAGAAGAAGGGGCGCCGAGCCCGACTCATCGTGATCGTCCTGGTCCTGGCCATCGTGGGGGGCATCGGCTTCGGCGCGTACTGGAGCATCAGCACGGTGCGTGCCTCCTTCCCGCAGACGAAGGGCACGATCAAGCTCGAGGGCCTCGCCGGTCCCGTCGACGTCAAGCGCGACGGCAACGGCATCCCGCAGATCTACGCCAACTCCGACGCCGACCTCTTCATGGCGCAGGGTTACGTCCAGGCGCAGGACCGCTTCTGGGAGATGGACGTACGCCGTCATATGACCTCCGGGCGGCTCTCCGAGATGTTCGGCAAGAGCCAGGTCAAGACCGATGAGTTCCTGCGCACCCTCGGCTGGCACCGGGTGGCGCAGGAGGAGTACGACTCCAAGCTCTCGCCGGAGACCAAGAAGTACCTCCAGGCGTACTCCAAGGGAGTCAACGCCTACCTGAACGGCAAGAGCGGCAAGGAGCTCTCCGTCGAGTACGCGGCGCTGAGCTTCGAGAACGACTACGCGCCGCAGAAGTGGACGCCCGTCGACTCCGTGGCCTGGCTCAAGGCCATGGCCTGGGACCTGCGCGGCAACATGCAGGACGAGATCGACCGTTCTCTGATGACGAGCCGCCTCGGCCCGAAGCAGATCGACGACCTGTACCCGAAGTACCCGTACAAGCGGAACAAGCCGATCGTCCAGGAGGGCGCCTACAACAGCGCCACAAACTCCTACGACGACAAGGCCACGGGCACCCAGGGCGCCTCCACGGGCGGTGCGGCGGGCACCGGGCTCGCGGGGAACACCCAGGCGCCCAGCGGCCTCCAGTCGCAGCTCTCGGGCCTCTCCAAGATCCTGGAGCGGGTCCCCTCCGCGGGCCTCGGCCCGAACGGCAACGGCATCGGCTCCAACTCCTGGGTGGTCTCCGGGGACCACACCATCACCGGCAAGCCGCTGCTCGCCAACGACCCGCACCTGGCGCCCCAGCTGCCGTCCGTCTGGTACCAAATGGGCCTGCACTGCCGCTCGGTCTCCTCGAACTGCCAGTACGACGTCTCCGGGTACACGTTCTCCGGGATGCCGGGCGTGGTCATCGGCCACAACAAGGACATCGCCTGGGGGATGACCAACCTCGGCGCGGACGTGACCGACCTCTACCTGGAGAAGTTCAGCGGGGACGGCTACCAGTACGACAACAAGACGCTGCCCTTCAAGACCCGCGAGGAGACCATCAAGGTCGCCGGCGGCAGTCCCAAGAAGATCACCGTCCGCGAGACCAACAACGGCCCCCTGGTGTCCGACCGCGACGACGAGCTGGTCAAGGTCGGCAAGAAGGCCACCGTCGACACCGCGGCCCCCGACCGGGGCGACGGCTACGGAGTCGCGCTGCGCTGGACCGCGCTCTCCCCGGGCCGCTCCATGGACGCCGTCTTCGAGCTGAACAAGGCCAAGGACTGGCAGGAGTTCCGCAAGGCGGCCGCCTCCTTCGAGGTGCCCTCGCAGAACCTCATCTACGCCGACACCAAGGGCAACATCGGCTACCAGGCGCCCGGCAAGATCCCGGTCCGCGGCAAGGGCGACGGCGCGCTCCCCGCGCCCGGCTGGGACTCCGCCTACAAGTGGACCAAGTACATCCCGCAGGGCGCGCTGCCGTACGAGTACAACCCGAAGCGCGGCTACATCGTGACCGCCAACCAGGCCGTGGTCGACCCGGACAAGTACCCGTACAAGCTCACCTCGGACTGGGGCTACGGAGCGCGCAGCCAGCGCATCGACGACCTCATCAAGTCGAAGATCAAGAACGGCGGCAAGATCTCCACCGAGGACATGCGCCTCATGCAGATGGACAACAGCAGCGAGATCGCCAAGCTGCTCACGCCCTACCTGCTCAAGATCGACGTCTCGGACGACAAGTACGTCCGTGAGGCGCAGAAGCTCCTGGAGGGCTGGGACTACACCCAGGACGCCGACTCGGCGGCCGCCGCGTACTTCAACGCGGTCTGGCGCAGCCTCCTGAAGCTCGCCATCGGCAACAAGCTCCCCAAGGAGCTGCGCGTCAAGGGGCAGTGCCTGAACGTCGAACCGGCCGGCAACACCGGCCCGGCGGACGAGGACCGCAAGGTGCGCGAGTGCGGCGAGCGCGACGCCGACTCGGCCCAGCCGGACGGCGGCGACCGCTACTTCGAGGTCATCCGCAAGATCCTCAAGGACGAGAAGAACGACTGGTGGAAGTCGCCCAAGACCCGCCTCGACGGTGAGACCAAGACCCGCGACCAGCTGCTCAAGCGGGCCATGGCGGACGCCCGCTGGGACCTGACGGCCAAGCTGGGCAAGGACGCCGACACGTGGAGCTGGGGCCGTCTGCACCGCCTCACGCTGAAGAACCAGACGCTCGGCACCGAGGGCCCCGGCTGGCTCCAGTTCATCCTCAACCGCGGCCCCTGGAACCTCGGTGGCGGTGAGGCGGCGGTCAACGCCACCGGCTGGAACGCGGCGGGCGGCTACGGAGTGCAGTGGGTGCCGTCGATGCGGATGGTGGTGAACCTGGAGGACCTCGACAAGTCCAAGTGGATCAACCTCACCGGCGCCTCCGGGCACGCGTACAGCGCGCACTACACCGACCAGACGGGCAAGTGGGCCAAGGGTGAACTCCTGCCGTGGGCCTACTCGAAGGACGCCGTCGACAACAGCACGAGCGACACGTTGGTGCTCACGCCCGACAGCTAGCCGTCCGGTGATTGTTCAACTGGCCCTCCACGCGCGCGTGGAGGGCCAGTTCGCGTGAGAGCCGGGGCTCAGCCGAAGTGCCGTACCCCTGCGGGCGTCACCACGGCGCGCACCGGCCGGTCGTGCGCCTCCGCGGGGACGTGGGCGACCACTTCGGAGTCGTAAAGAAGCACGACGAGCGCGGGATCGACGCCCTCGCGCTCCAGCCGTGCGAGCACCCGGTCGTACGAGCCCCCGCCGCGTCCGAGCCGCATCCCGCGCCCGTCCACCGCGAGCCCCGGCAGCAGCACGACGTCCGCCTCCAGGACGGCGTCCGGCCCCAGGGGCGACCCCGAGGGCTCCAACAGTGCCATTTTTCTGGCATGTTGTACGCGCACGAGTGAGCCCTCGCCGCCGTACGTCCCCCAGTCCAGATCGTTGTCCGGGAGCAGCACGGGCAGCAGGACCCGCGTCCCGCGCGCGTGGAGGGCGTCCAGGAGGGCGCGGGTGCCGGGCTCGCCGCCCACCGAGACATACGCGGCGACGGTGCCCGCTCCGGCCAGCTCCGGTAGCTCCAGAGCCCGTTCGGCGAGAACCGCGGCGGCCTTCTGTGCGTCATCCTCAGTCAACCGGCGTCTTACCGCGAGGACTTCCGCGCGCAATGTCCTCTTGGTTGCCTTGCCGGACGCGGCCTGATCCGTCATGTCGCCCCCTGTGTGATCCATAGCGAACTCACAAACCCTTCCTAGTTGGCCCATACCAGAGCCAATGTTCCGGAGCCACAGATTCCGCACATAGGCACCGGTTATGGTTACGGCATGACTGAGTCTCGCCCCCCACGGATCACCAAGGCTGTCATTCCGGCAGCCGGTCTCGGCACGCGTTTCCTGCCCGCCACCAAGGCCACTCCGAAGGAGATGCTGCCGGTCGTCGACAAGCCGGCGATCCAGTACGTGGTCGAGGAGGCCGTCGGCGCGGGCCTCGATGACGTCCTCATGATCACGGGCCGCAACAAGCGCCCCCTGGAGGACCACTTCGACCGCAACTACGAGCTGGAGTCGGCCCTCCTGAAGAAGGGCGACGAGGCCCGCCTCGCCAAGGTCCAGGAGTCCAGCGACCTGGCGACCATGCACTACGTCCGCCAGGGCGACCCCAGGGGCCTCGGGCACGCCGTCCTGTGCGCGGCCCCGCACGTCGGCCACGAGCCGTTCGCCGTCCTCCTCGGCGACGATCTGATCGACCCCCGCGACCCGCTGCTCGCGCGCATGGTCGAGGTCCAGGAGCGGCACGGCGGCAGCGTCATCGCGCTCATGGAGGTCGAGCCCGAGCAGATCCACCTCTACGGCTGCGCGGCCGTGGAGCCCACGGCCGACGGTGACGTCGTGAAGGTGACCGACCTGGTCGAGAAGCCGGACGCGGCGGACGCGCCCAGCAACTACGCGATCATCGGCCGCTATGTCCTGGACCCGCACGTCTTCGACATACTGCGCAAGACCGAGCCGGGCCGCGGCGGCGAGATCCAGCTCACGGACGCCCTCCAGCAGCTCGCGGCCGACGAGAAGGTCGGTGGCCCGGTGCACGGCGTCGTCTTCAAGGGCCGCCGCTATGACACCGGTGACCGGGGCGACTATCTGCGTGCCATTGTCAGACTCGCGTGCGAACGTGAAGACCTGGGCCCCGACTTCCGGACCTGGCTTCGCAGTTACGTCACCGAGGAGATGTAGCACCTTGAGCAGCGCGACCCCGCACCACACCGGTCAGCACCACCTCTGGTCGGTGGACGAGCACTTGGACGACATCCTCGCGACCGTCCGCCCGCTCGAGCCCATCGAGCTGCAACTCCTCGACGCTCAGGGCTGCGTCCTCGTCGAGGACGTCACGGTGCCGGTCTCGCTGCCCCCCTTCGATAACAGCTCCATGGACGGGTACGCGGTGCGGGTCGCCGATGTCGCGGGCGCGAGCGAGGAGTTCCCCGCCGTCCTGACCGTCATCGGTGACGTGGCCGCGGGCCAGGGCGAGCAGCCCACGGTCGGCCCGGGCCAGGCCGCCCGGATCATGACCGGCGCCCCGCTGCCGCCCGGCGCCGAGGCCGTCGTCCCCGTGGAGTGGACCGACGGCGGCCTGGGCGAGGGCCCCGCCTCCGGGATGCGCGCCCACAGCGCCGCCCCCGAGGGCGCCTCCGGCGAGGTCCGCGTGCACCGCCCGGCACAGGCCCGCGCCCATGTCCGCGCGCGGGGCAGCGACGTCCAGGCGGGCGACCGCGCCCTGTCGGCGGGCACGGTGCTCGGGGCGCCGCAGGTCGCCCTCCTCGCCGCGATCGGCCGCGGCACCGTGAAGGTGCGCCCACGCCCGCGCGTGGTGGTGCTCTCCACGGGTTCCGAACTGGTCCAGCCCGGCGAGGAGTTGGCGGACGGCCAGATCTACGACTCGAACAGCTTCGCCCTCACCGCCGCTGCCCGCGACGCGGGAGCGATCGCCTACCGCGTGGGCGCGGTGGCCGACGACGCCGAGACGCTGCGCGCCACCATCGAGGACCAGCTGATCCGCGCCGACCTCATCGTCACCACGGGCGGCGTCAGCGTCGGCGCGTACGACGTGGTGAAGGAGGCCCTCACCGCCATCGGCGACCCGGACGACGAGGAGGGCATCGGCGCGGGCAGCGGCGTCGAGTTCCGCAAGCTCGCCATGCAGCCGGGCAAGCCGCAGGGCTTCGGCTCCATCGGCCCCGACCACACCCCGCTGCTCGCCCTGCCGGGCAACCCCGTCTCCTCGTACGTCTCCTTCGAGATCTTCGTCCGGCCCGCCGTGCGCACCCTGATGGGCCTGCCCGAGGTCCACCGCCCCACCGTCCGCGCGGCCCTGACGACCGACAAGGCGCTCACCTCCCCCTCCGGAAAGCGCCAGTTCCTGCGCGGCCGGTACGACGCGGAGGCGGGCACCGTCGCCCCCGTCGGCGGCTCCGGATCGCACCTCATCGCCGCCCTCGCGCACGCGGACGCGCTGATCGTCGTCCCCGAGGACACCACGTCGGTGGAGCCGGGAGCGGACGTCGAAGTGGTGCTGCTCGGCTGACGCCCCCTCCCGCGCGGTACCGTGTCGCGCACAACAGGCCCCGCGTGCCGCGCCACCAGGGGCCCGGACCGGGAGCGCCACAGCACATGACCGCCATTTCCCGGGGGGAGACCCCCGGACCCCCTGAGCAGCAGCGACTGACGCACATCGACGAAGCGGGCGCCGCCCGCATGGTCGACGTCTCCGAGAAGGACGTGACCGCGCGCACCGCCCGCGCCAGCGGCCGCGTCCTCGTCTCCCCCCGTGTGATCGAGCTGCTGCGCGGCGAGGGAGTCCCCAAGGGCGACGCCCTGGCCACCGCGCGGATCGCGGGCATCATGGGCGCCAAGCGCACCCCCGACCTGATCCCGCTCTGCCACCCGCTGGCGGTCTCCGGAGTGAAGCTCGACCTCTCCGTGGCGGACGACGCCGTGGAGATCCTCGCCACGGTGAAGACGACGGACCGCACGGGCGTCGAGATGGAGGCCCTCACCGCGGTGAGCGTCGCGGCCCTCACCGTCATCGACATGGTGAAGGCCGTCGACAAGGGCGCCGTCATCACCGACGTACGGGTGGAGGAGAAGACCGGCGGCAAGTCCGGTACGTGGAGCCGCGAAGGAACCGGCGCATGAGCGCGCCCTACCGCGCCCTCGTCGTGACGGCCTCGAACCGCGCGGCGGCCGGGGTCTACGAGGACAAGGGCGGCCCGATCATCGCCGAGGGCCTCAGGAAGCTCGGCTTCGAGGTCGAGGGGCCCCAAGTCGTCCCGGACGGCGACCCGGTGGAGCAGGCCCTGCGCGCGGGCGCCGAGGCCGCGTACGACGTCATCCTGACCACCGGCGGCACCGGCGTCTCACCCACCGACAAGACACCGGAGGCCACGCGCCGCGTCATCGACCACGAGGTCCCCGGCATCCCCGAGGCGATCCGTGCGTACGGCCGCGAGAAGGTCCCGACGGCGGTGCTCTCGCGCGGCCTCGCCGGAGTCGCGGGCCGCACCCTGATCGTCAACCTGCCGGGCTCGACCGGTGGCGTACGGGACGGCCTCGCCGTCCTGGAGCCCCTGTTGACGCACGCCGTCGACCAGCTGCGGGGCGGCGACCACCCCCGGCCGGACGGGCCCGCCGGGGGTGCGAGCTGAACACGCCCTCCTGGCCCGTCGAGCTGCGGGACGGCGACATCGCCCTCCGCCCCATAAAGATGCGCGACCAGCGGGCCTGGCGTGAGGTCAACCGGCGCAACAGGGACTGGCTGCGCCCCTGGGAGGCGACCATCCCGCCGCCCACGCCCAGCGGCCCCGTCGCCCACCGCCCGACGTACCGTCAGATGGTCCGCCACCTGCGCGCGGAGGCCAACGCGGGGCGCATGCTGCCCTTCGTCATCGAGTACCAGGGCCGCCTGGTCGGGCAGTTGACGGTCGCCGGGATCACCTGGGGCTCGATGTGCTCGGGCCACGTCGGCTACTGGGTCGACGAGTCGGTGGCGGGGCGCGGAGTGATGCCCACAGCGGTGGCGCTCGCGGTCGACCACTGCTTCAGGACCGTGGGTCTGCACCGCATCGAAGTCTGCATTCGGCCGGAGAACGGGCCGAGCCGCCGGGTCGTCGAGAAACTCGGATTCCGCGAAGAAGGACTGCGTCCACGCTATCTCCACATCGACGGAGCCTGGCGCGACCATCTCGTGTTCGCGCTCACCGCGGAAGAGGTGCCGGAAGGGCTGCTGCGCCGCTGGCACCAGGCACGACCCCGAAAGACGGCCTAGACCGGTACTCGTCCCGGCCTAAATAAAATAAGTGTTCGAAATTGATCGCTGAACGACCGTCTCGAAGCTGCCTGAGCCATTAAATTCGCCGTCTCGGCGGCCTGTTGATCGCATCAGTCACAAAAAAAGTTCGAGATATCAGCCAGATCGTGCGACACACCGGCCCAATTGGCAGATGGCCTCACGCAAACCCCTCTACCGTGTGAGGCGTGAGCAGCAGCGGCCTCATCTACGCAGTCATCGTCGGGGCCTGGGCCGCCTACTTGGTGCCGATGTGGCTCCGTAGGCAGGACGAGCTCAATGAAGCCCGTCCGACGGAACGCTTCAGCACCGCCATCCGGCTGCTGTCCGGACGGGCGGGGATGGAGCGCCGATACGCCAAGGACCTGCAAGCGCGCTCGCCTGAAGAGGGGGAGTCGCGCGGCGACCCGGACGGCGCCACCGGTTCGGTGGACGTCCGGTCCTTTGCCGCGCCTCCGTCCCGGCAGGAAGCGCGTCCCGAAGCGCGGGCCGACGTGCGGGCCGAAGTGCCGCACGAGGAGCGCGCCGAGCCGCCCGCCGAGGAGCGGGTCAGGCCCAAGTCCCCGGAGCGGCACGGGCAACAGGGACAGCAAGGGCAGCAGGCACAGCACGGGCAGCAGGGGCAGTCGGTGTCCGGCAGACGCGTCAGTCCGGCGGAGGCCGCCGCGCGCGCCCGGCGCTCGAAGGTGCTCGCGCGCCGTCGGCGCACGACAGTGATGCTGTTCCTCGCCTTCACGCTGGGCGCGATCGTCGCCGCGGTCGGCGGGCTCGCGTTCCTCTGGGCGCCTGCCGCGCCCGCTCTCCTGCTGAGCGCGTACATCGTGTATCTGCGCGGGCAGGAGCGGCGTCGCTTCACGTACACGATGGACCGGCGCCGGGCCGAGGTCGCGGCGCAGCGGCTGCGGGAGCGCGAACGGCAGCCGCGCAGGCGGGTGTCGACGACGGAGCCGGTCGCGGCCGACGAGGCGGAGGAGGGACCGGCGCCCGAGACGGAGACCGGGCTCTCCGCGCTCGCCGCCGACCGCCGCGCCCTCGTCGAGCAGACCGACCACGCGGAGTGGGTCGACCAGCAGCGCGAGCGGCAGCGCGGTCCGGGGCGCGGTGACAGCTGGGACCCGGTGCCCGTGCCGCTGCCGACGTATGTGACCGCTCCGGTCGCCCCGCGTGCCACCGGGTCGGTGGACCTCGGTGCTCCCGATGCGTGGAGTTCGGCGCGGTCCAGCACGGTGGAGCCGACGGCGGCGGCCGATGCTGCTGCCGCGGCTTCCGCTGCCGAGCAGCGGAAGGCCGGGGAGGCCGGAGGCGCTGGAGGTGCTGGGAGTGCTGGAAGCGCTGAGGGGGGTGATGCGGACAGTGCCGACGGTGCGAGTGGTGGGCGCAGTGATGCGCGGCGGGCCGCCTCCGCGCGGCGGGCCCGCGAGCGGGGCCGCACCCCGCTGTTCGACCAGTACGCCGACGGTGACCGGCCGCGTGCGGCCAACGAATGAGCGAGCGGATGAGCGACCGGTGAGCGGCGTGTGAGACGTCGTGAGGTCCGCCGTCCTGACCAGCCAGGAACGGATTTCCAAGCACCCGGATGGGGATGCTAGAGTTTCACTCGTTGCAAGGGCCTGTGGCGCAGTCCGGTAGCGCACCTCGTTCGCATCGAGGGGGCCAGGGGTTCAAATCCCCTCAGGTCCACTGCACAAGAGATCCCGTCCGATCATTCTGATCGGGCGGGATTTCGTCGTTTCCGGGTGGGGTGGAGGACTTGATGGTGAACGGCACGGTGGTCGTGAGCGGGGTCACGCTTCAGTATGACGACCATGGGCCTGAGGCGGGGGTGCCCGTCGTTCTGGTCCATGGGCATCCGTTCGACCGGACGCTGTGGGCGCCGCAGGCCGAGGTGCTCGCCGCGGCCGGGTACCGGGTGATCGTGCCCGATCTGCGGGGGTACGGGGAGAGCGAGGTCGTGCGGGGGAAGGTGCTGCTCGGGGACTTCGCCGATGACATCGCGGGGTTGCTCGACCGGCTCGGTCTGGACCGGGTGGTGATCGGTGGGGTCTCCATGGGCGGGCAGATCACGATGGAGTTCCAGCACCGGCATCCGGAGCGGGTGCGGGGGCTCGTGCTCTGTGACACCTCGCCCGTCGCCGAGACCGAGGAGGGCCGTGCCTTCCGCAACGGCCTCGCGGACCGGCTGCTCGCTGAGGGGATGGGCGGGTACGCGGACGAGGTGATCGACAAGATGATTGCGCCCCGGAATGTTGTCGCGCTGCCGGATGTTGCCGCGCATGTCCTCGGGATGATGCGCGGTACCGATCCGGAGGGTGCCGCGGCGGCGCTGCGGGGGCGGGCCGAGCGGCGCGATCATCGCGACACCCTCGCCGGGGTCCGGGTGCCCACGCTGATCGTGGTCGGTGCGGATGACGTCTATACGCCCGTCGCCGATGCCGAGGCCATGCGTGAGCTGATCCCGCATGCGGTGCTCGTCGTGGTCGAGGGGGCGGGGCACCTGCCCAACCTGGAGCGGGCGGAGCGGGTGAGTGCGGAGCTGGTGGGGTTCCTCGACTCGGGTGTGCGTGGGCTGAGTTGAGGTTGAGGGGGCGGCCGTTCGGCTCGTGGGTGCGTGCGGGCCGGTGGTGGGTGGGGCGGGGTGGGGACGCGGCGGTATGTCCGTCCTCGAAAAGCCGGGGGCGCCGGACGAGTTCATGAGTACTGGCTTGGGTGGGGTGCTGT
>NZ_JBHYJB010000023.1:0-149259 GCF_042740175.1 Streptomyces sp. NPDC059009 | reverse complement strand
CGCCGGGAACAGCAGCGTGCCGTCACGGTGCATCTCGTACAGGCGGTGGACACCCGTCGTGGTCTCCTCGGTCACCCCACGGATCTCCGAGGCGAGCTGGGTCCACTTCTGCGAGCCCTCGGAGATGGTGCGGTTGAGGACCTGCAGGATCACGCGGTGCTCGTCGTTCTCGGCGGTGTCCACGGCGGGGACCTTGCCGGCCTTCTCGTACTCGACGCCCTTGTGGACGAGGAGGGTGGCGTCGCCGCCGTCGTCCAGGATCATGTTCGGGCCGCCGGTGGGGGTGTTCGGCCAGGTCAGGGCCTGCTCCGTGCACCACCAGTACTCCTCCAGCGTCTCGCCCTTCCAGGCGAAGACCGGGATGCCCTGGGGGTTGTCCGGCGTCCCGTTCGGACCGACCGCGATGGCCGCGGCCGCGTGGTCCTGCGTCGAGAAGATGTTGCAGGAGACCCAGCGCACCTCGGCGCCGAGGGCGACCAGGGTCTCGATGAGGACGGCGGTCTGCACCGTCATGTGCAGCGAGCCCATGATGCGGGCCCCGGCCAGCGGCTGGGCGGCCGCGAACTCCTTGCGGATGGCCATCAGGCCGGGCATCTCGTGCTCGGCGAGGGTGATCTCCTTGCGACCGAACTCGGCCAGGGAGAGGTCGGCGACCTTGAAGTCCTGATTGGCGACAGTCGACATGTCGAGCTGCTCCTCGTGGATGGATCGAGGGTGGGCATGGCTGATCTGCGACGCCGGTCGCATGGATGCGACGGCGCCCGCAGCGCAGTCCGTCGGAGGCCCTCTCTCCCTCGGCCGGTCCGGAACGGACCGCCCGACCGCCATCAGCAGCGACGTCTGGCACTGTCACGAATCTACACCGATTGGCCCAGCAGACCACACCGTGTGTCAGGCCAACAGAACATTGCCGGATAGGTCTTCAGACCCGTACAAACCAGGACCTTTGCGCTTTTGATCCTGTCCTTATGTGTTGCAGGATGCCTTGAGATCGGGAACATTTGCGCGATCTTGTTGGCGAAGGCGTTAGGAGACCCACGTGACCAGTCCGGTCGATCCCCCGACAGGCGGGGCCAGCAGCGGGCAGAAGCCGCTGAAACTGGTCGCGGTGACCGCCTGCCCCACCGGCATCGCCCACACGTATATGGCCGCGGAGAAGCTCCAGCAGGCGGCCGACGGCCTCGGCATCGACATGAAGGTGGAGACGCAGGGCTCCATCGGGGCCGAGAATGTCTTGACTGACAACGATGTCAAGAACGCCGACGGCGTCATCATCGCGGCGGACAAGGAAGTCGACCTCGACCGCTTCGGCGGGAAGCGAGTGCTGCGGGTCGGCGTCGCCGAGGGCATTCACCACCCCGAGCAGCTCATCGAGCGGGTGCAGACCTCACCGGTGCTCGCCGCCGGTACCTCGCCGTCCGCGGGCGGCGGGGGCGGCAAGGAGCGCAGCCAGGCGTACAAGGCGCTGATGAACGGCGTCTCGTACATGATCCCGTTCGTCGTGGTCGGCGGTCTGCTGCTCGCCGTCTCGCTCTCGCTCGGCGGCCATGCCGACGCCAAGGGCGGCCTGGTCATCCCCGAAGAGTCCTTCTGGTGGTACGTCAACCAGCTGGGCGTCACCGGCTTCAAGCTGATGCTGCCGATCTTCTCCGGCTACATCGCGTACGCCCTGGCCGACCGTCCGGCGCTCGTGCCCGGCATGATCGGCGGCTTCCTCGCCTCGGACGCCGTGGGCATCTACAAGGCCGACGCCAACGCGGGCTTCCTCGGCGCGATCGTCACCGGTTTCCTGGCCGGTTACCTGGTCCTGGGGCTGAAGAAGGTCAAGGTCCCCAAGTTCGTCCAGCCGATCATGCCGATCATTGTCCTGCCGATCGTCTCCACGCTGGTGCTGGGGCTCTTCTACATCTACGTGATCGGGCAGCCGATCTCCTGGGTGTTCACCCACCTCACCAACTGGCTGAACGGGATGACCGGTTCGAGCGCCATCGTGCTCGGCATCATCATCGGCCTGATGATCTCCTTCGACATGGGCGGCCCGGTCAACAAGACGGCCTTCCTCGTCAGTGCCGGTCTGATCGGCACCAACAACGACGTCATGGGCATGGCTGCCGCCGCCATCCCGGTCATGCCGCTCGGCCAGGGCCTGGCGACGCTGCTGCGCAAGAAGCTCTACAGCAAGCAGGAGCAGGAGACCGGCCTCGCCGCCCTGTTCATGGGCTTCTTCGGCATCTCGGAAGGTGCGATCCCGTTCGCGGCCGCACGGCCGGCCCAGGTGATCCCGGCGAACATGCTGGGTGGCGCGGTCGCCGGTGCGATCGCGGGTGTGGCCGGGGTCGAGGACTCGGTGCCGCACGGCGGTCCGATCGTCTCGCTGTTCGGCGCGATCAGCGGGGTCGCGATGTTCTTCGTCGCCATCGCGGCCGGTGTCGTGGTCACGGCCTTCACGACCAACGCGCTCATCGAGTTCCAGCAGCGCCGCAAGGGCGAGACCGCCCCCGCGGCGACGCCCGCCCCGGAGCCCGTCCTCGCCGGTGTGGGAGCCGGAGCCGCCACGGGGGCCGTCGCCGCCCCGGCGACCGCTCCTGCCCCCTCCCCCGCCCCGCAGCAGGCCCCCGCGGACGCGACCCCTGCCCCCGAGGACGAGGTCCTCTCCGGCTATCTCACCGAGCAGACCGTCAAGGTCGGCCTCGACGCCCAGGACAAGGAGGCGGCCATCCGCGAGCTGGCCGGGCTGCTCGCCTCCACGGGCAAGGTGAACGACGTCGAGGAGCTCGTACAGACGGCGCTGCGCCGCGAGGCACAGGGCACCACGGGGCTCGGCGAGGAGATCGCCATCCCGCACGCCAAGACCGACGCGGTGACCTCTCCGGTGGTCGGCTTCGCGCGGTCCGCGGAGGGCATCGAGTGGGGTTCCCTGGACGGCACGAAGGCCAAGCTGATCTTCATGATCTCGGTGCCGGAGGCCGCTGCGGGCGATGAGCACCTGCGGATCCTCGCGCTCCTGTCGCGGAAGCTGATGGACACCGGCTTCCGGGAGCGCCTGGAGGCGGCGCCCGACGAAGCCGCGATCCTCGACGTCCTGCGCGAGGTCCGGTAGCGACGGCCCGTTCTCCGTCAGTACGCCGATGGGCCCCGCACCTTCGCTGGTGCGGGGCCCATCGGCGTACGGCGGAAGGGAGTTGCTCAGTGGCCGTCGCCGCCCGGGGCCTTGGCCGGGTTGGTGCCTGCGGCGGCCGCGGACTCGCTGTAGATGTCGGGCTCCAGGTAGATCACGCGGGCGATCGGGACCTCGGCCCGGATGCGCTCCTCCGCGGCGTTGATCGCGGCGGCGACCTCGGCGGCCGTGTCGTCGTGCTGCACGGCGATCTTGGCGGCGACGAGGAGCTCCTCGGGGCCGAGGTGGAGGGTGCGCATGTGGATGACGCTGGTGACGGTGTCGCCGTCGACCACGGCCTTCTCGATCTTCGCGACCTCGTCGGCGCCCGCGGCCTCGCCGAGCAGCAGGGACTTGGTCTCGGCGGCGAGGACGATCGCGATCAGGATGAGCAGGATGCCGATGCAGAGGGTGCCGATGCCGTCCCAGACGCCGTTGTCCGTGGCGAGGGCCATGCCGACGCCGCCGAGGGCGAGGACCAGGCCGACGAGGGCGCCGAGGTCCTCCAGGAGGACGACGGGCAGCTCGGGCGCCTTGGCGCGGCGGACGAACTGCGTCCAGGTGAGCTTGCCGCGCGTCTCGTTGGACTCCTTGATGGCCGTACGGAAGGAGAAGCTCTCCGCGATGATCGCGAACACCAGGACGCCCACCGGCCAGTACCAGTGCTCCAGCGAGTGCGGGTGCTTGATCTTCTCGTAGCCCTCGTAGATCGCGAACATGCCGCCGACCGAGAAGAGCACGATCGAGACGAGGAAGGCGTAGATGTAGCGCTCGCGCCCGTATCCGAAGGGGTGTTGGGGCGTCGCCTCGCGCTGGGCCTTCTTGCCGCCGAGCAGGAGCAGGCCCTGGTTGCCGGAGTCGGCGAGCGAGTGCACGCTCTCCGCGAGCATCGATGACGAGCCGCTGAAGAGGAACGCCACGAACTTCGACACCGCGATCGCGAGGTTGGCGGCCAGTGCCGCCACGATCGCCTTCGTTCCGCCTGACGCGCTCATGAGTGTCGGGGTCCCTTCGCCTGCCTGCGTACGTTCGTCCGTCAGCGCCCGGGCTTTGCCCGGGCTTTGCGGTGGGTCATTGTTGCAGTACGAGGCTCGTGGGGCGCTTCAGGCCACCACAGTGGCCCGGAATACCGTGCCGACCCCGGACACTTCGGCCTTTTCGCCGGCCGGGACGAAGGCCGACCGGCCGGGTTCGAGGGTGAGGTCGCCCGCGCGGACGGAGCCCGCGGTGCAGAGCAGGATCTGCGGGGTCGCTGCGGTCAGGTCGTGCGGGGCGCTCGCGCCCTCGGGCAGGACGAAGCGGGAGAGGCGGAACTCGTCGATGGGGGTCTCGTAGACCTCCTCGCCGGAGGGGGACGCCTCGGGGCGCAGGACGCCCGGGTCGGTGGCTTCGAAGCGGACGATGCGCAGCAGTTCGGGCACGTCGACGTGTTTCGGGGTGAGGCCGCAGCGCAGGACGTTGTCCGAGTTCGCCATGATCTCGACGCCGAGGCCGTTCAGGTAGGCGTGCGGGACGCCGGCGCCGAGGAAGAGGGCCTCGCCGGGCTGCAGCGTCACGTAGTTGAGCAGCATTGCGGCGATGACGCCCGGGTCGCCCGGGTAGTGGTGGGCGATGGAGGCGTACGCCGTGTAGTCGCCGCCGAGGCGCTCGGCGGCCGCGACGACGTCGCTGACCGTGGCGGCCATCTGCTCGGGATCGGCGGTGAGCACGGCCGTCAACACCTCGCGCAGGGCGGCCTCTTCGGGGCGGGCGCGCAGCAGGTCGGCGTAGGGCTTGAGGGAGTCGACGCCGAGTCCTTCGAGGAGTTCGGCGGCGGCGTCGGGGGCGCGGAAGCCGCAGAGGCCCTCGAAGGGGGTGAGGGCGCAGATGAGTTCGGGCTTGTGGTTGGCGTCCTTGTAGTTGCGGTTCGGGGCGTCGATGGGGACGCCGCGGCTCTCCTCTTCCTCGTAACCCTCCTTCGCCTGGGCGAGGTTGGGGTGCACCTGGAGGGAGAGGGGGGCTCCGGCGGCGAGGAGCTTGAGCAGGAAGGGCAGGCGGGGGCCGAACTTGGCGACGGCGGCGGGGCCGAGCTCGCGCTCGGGGGCCGCGTCGATGACCTCGTTCAGCGCGCCCCGGTCGGTGCGGGAGGGTGCGCCGGGGTGGGCGCCCATCCACATCTCGGCCTGCGGTTCGCCGGTGGGCTCGACGCCGAGGAGGTGGGGGATGGCGGTGGTGGAGCCCCAGGCGTAGGGGCGGATGGTGTTGGTGAGGCGGTCCACGGAGGGGGCTCCCTTACTGCGTACGCGGGTGCGGTGCTGCGTCGTTCATGATCGGTCCCCCGGGGCGAGCGTCAGGTAAACGGCCGCGAAATCCGTGATGGCGATCAGCTCGGCGAGGGTCTCCAGCTCGCCGCCGTCCTCCGGCTCGAGCTCGCTGAGCGGGACGTCGTGGCCGTGGGCCAGCTCGCGGGCGGCCGGGGCGGCGGTGAGGCCGCCGGCGTCGACCGGGGTGTCGCGCAGCAGCACGACGCGGGCGCGCAGGGACTGCGGCTCCTCGACGCGGTCGCGGAAAAAGTCGTCCTCGCCGGTGTCCCCGGCGAGTTCGCCCGCCAGGAGCGCGGCGTGCGCGGGCAGGGCCTCGGGGAGCTCGGCGGCGAGCGCGGGGCGGCCCGCCAGCTCGGCCAGGGTGGCGGCGAAGCGGCGGCCCACGGGGCCGGCGGCCGGCCCCTCCGTCCAGATCAGCGGGAGGGTGTCTGCAAGTTCGGCGGCGAGGGTCTTGGCGGGGTTGCTGTACGTCGCGATGACGGGGCCGCAGCGCTCGGCGACGTGGTCGAGGCGGTCGGCGACCTTCTGGAGGGTGTCCACGGGGGCGCTGATCAGGCCCGTGCGGTCGAGGAGCACAAGGAGAGGGGTGGCGAGGGCCCAGAGGGTGGCGGGCGCCGCGGCGGCGGAGACGGTGTCTTCGGAGGGCGCGCCGCCGCCTACGGACCCCGGGGTTTCGTCCGCTCCCAGTGGGCCGTGCGGGGACAGTGCCATGGGGATCGTGAGGCCGTGCGAGCCGTTCACTTCTCCGGCCAGGGGTGAGCGGGCGGGGGCCACCGCGACGACGGTGCAGCCGCGGCGGTACGCCTGCTCGGCGAGGAGGGTGAGGCCGGGTTCCGTGCCGTCCGGGGTGGCGATGAGGAGCAGGTCCACGGGGCCAGCCCAGCCGGGCAGCGCCCAGCGCAGGGCGCCCGCCGCGGGGGCGACGCCGGTCGGTGCGAGGCGGACGACGGGGCAGACCGCGCCCGCGAGGGTGCCGAGGAGGTCGGCGACGCAGCTCGCGGCGGCGCCGGGGCCCGCGATGAGGATGGAGCGGGGGCGGCCGTCGGGCTTGAGGTCTGTGAGCCCCGCCTCCACGGAGTGCCGGACGGCGGTGCGTACGCGGGCGCCCGCCTCGGCGGCGCCGCGCAGCAGTCCGTGGCGGTCGGCCTGGGCGAGCGCCTCGGGGGCGTCCAGCAGCGATTCGTCGAGCATGGGGGTTCAGCCTCCGATCGCCGTGCGCGGGTGGGTCTGTGCTCGGGGGGCCGAGGTGCCGCGTTACGCGGGGCGGCGGGCCTCGTCGACGAGGAGGACGGGGATGCCGTCGCGGACCGGGTAGGCGAGGCCGCACTCCTTGGCGTCCGCCGTGCAGATCAGCTCGGTGTCCGTCTCCTTGAGGGGGGCGTGGCAGGCCGGGCAGGCGAGGATCTCCAGGAGGCCGGCTTCGAGCGGCATGGGGTGGGTCCCTTCGAGCTGGTGGGGTGGGGGTGCGGCCTGGTCAGCCTACCGCCGTGAGGGGCTTGGTGCGGGGGCGGGCGGTCCGGGGCCGGGGCCCGCGAGAACGCCCGCCCTACGCGCGCGTGGGTGCGGGTTCCGAGGTCACCGCCACCCACGCGCGTGGGTGCCCCGGGGCACCCGTGGGCTCACGCCCTGATGATCGCCAGGGCTTCGTCGCGGACCGTGGCCATGGTGGCCTCGTCGCGCGCCTCCACGTTCAGGCGCAGCAGCGGTTCGGTGTTGGAGGCGCGGACGTTGAACCACCAGTCGGCGGCGGTGACGGTGAGGCCGTCCAGCTCGTCGAGGGTGACGCCGTCCTGGCCCTCGTAGGTGGACTTGATCGCGGCCAGGCGGGCCGTCTGGTCGTCGACGGTGGAGTTGATCTCTCCGGAGCCCGCGTAGCGGTCGTACTGCGCCACCAGCTGGGACAGCGGGCCGTCCTGGCCGCCGAGGGCCGCCAGGACGTGCAGGGCGGCCAGCATGCCCGTGTCCGCGTTCCAGAAGTCGCGGAAGTAGTAGTGCGCGGAGTGCTCGCCACCGAAGATCGCGCCCGTCTTGGCCATCTCCTCCTTGATGAACGAGTGACCCACGCGCGTGCGGACCGGGCTGCCGCCGTTCTCCTTGACGACCTCGGGGACCGACCACGACGTGATCAGGTTGTGGATGACCGTCCCCTTGCCGCCGTGCTTGGCGAGCTCGCGGGAGGCGACCAGGGCGGTGATCGCGGACGGGGAGACCGGGTCCCCGCTCTCGTCGACCACGAAGCAGCGGTCCGCGTCGCCGTCGAAGGCGATGCCGAGGTCGGCGCCCTCGGTGCGGACGCGCTCCTGGAGGTCGACGATGTTCTTCGGGTCGAGGGGGTTGGCCTCGTGGTTGGGGAACGTGCCGTCCAGCTCGAAGTACATCGGCACGACATCCAGGGGCAGCCCCTCGAAGACGGTGGGGACCGTGTGCCCTCCCATGCCGTTGCCCGCGTCCACCACGACCTTCAGGGGGCGGATCGAGGTGAGGTCGACGAGGGAGCGCAGGTGTGCCGCGTAGTCCTTGAGGGTGTCGCGCCGGGTGAGGGTGCCGGCGGTGGCGGCGGGCTCGGGGGCGCCCGTCTGCGACCAGCCCTCGACGAGGGCGCGGATCTCGGCGAGGCCGGTGTCCTGGCCGACCGGGGCGGCACCCGCACGGCACATCTTGATGCCGTTGTACTGCGCCGGGTTGTGCGACGCCGTGAACATCGCGCCCGGGAGATTCAGCGCCCCCGAGGCGTAGTACAGCTGGTCCGTCGAGCACAGGCCGATCTCGGTGACGTCCACGCCGCGGGCGGCGGCCCCGCGCGCGAAGGCGCGGGAGAGGCCCGGCGACGAGGGGCGCATGTCGTGGCCGACGACGATCGCGGTGGCGTCCGTCACCTGTGCGAAGGCGGCGCCGAACAACTCGGCCAGCGACTCGTCCCATTGGTCCGGGACCACCCCGCGCACGTCGTACGCCTTGACGATCTGTGACAGATCAGCAGTCACGGCCAACCCTCTCTGCAGGTTCTGCGAGCTCAGCGAAAGAATCTCGTCGGTCACCCCAAACTACCCGCAACGCCTGGCAGTCAGGTGCGTGCCGTCCCTGGTCCAACCCTGGTACGGCCCCCATCCATCCCTGATGCCCGCCCGTGTTCCGTCACGGCAGCATCCAGCCCAGGACGGCCGAGCTCTGCGCCACCACGATCAGGCACATCACCAGGAGCAGGCCGAGGCTCCACGGCAGCACCTTGCGCAGCAGATCGCCTTCCTTGCCCGCGAGTCCGACGGCCGCGCACGCGATGGTGAGGTTCTGCGGGGAGATCATCTTGCCGAGGACGCCGCCGGAGCTGTTGGCGGCCGCGAGCAGTTCCGGGGAGAGTCCCGACTGCCGTGCCGCGGTCACCTGGAGCGAGCCGAACAGCGCGTTGGCGGAGGTGTCCGAGCCCGACACCGCTACCCCGAACCAGCCGAGGACCGGCGACAAGAAGGCGAGGCCCGCGCCCGCGGCGGCCACGAAGTGCCCGATGGTGGCGGCCTGTCCGGAGAGATTCATGACGTACGCGAGGGCGAGCACGGAGGTCACCGTGAGGATGGCGAACCGCAGTTCGTGCACGGTGGCGAGCCACTCGCGCACCGCCACGCGCGCGTGCACGCCGATCACGAACGCGGTGCCCACTCCGGCGAGCAGCACCAGGGTGCCGCCGGTGGCGACGAGCGGCAGCGCGAAGACGTTGCCGCCGACCGGCTTCCCGTCCGGGGCCGCGACGTTCAGGAAGGGCCAGTCGAAGGTCCGCGTCGCCTTCGCCAACAGGTCTTTGACCGCCGGGATTTGAGCGATGGAGAAGATCGCGACGATGAGCGCGTACGGGGCGTAGGCGCGCAGCACCTCGGGGCGGGTGTCCTCCTGGTCGAGGTCTTCACTTCGTACGCCGGTGAGGACCGCCGCGCGGACGGGCTCGGTCGCGGGCTTGCGTGCCTGCGGCACCGCCATGAGCGCACCCGCGCCCGCGAGCGCCGCCCCGATGTCGGCGAGCTGCACCGAGACGTAGTTGGAGACCGCGAACTGCACGGCGGCGAAGGCGATTCCACAGGCGAGCGCGGGCGCCCAGGTGTCCCGCAGGCCCCGTCGCCCGTCCACCAGGCCCACCAGGAGCAGTGGCACGACGAGGGCGAGCAGCGGGGTCTGGCGGCCCACCACGGAGGCGACGGAGTCGAGGGGCAGCCCGGTGACCTGGGCGAGCGTGACGACGGGGGTGCCCATGGCGCCGAAGGCGACCGGTGCGGTGTTGGCGACGAGGGCGACGACCGCGGCCCGCACCGGGTCGAAGCCGAGCGCGACCAGCATCACCGAGCAGATCGCCACGGGCGCCCCGAATCCGGCGAGCGCCTCGAGGAGCGCCCCGAAGCAGAACGCGACGACGAGGGCCTGCACGCGCGGGTCGTCGGAGAGCCGCCCGAAGGAGCGGCGCAGGATGTCGAAGTGCCGGGTGCGGACCGTCATCCGGTACACCCACAGGGCGTTGACGACGATCCACAGGATGGGGAAGAGGCCGAAGAGGGCTCCTTGCGCGGCGCTGGAGGCGGTCTGGCCGAGCGGCATGCCGTACGCGAGCCAGGCGACCAGGGCGGCGACCGCGAGGCCGATGAGCCCCGCCTTGTGCGCCTGCAGCCGGACGGCGCCGAGCAGGACGAGGACGGTGACGAGGGGCAGGGTGGCGACGAGGGCGGACAGGCCGAGCGAGTCGGCCACGGGCTCCAGTTGCTGCACAAACACAGGGGCCTCCCCGGTTTCCGTGATGCGGAAAGTGATCTCTCACGGGCGGGGGAATCGTCGGGTCCGCAACGACGGCGCGTCAATGGGTCGTACAGGAGTGAACAAATTGTTCGGGAGTGAACAACAGGGCTCTACGGAGAGGGTGTTGCGACAGGGCCCAACGAAAAGGGGGCGTTGCGACAGCAACAGGACTCTACGAAGAGGTCGGTTCAGGACTCCGGAGAGCGCAGCACCCGCAGGTGGCCGCGGCGTGCGACCTCCATGGGGTCCGCCGAGCGGCCTCCGCTGCCGCCGCCCGCCTCGGCCGCGCGCTCCTGGGGGCGGGCCGCCTCGCGCACCGCGTTGGCGAGCGCTTCGAGGTCGTCGCCGCTGGGGCGGGCCGGGGCCGAGCCGTCGGTCAGCCGGACGACCTCCCAGCCGCGCGGGGCGGTGAGGCGCTCGGAGTGCTCGGCGCACAGGTCGTAGCAGTGGGGTTCGGCGTAGGTGGCGAGGGGGCCGAGGACCGCGGTCGAGTCGGCGTAGACGTACGTCAGCGTCGCGACGGCGGGACGGCCGCAAGCGGTGCGCGAACAGCGACGTACAGGGCTCACGACGTTGGACGGTACCGCACTCTTGAGCGGGCCGCGACGACTCTCCACCAGGTCACTCCCCCGTGTCGTGGTGTGATCTCGCACACGGTGCGCGCGCCACGCACCTCGCTGACCTGCGGTGTCTCAAGTGACCACCGGGACAGGTGGTGTTGAATCCGGTCACCACTCAGTGCATTTCCCGTCATTCGCAGCGTGATCGACGGTCTCCGGAAGACCGCGAAACGACCTCAAGAGTCGGCGGAACGGTCATCCGGCGACATGCCGTGCGCCGTACGGAAGGCGTGCGGAAACGCGGATCTCGGGGACTACGCTGCATCAGTGATGGACGACCCCGTACCGCCCCGATCCGCAGAGCCGAGGCCCCGCCGCCGCGACCGGCACGGCCGGGGCATGCGCGGCCCCGTGGCCCCGCCCCAGGTGCCCCTCTCGGCGAGCCGCGCCGATGCCTTCACGGACCTGGTGCAGGACTCCGTGGAGCGGCTCGAGCGGCGCTGGCCGCAGCTCGCCGAGATCGACTTCCTGGTGCTTGAGGTCCCGCCCCTGCAGCCCGCCGACGACGCGGCCGGGAGCCTGGGGGACGAGGTCATCCCGCTGGGCGGCACCATCACCGCCTCCGAAGGGCGGCCCGCGCGCGTGGTGATCTACCGGCGCCCGGTCGAGATCCGCACCAAGGGGCGGGACGAGCGGGCAGCCCTGGTCCACGAGGTGGTCGTCGAGCAGGTGGCCGAACTCCTCGGCCTCTCACCGGAGTCGGTGGACCCGCGCTACGGCGAGGACTGACCTCCCCACACACAGGCGGGCCTTCACACACAGGCGAGCCTCCACGCGCGCGTGCCCGCCTACTTCTCCAGCACTGTGAGGTCCTGCTCCGCCTCCGGCACCGCGACCGTCCCCCGGTCGTCCGGGAGCGTCTGCACGGTGAACATCGGCACCCCGTGGGTGTCGTCGCCCCCGAGCCGCAGCATCCGCGAGCCGTAGACGGGGCCGCCCGACACCGGCTCGACCGTGAGGGCGTACGACCCCTTGAGCCCGGCCGGCACCGGGGGCTCGACCGCCAGCGTCGTACCGCCCTTGATCTTGTACGTCTTCGTGGCGGGCGTGCCGCCTTCGGTGCCCGCTGACGCCGTGACCTTCACCTGCGCGGACTTGCCCGGCGCGGTCAGCGAGAGCGTCGAGCCCTTGGCGCGGTTGTCGGCGACCGTCGCGCGCGTGCCCACCGCGTTCACCGCCGGGATGAACGCCGTCTCCTGCTTGTCGCCCTTGCCCCGGGTGACCCGCAGCGCGGCCACCACCGGAACCGAGTCCTCCGAGGGGGTCAGGACCAGCGAACCCGCCTCGCCCCGGGTGACGTTCCCGAGGTCGACGGCGGCCGTCATGCCGGACTTCACGTGCAGGGAGGCGTGGCCCGCGGGGCTGATCAGGCCGTTCGGAGAGGCCAGTTGGACCTTCAGGTCGGCGTCGTCGGAGCCGGGGGCGAAGGCGACCAGGCGCGCCGACGTGGCGTCCTCGGGGATGCCGGGCAGGACCAGGCTGCCCGCGGGGTCGGCCGCGGCAGGCAGCCAGTCGCCGCCCAGCTTGTCGTCCGAGGACTGGATGGCGGCCGCCACCCGGCCGCTGCGCGCGGTGACGTGGACCGTGAGGTTGGTCTGCGGCTTGTCGGTGAGCGTGGAGAGCAGCACCGGGACGCTGGAGTAGCCCTTGACCTGGATCGCCTCCCCCACCTCGGACTTGATGGCGCCGTCGGGGCCGTAGAGCTCGATGTCGACGACGGCCGCGGAGTCGTCCGGGTTGGTCAGGTGGATGTAGTCGTCGCGCTCCTTGGCGGTGCTGGCGGCCGGGAACCAGAAGTCCGTGTCGGGGGCGGAACAGGTGAGGCCGTGGGCGCCGCGGCCGCTGCCCGCCGTGATCTTGCTGGTCTGCTGAACGGTCCACCCGGGGGCGAGCTTTCCGTCCGCGGTGCCGATGAGCGCGGGCGACTCGGCGCCCGACTCCTCGCCCGCGACGGGCTTGCCCGGTGTCTTCGAGGACAGGAAGGGCTTGGCTTCCTTCTCCTTGTCCTTCTTCGGAGCGTCCGTCAACTGCTTCACGGAGGGCAGCAGTTCGGCCTTCCCGGAGCCGCCGGAGCCCTTCGAGACGGGCGTGAAGCCCGTGTACGAGGTCTCGGCGAGGTCCGAGGTGCTGGGCGCGGGGCAGAGCAGGCTGGTGCGCTCCACGGGCAGCCGCGCGGCTTCCTTCGCGCCGTCGTCACCGGTGCCGTCCGGGGTGTTGAACGCGGCGAATCCGGTGACGGCGACGAGTGCGGCCACACCGGCGATCAGGGACTGGGTGGTGCGGTTCACTGCTGGCTCCCGTCGGGACGCTCACTGTCGGTGCCGTGCGGGGGCTGCGGGGGCAGGGGCGGCATCGGAGGGTCCTGCGGCGGCTGCGCGGGCTGCTGGGGGGCGTACGCGGCGTCGTAGCCCTGGCCGTACTGCTGCGCGTCTCCGTAGGCAGCGTCCGCGCCGCCGTACGAGGCGTACGGGTCGTACTGGCCGCCCTGGTAGGGGTCGGCCTGGTACGACTGCTGGTCGTAGCCGCCCGGCTGCTGTCCTGCCGGGTACTGCGCGCCCTGGTACTGCTGCTCGCCGCCGTAGCTGCCGTACTCGGCGCCCGCGTGGGCGGGCGCCTCCCACTCGCCGTACGACTGCTGCTGCGGCAGGCCCGAGAGGGCCTCCTCCTGGGGCGGTGCCGTCGTCGCACCGTCCGTCGCGGCGGACGCCTGGGGCTGTTCGCTCTGGGCCCGCAGCCTGCGCGCCCTGCGGCCCTCGCCCGCGACCGCCTGGGCGGGCACGACGGGCTCTTCGGGGAGATCGTCGTCGACGTCGCGGCGGCGTCCGGGCAGCGCGAGCACCACCAGGACCACGGCGAGCGCGCCCTGGGCCCACAGCCATCCGGTGTGGGACGCCGGGGCCTCGTAGGTGACGTCCAACCGGCCGCCCGAAGCAGGCAGTTCGAAGCCCTGCGCCCAGCCGTCCAGGGTGGTCCTGGTGAGCGCGCGGCCGTCGAGCGTGGCCGTCCAGCCCTCGTCCGCGGCGTCGGCGAGGCGCAGGACGCGGCCCTCGGTGCCGGACGGGATCTTCGTGTGCAGCTCGACGGGGCCCGCCGCGACCGGGGCGGGGTCGCCGCTCTTGGGGACGATCGCCGCGCGCGCGACCTGCCGGTCCACGCGCCACAGCGCGCTGCCGTCCTCCTGGCTGAGCCGCGAGAGGCCCGGCGTCGCGTCCAGGACGCGGCTCATCTGCCGGGGCGCCCCGTCCCGTACGAGGACGTAACGCACCGCGAAGCCGCCCAGCTGGTCCGCCTGGTCGGCGCCGGAACCGGCGACGAGGCGCGCGACGGTCCTCTCCAGACGCTTGTTGGAGCCGGCCGCCGCGGCCAGTTCGGCGTCGCCGAGGCGGGCGCCGGAGCCGCGCACGAGGGTGTACGAGACCTTGGCGGCCCGGTCGCTGTCGAGCACGAGGGTGCGGGCCTGGTCCTGGGTGCCGCTCTCCTCCGCGACGAACGCGGGGACCTGGACCGGGTCCCGGCGCTCAAGGGGGCCGTCACCGCCGCGGATCATCCACCCGGCGGCGACGAGCAGCGGGCCCGCGGCCGCCGCGAACGCGATGAGCGCGGCCACCGGCTGCCGCCACCCGAAGCTCTGCTCGGCCACCCGCGCGCGGGCACCGTCGGCCCCCAGGGCGGCGGCCGCGAGGAGCGCGATGCCGTAGCCGAGGGTCGCGGGTCCGGCCCACACCGAGCCGTTCGACAGCGCGGCGAAGAACAGCGAGACGAGCGCGACCGTCCACGCCGTGCGGATCGCCAGCTGTCGCTCCGAGCGCAGCAGTGCGGCGAGGGCGGCGAGCACGATCCCGATGAGCAGCAGGCCGTGCACGGTCCCGGAGCCGCCCGGGCTGCCGCCGAGCAGGTCGAGGGCGGACGCCGCCCCCGCCTCGTACGTGAGCCCGGCCTCGCGGAAGAACCCGAAGGGCAGCAGCGTCAGCGACCACGGGGCGAGGATCAGCAGCGGGGTGCCGAGCCCGGCCAGGAAACGCAGCCCGTAGGCGCGGATGTCGCTCCGGCGCAGCGCGAGGAGAGCGAGGCCGAGGACCAGGGCGATGGGCCACACGATCGGCGTGAAGGCCGTCGCGAGCGTCAGGAGCAGGGCGTACGCCCACGTGGCGCGCCAGCTGCCGCGCGTGCCCTCGGCGGTGCCGAGCCCGGCGGCCGCGGTGCCCGCGCGCGCGATGAGCGGCAGCAGGACGGCGAGGACGGCGGTGCCGATGCGCCCGCCCGCGAGCGCGCCGGTGGCGGCGGGCAGGAAGGCGTACGCGACGGACGCCCAGGCCCGCAGGAGCCGCGACTCCACCAGCGGCCGCGAGGCGAAGTACGCGGCGAACCCGGCCAGCGGCACGGAGCCGACGAGGAGGACCGTGACCGCGAGTCCGGTGGAGCCGAACAGCAGCGTGGACAGGCCCGCGACGAGCGCCAGATACGGCGGCGCCGACTGGGTGCCGCCGGTCCCCACGGGGTGCCACCCGTCCGCGTAACGCCCCCACAAGGAGCTCGCGTCGGCGGGGGCGGGCAGCAGGGAGCCGCCCGCCAGGGCGCCGCTGCCGAGCAGTTCACGGCAGGCGATGAGCGCGGCGAACAGCAGCACTACGAAGAGCATCGGTCCGGGCTTGCGGGCCATGCGCTTCAGGCGGGCGAACTGCTCGACCTCCAGGAAGTCCGCATCGTCCCCGCCGGGCCCCGACTCGACCGCTCCGTGGCGGCCCGCCGAGGAGACCTCCGGGTCGGAGCGGCCCACAAGATTGCCGGCGACCTGCTCGACCGTGGCGCGCACGGTGGCGCCGGGCGGCGGGAAGAGCGGCCTCAACTCGCCCTTCTCCAGCACGGACTTGCCGCGCTTGCTGCGGGCGGCGACGATCCGCCCCGGCCGCAGCAGGGTGGCCAGAAGCCCGGTGACCTCGTCGACGGCCTGTCCCGGCGCCTTGCCGACGAGGTAGGCGAGGGTGCGCAGGAGCGTGCCGACGACGAGCCGGAACAGCACCCAAGGGAGCGTGGCCGCGCGCGCGTTGACGAGCAGGGTGTAGGCGGCGCCGGCCTTGTCGACCTTGTGCGGGGACGCCGAGGTGCGGCCCACGCAGTCCACGGCGCGGCGCTCGCGGGAGGCGGCCTCGGCGTGCCGGACGACGGCGTCGGGGGCGACCAGGACGCGGTGTCCGGCAGCCTGGGCGCGCCAGCACAGGTCCACGTCGTCCCGCATCAGGGGCAGGCGGCGGTCGAACCCGCCGAGCCGCTCGAAGACTTCGCGCCGGATCAGCATTCCGGCGGTGGACACGGAGAGCACGGGCCGCACGTGGTCGTGCTGGCCCTGGTCCTGCTCGCGGCGGTCCAGGCCGGTCCAGCGGCGGCCGCTGTTGGCGATGGAGACACCGACTTCGAGGAGCTGCCTGCGGTCGTACCAGCCGCGGAGCTTGGGGCCGACGATCGCGACGTCCCGGCCGAGCTCGCGCTCGGTCTCGACGGCGCGCAGCAGCTCGGCGAGGGCGGTGGGCTCGGGCGCGCAGTCGTCGTGCAGCAGCCAGAGCCACTGCTCGGGCTCGCCGTGGGGAAGCTCCGGCATGTCGTACGCGTCGTCGCGCCAGGAGCGGCTGACGGGGTCCCAGCCGCTGGGGCGCTTCAGGTACGGCAGCTCGTCCGGCGTCAGGACGGCGGCGGTGCGGGCCGCCTCGTCCACGGCGGTGCCGAAGCCGGAGCGGCGCGCGAGGTGCAGGACGCGGTCGGCGCCGAGGGCCTCGGTGACCAGACGGGCGGAGTCGTCCGCGCTGCCGGTGTCGGCGGCGACGGCACTCTGCACGGGGCGCTCCTGGCCGAGCAGTCCGGCGAGGGCGTCGGGCAGCCAGCGGGCACCGTCGTGGGAGACGAGCACGGCGGTCACGACATGCCGCGGAAACTCAGGGGCGGCAGCGTCGTGGTGGGCTGCCGAATGGCTCTGCACGGACATCGAGGTACGGGCCCCGGTTCGGTGGACTGCGGTGGACTCCCGCGACCGCTGGAGGCGGTGGGGCGTCTCGGACGGGGCCCCACACTAACGGCTGGCAACAACGCGGCCCGCCGCCTGTGGATAACCCTTGGGCGACGGGCCGTTCCATACGTAGGGGTGTGTGCCGTTTGGTCGGGCGGCACTCGAAAAGGGACGCGTGGATGCGCACATCGGTACGCACGCACGCGCGCGGGCGCGCGCTTCGGTGCGGTGGTGCGGAGGTCAGACAGCGGCCTTCTTCAGGCGGCGGCGTTCTCGCTCCGAGAGACCGCCCCAGATCCCGAACCGCTCGTCGTTCGCCAGCGCGTACTCCAGGCATTCCGAGCGGACCTCGCAGGCGAGGCAGACCTTCTTGGCCTCGCGGGTGGAGCCGCCCTTCTCAGGGAAGAAGGACTCGGGGTCGGTCTGGGCGCACAGTGCGCGCTCCTGCCAGCCGAGTTCCTCGTCCGCGTCCTCGACCAGCAGTTCCTGAACCAGCTCGGTCATGTGCGCCCCTCGTCTGTCCGTGCGTCCCCGTGATGCTGCCGTTACCGATTTCGGCTGAACGACACGAGTGAAATTACAAGTGTGCCGATCCGGGCCAGTCAAGCCGAGATCTGCTATTGGGCCCCTTATTCACTCTGCGGAACCAAGGCTTTGCGGAAAGTGTTCAAATCGACATAAACCGTGACACTTGCCAGTGGCCCAGCCCGACGCACGCCGCTCACATGGAGAGACGCCGCGCACTTCGATCTCGTTGCGGGATGCCCGCCGAAGCGAACCGGATCACATTCGGGTCACGGGATCGCATCGGCGTTTACGCGCCGGTTGAAGCGCCATGTGTCCTGTGCGTCGGCTGCACAAACCTTTCGCCTTACAGAACAACCGGATGAGGTGAAACATATCCCACATAGCGGACATTGGGTTGACACCGAAGGTGTGAGCCGCTGTCCTGGTGGGCATGCTCGCGAACTTGGCTCTCTCGACGAACCGCACCAGCGGTGCCGTCGGTGCTGCCCACGCGCGCTGTCGCTGTTCCTGTTCCAGCTGTTGAGCGACCAGTCTCCAGCTGTTGAACCCCCGAGCCGCCGTGGCTCCGCATTTCCAGCGTCTCCCGCACTTCCCTCGCTCCACCCTTCCTTCTGCGACACCCCAGCTCTCACACGTTGAGGAACCACCGCACCATGAACAGCGACAGCGACCTCCAGATCGCCGGCGACATCCTCGAAGTCCCGCACCTCCTGCAGCCCGCGCGCGAACACCCCGCCACCGTGGCCGAGTTCGCCGGGCTCGCCCGCTCCATCGCCGCCGACCGCTCCCAGTGGGCCCACCTCGTCGAGTACGACGCGACGAGCCGCTGGTACCACCGCCTGCGCACCGGGCCCGGCTACGAGGTGTGGCTGCTCTCCTGGGTGCCCGGACAGGGCAGCGGGCCGCACGACCACGGGCCGTCCTCCGGTGTGTTGACGCTCCTGGAGGGCGAGTTGACGGAACGCACGGAGCGCGCGGCGCGGACGCTGCACGCCGGAGCGCAGCGCGTCTTCGCGCCCGGCTATGTCCACGACGTCGTCAACGACTCCCTCGAACCGGCCGTCAGCCTGCACATCTACTACCCGGGCCTGACCGAGATGCCGATGCACACGGCGCGCTGCGAGGCGCCCGCCGCGGCGGATGCCGTGAATCCCGTGACCGCCTGACGCGTTGTCGTACCCGCCTGCAATGCTTGGGCGCATGCGCATTGTGGTTCTGGCCGGCGGCATCGGCGGCGCCCGTTTCCTGCGGGGACTCAAGAAGGCCGCCCCCGACGCGGCGATCACGGTCATCGGCAACACCGGTGACGACATCCACCTGTTCGGCCTGAAGGTCTGTCCCGACCTCGACACCGTGATGTACACCCTCGGCGGCGGCATCAACGAGGAGCAGGGCTGGGGACGTACGGACGAGACGTTCAAGGTCAAGGAAGAGCTCGCGGCCTACGGAGTGGGGCCCGAGTGGTTCGGGCTCGGCGACCGGGACTTCGCCACCCACATCGTGCGGACGCAGATGCTGAGCGCCGGGTATCCGCTGAGCGCGGTGACCGAAGCGCTGTGCGAGCGGTGGCAGCCCGGGGTCAGGCTCATCCCGATGTCGGACGACCGGGTCGAGACGCATGTGGCGGTCGACGTGGACGGCGAGCAGAAGGCCGTGCACTTCCAGGAGTACTGGGTGCGGATGCGCGCCTCCGTCCCGGCCCACGCCGTGGTGCCGGTGGGCGCGGACCAGGCGAAGCCCGCGCCGGGCGTCCTGGAGGCCATCGCCGAGGCCGACGTCATCCTCTTCCCGCCGTCCAACCCCGTGGTGAGCGTGGGGACCATCCTCGCGGTGCCCGGCATGAGGGAGGCCATCGCGGAGGCCGGGGTGCCCGTCGTCGGGCTCTCCCCCATCGTCGGGGACGCTCCCGTGCGGGGCATGGCCGACAAGGTCCTGGAGGCCGTCGGGGTCGAGGCGACGGCCGCCGCGGTCGCCGAGCACTACGGGAGCGGGCTCCTCGACGGCTGGCTCGTCGACACCGTGGACGCCGGTTCCGTGGAGCGGATCGAGTCGGCGGGCATCCGGTGCCGCGCCATCCCGCTGATGATGACGGACCCCGAGGAAGGCACCGCCGCGGCGGCCATGGCCCGTGAGGCCCTCGCGCTCGCGGCGGAGGTCCGCGCGTGAGCGCCGGCCCCTCGGAGTCGTTCCGCGTCTGGGCCGTGCCGGGACTCCCCGAGGTCCGCCGCGGCGACGACCTCGCGAAGCTGATCGCGGCCGCCGAGCCGTCCCTCGCCGACGGGGACGTCGTCCTCGTCACCTCGAAGATCGTCAGCAAGGCCGAGGGGCGCGTCGTCGAGGCGAGCGACCGGGAGGCGGCCATCGACGCCGAGACCGTGCGGGTCGTGGCGCGGCGCGGGACCCTCCGTATCGTCGAGAACCGGCAGGGGTTGGTGATGGCGGCCGCCGGGGTCGATGCCTCCAACACCCCTGCGGGGACCGTGCTGTTGCTTCCGGAGGACGCGGACGCCTCCGCGCGCGCGGTGCGGGACGGGCTGCGCGATGCCCTCGGTGTCGACGTCGGTGTCCTCGTCACCGACACCTTCGGGCGGCCCTGGCGCAGCGGTCTCACCGACGTCGCCATCGGGGCGGCGGGCGTGCGGGTGCTCGATGATCTGCGGGGCGGCTTCGACGCGTACGGGAATCCGCTGAGCGCCACCGTCGTCGCCACCGCCGACGAGCTGGCCGCGGCGGGCGACCTGGTCAAGGGCAAGGCCGCCGGGCTGCCGGTGGCGGTGGTGCGGGGGCTCGCCCACGTCGTGGACGGCGACTTCGAGGACGAGGGGGCGCGGGCCATGGTGCGGGACGCGCGCGACGACATGTTCCGGCTCGGCACCTCGGAGGCCGTCCGGGAGGCGGTCACACAGCGGCGCACGGTGCGGGAGTTCACCGACGAGCCGGTGGACCCGGGAGCGGTGCGCCGGGCCGTCGCGCTCGCGGTGACGGCGCCCGCGCCGCACCACACCACTCCGTGGCGCTTCGTGCTCCTCGAGTCCGCGGAGTCGCGGACGCGGCTGCTCGACGCCATGCGGGACGCCTGGATCGCCGACCTGCGGCGCGACGGCAAGAGCGAGGAGTCCATCGCCAAGCGCGTGCGGCGCGGCGACGTGCTGCGCAACGCGCCCTATCTGGTGGTGCCCTGTCTGGTGACGGACGGCTCACACACGTACGGGGACGCGCGGCGGGACGGCGCCGAGCGCGAGATGTTCGTGGTCGCCGCCGGCGCCGGGGTGCAGAACTTCCTGGTGGGGCTCGCCGGGGAGCGGCTCGGGTCGGCCTGGGTCTCGTCGACGATGTTCTGCGCGGATGTCGTACGGGGCGTCCTCGGGCTGCCCTCGGACTGGGACCCGATGGGGGCGGTGGCCGTGGGGCATGCGGCGGTGGCGCCGAAGGAGCGGGCTGTGCGCGGGGCCGAGGACTTCATCGAGGTTCGGTAGGAGGGGGCGGCGGGCCCGTCCGCTTGTCCGGGCGGGCCGTCCAGTCCAGGGCCGTCGCCCTCAGAGGCGTGCGATGTCGCCTCTCGGCATGCGTGGCTCGCGGCGCGGTGGGGTGCGGCCGCTGAGGAGGATCAGGCGGGCCGCGCGGTGGCGCTGGCCCTCGTACGGGGAGAGCAGCTCCAGCATCGCCGCGTCGTCCGCCGTGCGGTCGTTCGCGAGGGCGTAGCCGATGATGCCCGGGAGGTGGAGGTCGCCGACCGTCACCGCGTCGGGGGCTCCGTTGCTGCGCTGGACGGTCTCGGCGGAGGTCCAGGGGCCGATGCCGGGGACCAGTTCGAGGCGGGCCTGGGCGTCGGCGGGCGTCATGGCCGCCGCCTCCTCCATGCGTCGGGCCACCTTGACCGCGCGCAGGATCGTCGACGCGCGCTTGTTGTCGACGCCCGCGCGGTGCCACTCCCAGGACGGGATCAGGGACCAGGTACGGGGCTCCGGCATCACGTGCATCGGGGTCTTGAAAGGCCACGTCCTCGGGCCGGGGGCCGGTTCGCCGTGCGTACGGACCAGGAGGCGCCAGGCGCGGTACGCCTCGTCCGTCGTGACCTTCTGCTCCAGGATCGACGGGATCAGGGATTCCAGGACCAGGCCGGTGCGGGTGAGGCGGAGGCCGGGGCGGCGGTGTGCGGTGACGGCCACGAGGCGGTGGCGGGCGGTGAAGGCCGCCGGGTCGTCGGACTCGCCGAGGAGGGTGGGGAGTTGGGAGAGGAGCCAGTCCGCTCCCTTGCCCCATGCCTCGGCCTGGGCGGTGGCGGTGCTCCGGTGGACGGCCACGCGGAGTGTGCCCGGGCCCTCGGGGGTGCGGGTCGCCCGCCAGACCGAGCCGTCCTGGGTGGTGCGGAAGGTGGGGTCGGCGGGGCCGCGGCGGAGGGGGCCGAGGGTGAGGCTCAGGTTGAGGGGGTAGGGGGGTTTCCACTCGCGGGTGCGGCCTGTTGTGGGCTGGTGGGGCGCCCCTGCCCGGGGGGCCCGGGGGAGTTTCGTTTCGCCGCCTCGCACCGTGGTGCGGGTGGGGTGGGGGGCGAAGCGGGAGGACATGGGGTCGAGGGTACGGGGGTTCCTTTCCCCGATCCCGCCCCTTCCCGAAACCCGCCGCTCCGCGGCCCTGGGGCGCCCTCTTCCGGGGCTTCGCCCCTTGCCCCCAGTCGGCGCTCCGCGCCTCGTCCTCAAACGCCGGACGGGCTGAACAGCCCCGGGTGCGGGCCGAGGAAGAGAGCTACTGATCCGACGAGAATCTCACCGCTCCCGCGGGGAGCCTCGCGTCGCACCAGACCCTGACCCCGTCCCGGAGTTCGTTGTCCTCGCCGATCGTGGCCCGGTCACCGATCACCGCGCCCGTCAGGACCGAGCGGGCGCCGATCCGCGCGCCCGTGCCCACCAGTGAGTCCGTCACCACCGCGCCCGGCTCGATCACCGCGTCCGCCAGGACCGTGCTGCCGTCCACGCGGGCGCCGTCGCCCACCACCGCACCCGCGCCGACCACCGTGCCGCCGGTGAGCTTGGCGTCCGTGGCGACCTGCGCCGAGGGGAGCACCAGCTGGTCGCCGCAGCGGCCGGGGACCGCCGGGGACGGGGCGCGGCCGAGGACCAGGTCCGCCGAGCCGCGGACGAATGCCTGCGGGGTGCCCAGGTCCAGCCAGTACGTGGAGTCCACCATGCCCTGGAGGTGTGCGCCGGAGGCGAGGAGGGAGGGGAACGTCTCCCGTTCGACCGAGACGGGGCGGCCCTCGGGGATCGTGTCGATGACCGAGCGGCGGAAGACGTACGCGCCCGCGTTGATCTGGTCCGTGACGATCTCTTCGGGGGTCTGGGGCTTCTCCAGGAAGGCGAGCACCCGGCCGTTCCCGTCCGTGGGGACCAGGCCGTACGCGCGCGGGTCGTCGACCTTGGTGAGGTGCAGCGAGACGTCGGCGCCCGTGGACTGGTGCGTGGCCACCAGGGCGCGGATGTCGAGGCCCGTGAGGATGTCGCCGTTGAAGATCAGGACCGGGTCGTCGGGGCCCGAGCGGAGGCGGGAGGCCACGTTCCGGATGGCGCCGCCGGTGCCGAGGGGCTCGGTCTCCGTGACGTACTCGAGGTGGAGGCCCAGGGAGGAGCCGTCGCCGAAGTACGGCTCGAAGACCTCGGCGAGGTAGGACGTGGCGAGGACGATGTGGTCCACGCCCGCCGCCTTCGCCCGGGCCAGCTGGTGGGTCAGGAACGGGACGCCCGCCGCGGGGACCATCGGCTTGGGGGTGTGCACCGTGAGCGGACGGAGCCTGGTGCCCTTGCCGCCGACCAGGAGGATCGCTTCAGTCACCTGTCGTCTCTGCTTCCTGCTGGGGCCGGCCGAATTTGCGTTTCGGCCGGCCAGTGTATGCAGATGGGAGTGCAGATCGTGCGGTGCGACCTGGTCCTAGCGGCCCTGGAAGCGGGCCGAGGTGGACCGGGCCTTGCCGAGCTTGTTGTACAGGCGGCCGCCCGGACATTCAGTGGCGAACCCGTCCCGATGGCCTGAAATCACATGGAGCCGGACGTTCGTGCCCTTCTTGTAGAGGTTGCCGCCGCCCGACTTCAGGTAGGTCGTACTGCGCGGATTCGCGCCGTACAGGCCGAGCTTCCAAGCGGTCAGGCGGGCCACGGCGTTCACCGCCGCCTTGGGGGGATTGGCGTTGTTGTAGGTGCCGAGGACGGCGATGCCCATGCTGTTGGTGTTGAAACCGAGAGTGTGGGCGCCGAGGACCGGCTTGGCCACACCTCCGGCACGCCCTTCGTAGATGTTCCCGCACCGGTCGACGGCGAAGTTGTAGCCGAAGTCCCGCCAGCCACTGCTCTTGACGTGATAGCGGTAAATACTGCGCAGGACGGAGGGCGACTGGGCACAGCTGTAGCCGTTTCCGGACGCGCTGTGGTGCACGAAGGCGGCCTTCACGCTCTTCGTGTACGCGAAGTCCTTCTCCCGCAGCTTCTCGTCGGCGCCCCAGCCGCGGCGCGTGATGATGCGCGGGCGCGGCCCGACGTAGGGCCTGGCCTTGCCGACCACCTCGGCGCCGCCACGGGCCGCGATCAGGTCCTCCTCCGTCTCCTGCTTGCTCAGCGCCGGGATGGCGGTGGCGTCCAGCGGGGCGAGGTCGGCGTTGACGGCGGCGGACGCGGCGGCCTGCGCGGTGAGGGCGGCGCGCGGGCCGTCGGCGAGGGCGCCCTGCGGCGGGGGCTCGTCGCCGGGGTCGACGAGTTCGAGGCGGAGGCCCTTGGGGAGCGGGGGCTGCGCGTGCGTCTGCCCCGCCCGTACGTTGTCGGCCTGGTGCGCCGCCGCGTTCTCCTCCTCCGCCCGTACGCGGATCTCCACGCCGTCCGAGTCCCCGACCCACAGCGGGGCCGTGGAGCCGCGCACCTTGCCGGTGGCGCGCTCGGCGGTGTCGAGGTCGGCGGCGTGCTCGTGGTTGTGCGTCTCGACGTCCTGCCAGGCGGACCAATTCGTCGTGCCGGTCGCGCGGGTGCGGACCTGGACGCGGCCGCGCAGTTCGGCGTCCGGGTTGTCCCAGACGACGCCCACCAGGGAGAAGGGCTGGACGTCGCGCCGGGGCAGGCCCTGTTCGCCGCCCTGGGCGAGGGAGCGGTCGGAGCCGAGCGGGGCGAGCGGGAGGGACTGGGTGGAGCCGGGGACCGACCCGGCGGCGGGGGACGCGGGTGCCGTGGCGCGCGCCGCCGCCGGGGTCGCCGGCAGGGCGAGGGGCAGGGCCAGGGCCGCGGCCGCGCAGGTGACACCGATCGAGGAAGCAAGGAATCCACGCATGCATCTGATCGTCGGCATACCGGTACATATCTGTCCATTGGGGATTTGACGGATCGTCGGGTGGCTTCCGCCGATCCGGTGGCGCCAACTCCCCCGCCCCGCCCGGGCGCCGGGCCGCCCCCGCGTACCCTTGCCCGCGTGAACGCCAACGACCGCACCCCTGCCGACCTGCTGCGATCCGCGCTCGCCGCGGACCCGGGACGTCCCCTCGTCACCTTCTACGACGACGCCACGGGCGAGCGCGTCGAATTGTCGGTGGCCACCTTCGCCAATTGGGTGGCCAAGACGGCCAATCTGCTCCAGGGCGACCTCGCCGCCGAACCCGGCGACCGGCTCGCGCTGCTGCTGCCCGCGCACTGGCAGACGGCGGTGTGGCTGCTCGCCTGTTCCTCGGTGGGCGTGGTCGCCGAGGTGGGCGGCGATCCGGCCGGGGCGGACCTCGTGGTCAGCGGGCCCGACTCGCTCGACGCCGCGCGCGCGTGCTCCGGGGAGCGGGTGGCGCTGGCGCTGCGCCCGCTCGGGGGCCGCTTCCCGCAGCCGCCGGAGGGGTTCGTGGACTACGCGGTGGAGGTGCCGGGACAGGGCGATCAGTTCGTGGCGTACGCGCCGGTGGACCCCGATGAGCCCGCCCTCGTCGTGGACGGGGACGAGCTCACCGGGGCCGGGGTCGTCGAGCGCGCCCGTGCCGACGCGGGGGCGCTCGGGGTCGCCGGGCCCGGGTCCCGGGTGCTGTCCGGACTCCCGTACGGGAACTGGGAGGGGCTCAGCGGCGGGCTGTACGCGGCGCTGGCCGCGGGCTCCTCGGTCGTGCTGTGCCGGAATCTCGGGGAGCTGTCCGAGGAGGGGCTGGCGAAGCGGGTCGCCGAGGAGAAGGTCACGGTGACGCTTCGCTGAGAGGGGGCGGGTTTTTTGCGCAGTTCCCCGCGCCCCTTTGAGAGGTCGGTTCTTCGGCTGCGGGTCTGCCGTGGGCTGGTCGCGCAGTTCCCCGCGCCCCTTGTCGGGCCGGTTCTTCGGCTGCGGGTCTGTTGTGGCTGGGCGCGCAGTTCCCCGCGCCCCTTAGGGGCCGCTGGGCGCGCCCACGCGGCTGAGCCGCACATGTCACAGCCCCGCGCCCCTGTAGGGCACCGTCGCCCGTTCGGCCCACCTTCCGCCCCGGCCCGCAGGCCCCCCGCGCCGCCTCGGTCCATGGTCGTAAGAGCGCACCATGCACCGACGTCGCGATGAGGGGTGGACGCACGCGTGACCGAGACACCTGAGCCGGAGGGCGTACCCGGGCCGGAGGGCGCCGGGCCGACCCTGGGGCCCGGCGTCGGGGCCAGTCCCTCCGGCGTCGGGGTGGCCCGGCGGCGCAAGCGGCGGTGGCTGCGGTGGGGGGCGGTGGGGCTCTCGGTGCTCGTCCTCGCGGCCGGGGGCACCGGCTGGGCGGTGTACGAGAAGCTCAACGGCAACATCACCAAGGACATGGACGCGGCCGCCGAGTTGGCGCGGTACGAGAAGGAGCGCCCCACCCCGCTGGTGCACGACGCACAGAACATTCTGCTGATCGGCTCCGACACCCGGGCGGGGCAGGGGAATCGGAAGTACGGGCAGGACGAGGGCACCCAGCGGTCGGACACCACGATCCTGCTGCACCTCGCGGCCGACCGGCAGAGCGCGACCGCGGTCTCCGTCCCGCGCGACCTGATGGTGGACATCCCCGGCTGCCGGCGGCCCGACGGGTCCCGGACCAAGGCCCAATTCGCGCAGTTCAACTGGGCGTTCGAGTTCGGCGGCACCGCCTGCACGATCCGCACGGTGGAGAAGCTCACCCGGATCCGCGTCGACCACCACATGGTCGTGGACTTCGCGGGATTCAAGGACATGGTGGACGCGGTGGACGGGGTGCAGGTCTGTCTGAAGAACCCCGTCGACGACCCGGACGCCCAGGTGAGGATCGCCGCGGGCCGGCAGACCCTCAATGGTGAACAGGCACTCGGTTACGTACGCGCCCGGAAAAGCATCGGGAACGGCAGTGACACCGACCGCATGGACCGCCAGCAGGAGTTCCTCGGCGCCCTCGTCAACAAGGTGCGCAGCAATGACGTCCTGCTCAATCCCGCCAAGCTCTATCCGGTCCTCGACGCGGCGACTTCCTCGCTGACCACCGACCCGGGGCTCGCCAGCCTTCGCGGGCTGTACGAACTGGTGCGCGGCATGCGCAATATCCCCACAGAACAGGTGCAGTTCCTCACCGTCCCCCGGCAGTCGTACACCTACGACGCCAATCGCGATGAACTCATCGAACCCGAGGCCGAACAGCTCTTCACCCGCCTGCGCACCGATTCCCCGGTCGAGGTCGCCCCGGCCGCCCCCGAAGACGGAACCGGGCGCTCCGACCAGGCGGACTCCGGGCGCGAGACGTCCGAGGAGGACTCCGGGGAAAGCCACGAGGAGTCGTACGAAGAGTCGTATGAGGACGAGGGGTACGACGACGGATCCTGGAGCGACGAGAAGCCCGACGACCCCTCGCACACGCCGAGCCCCGCGCCCACATTCCGGGGCAATACGGCCGCCGGGTCGGGCTGCGAGTAATGGCCTGTGGGTAAAGCGATCCCCAACGCTCGGCACCGTTCGCCAAAGAAATAGGGCGGATTGCCCAGTTGTAGGGGAGTGGAATTTGTCACCGGCGTCGTTCGGCGCTGAACTGGGCGGATAGTGTGAGCGATCCGGTGCGCCCGGCCGACGTGGCCGCGCGCCCTTGATGTACCAGACCGAGCGCCTTCTTTGAGGGGGGAAAGGCGCCGCGTGGCCCCGACGGAGGACGCAAACAACCGTGGACGCGCAAGGCCGTGGGCGGGCGGACAACATCGACCCCGCAGACCAATGGGTGCTCAACCCGAACACCGGTGACTACGAACTGCGACTGAGCCCCTCCGCAGGGCAGTCGGGAGTCCCCGGACCCCGTAGATCCTCTCCTCGCCAGGGCGGCGGCCGCAGCCGCGGCCGTGGCCCGGGGCCCGAGGGCGGCAGCCGGGAGTACGGCGGCGGCGGTCCGCGCGAGCCGCGCGACGGCCGGCGTGAGGTTCCGGGGCAGCGCAGGCGGCGGGCCCCGCAGCCGGAGATGGCCGGCGGGCGGCGCAAGCAGCGGCCGAAGAAGTCGAAGGCGAAGAAGGTGCTCGCGTGGACGGGCGGCTCGGTCGCCTTCATCCTCGTCGCGGCCGTCGGCGGCGCCTACCTCTACTACCAGCACCTCAACGACAACATCACCGCGGTCGACGACGACGGCGCGGGCACCGGCGGCTTCAGCAAGGACCGGGCCATCAACATCCTGCTGGTCGGCACGGACAAGCGCAGCGGCAAGGGCAACGAGGGCTACGGCGACGCGGGCAGCGTCGGCCACGCGGACACGACGATCCTGCTGCACGTCTCCAAGGACCGCTCGAACGCGACCGCGCTGAGCATCCCGCGCGACATGATCGTCGACATCCCGGACTGCCCGACGAAGCAGGAAGACGGCAGCACGAAGGTCATCAAGGGCTCCCCGAAGACCCGCTTCAACGAGAGCCTCGGGCAGAGCGACCGCACGCCGAGCTGCACGATGCGCACGGTCACCGAGATCACCGGGATAAAGCTCGACCACTTCATGGTGGCCGACTTCAACGCGGTCAAGACGATGTCCAGCGCGGTCGGCGGCGTGCCGATCTGTCTCGCCAAGGACATCAACGACCCGGACTCGCACCTCAACCTGCCCGCGGGCAAGCACGAGGTGGAGGGCGAGGAGGCGCTCGCCTTCGTGCGGACGCGCCACTCCGTGGGCACCGGCGGCGACTTGAGCCGCATCGAGCTGCAGCAGCAGTTCCTCAGCTCGCTGATGCGCAAGCTGAAGTCGAACGACACGCTGACCAGCCCGACGAAGATGATAAAGCTGGCGGAGTCGGGCACGAAGGCGCTCACCGTCGACTCCAAGATCGCGGACATAAAGAAGCTCCGCGACCTCGGCATGGAGCTCGGCAAGTTCGACATGAAGAACCTGAGCTTCGCCACCACGCCGGTCATCGACAACCCGGCCGAGAAGGTGCACACCACGGTCGTGCTCAACGAGGCCAAGGCCGACCAGCTGTTCGGGATGATGCGCGACGACGTCTCGCTGACCGACGTGAAGAAGAAGCAGAAGCAGGAGAAGGCCGCGATCGCCGCCCGGCTGAAGGGCTCCAAGTCCGCCGCCGGCGATGTCCGCGTCAACATCTACAACGGCAGCGGCAAGACGGGCGCCGCTCAGGCGACTCTCACCTGGCTGCAGAACAATGAAGGCGTCATGAAGTCCAGCCAGTTGGGCAACGCGCCCAAGGACCTGGCGAAGACGACGCTCGAATACGCTCCGGACCAGGCCGACCAGGCACGGCGGCTCGCCGACATCATGGGGCTGCCCGGCTCCGCGATGAAGCCGGGCAAGAGCGAGAAGTCCGCACAGGGACTTCCCGCGATGAAGCTGACGCTGGGCGGTGACTTCAAGGGCGCGGGGGTGCCCATCAGCTCCGCCAAGTCGAAGGCGCCGGAGGGGATCCAGAAGGTCGAGGCGGACAAGTCAGTGTGCGCCAAGTGACCTAAGGCGGTTGTTGTGCATCTAACAAGGTGCACAACAACCGCAGTTGACACCGTGGGGGCGGGGAGGGGCAGGGGATGAGGCAAGGCAGTGTGCGTGGGGAGGACTCGCCGCCGGGCGGGTCGCACGACGGCACGGCCCGCGGCGCGGGCGAACACGGCTGGGACGACGGCCTGTACGGGGGCGGGAGCGGGGACGATGCCCCCGCTGGACCTTCCCCGGCCGGATCTCCGTCGGACGGCGCCGCTCCTGACGGCGCCGCTCCGAACGGCGGGGAGCCGCCGCAGGCCGCCGGGCGCCATCGGCACCGGCGCGGCGGCGGGGGCAGCGGCAAAGGGGGCGGGGGCGCGCGGCCACCGCGCCGAAAACGCCGCGTGCTGCGCTGGACGGCAACGGTCGTCGCCGTACTGATACTTGGCACGGCCGGCGCCGGATATCTCTACTACCAGTACCTGAACGGCAAGATCCAGACGGACGACCTGAACCTCGGCGACCACCGGGCCCCCGAGGCCACGCCCAACGCCGCGGGTCAGACTCCGCTCAACATCCTGCTGATCGGCTCGGACTCCCGTAACACCAAGGAGAACCTGAAGCTCGGCGGCTCCAAGGAATCCGTCGGCGCACCACCCCTGGCCGACGTCCAGATGCTGCTTCACCTCTCGGCGGACCGCAGCAACATGTCGGTGATCAGCATGCCGCGCGACACGCTCCTGGACATCCCGAAGTGCACCGACCGGGACGACGGCAAGGTCTACCCGGCGAAGAGCCTCACCATGACGAACGAGACCCTCGAACGCGGCGGTCCGGGCTGCACGGTGGCGACGTGGGAGAAGCTCACCGACATCCGCATCGACCACTTCCTCATGGTCGACTTCTCCGGCGTGGTGGACATGGCCGACGCCGTCGGCGGCGTCCCCGTCTGCGTCGACGCCAACATCTACTCCCACACCAGCAAGGGCAAGGGTTCCGGCCTGAAGCTGACGAAGGGCACCCACGACATCAAGGGCAAGCAGGCCCTGCAGTGGCTGCGCACCCGCTACGGCTTCGACGGCGGCACCGACATCTCCCGCGCCAAGGCCCAGCACATGTACATGAACGCGCTGGTGCGCAAGCTGCGCGAGAACACCGGCCTGTCCAGCCCGAACAAGCTCCGTAACCTCGCCGAGACGGCCATCGACGCCCTCAAGGTCGACGACGGCCTGGACAGCATCAAGAAGCTCTACGACCTCGGCAACGAGCTGAAGAAGGTGCCGCCGAAGCGCACCACCATGACGACCATGCCCTGGCAGTACGCCGTCTCGGACCACGACCGCGTCGAGCCGAAGCCCGGCGACGCGGAGCAGCTCTTCCGCCTGGTCCGCGACGACATCGCGCTCGACGGCAAGGACAAGAAGAAGCCGAAGAAGTCCGCCGAGGAGAAGCTCTCGGACGACCCGGCGGCCCCGGACGCCCAGATCGCGGTGCAGGTCCAGAACGGGACCCGTACGGACGCCGAGGCCCCGGCCACCGGCCGCGCGGGCGAGGTGGCCCAGCTCCTCGTCGGCAAGGGCTTCACCCGCTCGACGTCGGACCCGACCGAGCCCGAGGCGCAGGAGAAGACCGTCATCAGCTACCCCAGCAAGGAGCTGGAGGGTGATGCCCAGCGGGTCGCCAAGTCCCTTGGTCTGCCGCTGAGTTCGGTGAAGCAGTCGACGGACGTCTCCGGGGTCACGCTGACCGTGGGCGCCGACTGGCGGGAGGGCGACACCCCGCCCAAGGCGCCCAAGAAGGACGACAAGACCCCGTCGTCGGCGGAGGCGATGAACGGCTCGGACAAGAAGCAGTGCATGCACGTCGACCCGAACTACACCTGGTAGTCCGGGCCGTCTCGTGGTGCCGGGCCCGCCCGGCCGGACTCAGGCTTCGCTGAGGACGGCCGGGCGGCGCGAGGCGATGACCTTCTTCGCGAGCGAGCGCGGGCTGGTGAGGAAGCCCCAGCCCCACGACATGTGCATCGTCGCGAGTGCCACGGGGATCTGGAGGCGGGCCTTCAGGGGCAGCCCCTTGCCCGCGGGCACCGACCCGGCGGCGATGGCCGCGAGGTAGCCGCCCGGGATCACGAAGCCCCAGGGTGTGAGGGCCGCGCCCACCACGACACCGGCGGCGATCGCGCACACGGCGGTCGGCGGGGCGAGGTAGCGGAGGTTGATGGAGCCCTCGTGGTAGCGGGCGACGACGTGCCGCCAGCGGCCGTAGTCCTTGTACTGCTTGGCGAGGGCCTTCACGCTCGGCCGCGGCCGGTAGGAGACCTTCAGCTCGGGCGAGAACCAGATGAGGCCGCCGGCCTCGCGGATGCGGAAGTTCAGCTCCCAGTCCTGGGCGCGGATGAACTCCTCGTTGTAGCCGCCCTGCTGCTCCAGGGCCTCGCGCCGGAAGACGCCCAGGTACACGGTCTCGGCCTGCTGGGCCTCGCCCCCGGTGTGGAAGGCGGCGTTGCCCACGCCGACCTTCGAGGTCATGGCGGCGGCGACGGCCTGCTCCCAGGCGTTGGTGCCCTGGGCGTGCATGATGCCGCCGACGTTCATCGCGCCGGTCTCCTCCAGGAGGCGGACCGCGGTGGTGATGTAGCCCGGCGAGAGCGCGGCGTGGCCGTCCACACGCACCACGATCGGGTGACGCGACGCCTTGATGGCGGCGTTCAGCGCCGCGGGCGTACGCCCGGTGGGGTTGGGGACCGTGTGCACCCGCGGGTCCTCCGCCACCAGCTGGGCGGCGATCTCGTCGGTGCGGTCGGTGGAGGGGCCGAGCGCGACCACGACCTCCATCTCGCCCGCGTACTCCTGCTGCAGGATCGCGTGCACGGCCTCGCGCAGGTGCCGCTCCTCGTTGAGGACGGGCATGATCACAGAGACGGCGGGAGGCTGCACCTCAGACTTGGCGTTCATCGCCGGTCACGTTACCGCGAACGGGGGACACGGGCGCGCGCCGCCCGGGTCGCTACCCCGGGCCGCATTTCGTATGGGCCTACGGTTCTCGCGTTCCCCAGGCCCGCTCCTCGCGGAGGTGTCCCCGAACGTGCCCGCACCGCCCCGCTCCCCCGCCCACCCGCCGCGACGGCCCCGTCCCGCGAACCGCACGCCCAAGCGCACCGGCCGGCGGGGGAAGCGGCCCCGCTGGGCCATGCGGGTGGCGACCACCTTCTCCGTGGCGGTGCTCGCGGCCGCGGGCATCGGGCACGGGGTCGTGACCAGCCTCGACACCGGGATCAAGCGGGTCGACGCCTTCAAGGACATGAAGAACCGGCCCAAGGACGAGGACGGCAACGGCATGAACGTGCTGCTCGTCGGCACCGACGGCCGCGACAAGATCAGCGCCGAGGAGAAGGCGAAGTACCGCCTGGGCGGTGCCCCCTGCCACTGCACGGACACCCTGATGATCGTGCACATCTCCGAGGACCGGGACCGCGCCAGCGTCGTGAGCCTGCCCCGGGACTCGTACGCGGACCTGCCGCCGCACACCGACCAGACCACGGGCGAGAAGCACCACGAGCACCCGAACAAGATCAACGCGGCGTACGCGGAGGGCGGCCCCAGCCTCACCGTGCGCACCGTCGAGCACATGACCAAGGTCAAGATCGACCACTATCTGGAGGTCGACTTCACCAGCTTCATGAAGACGGTGGACGAGCTCGGCGGCGTGGAGGTCTGCACCGCGCGGCCCCTGAAGGACTCGCACACCGGGCTGGACCTGTCGGTGGGCACCCACGAGCTGAACGGCGGCGAGGCCCTCCAGTACGTCCGCTCGCGGTATGTCGACGGGGCCTCCGACATCGGGCGCATGCAGCGCCAGCAGCGGTTCCTCGCGGCGCTCATCGCCAAGGCGACCAGCGGCGGGGTGCTGTTGAATCCGGTCAAGTTCCGTGATGTGGCGCGCACGCTGCTCAGCTCGGTCCGCGCGGACAAGGGCTTCGGCTCCAGCGAGATCATCGCGCTCGGCCGGGCGATGCGGGGCTTCTCGCCCTCGTCGTCGGAGTTCACAACGGTGCCGCTCGCGCGCAAGGGCGAGACGCTGCCGGGCATCGGCTCGACCCTGAAGTGGGCCCCGGAGCGGTCCGAGAAGCTCTTCGAGGCGCTGCGCGAGGACCGTCCGCTCGCCGTGCACCGCGCCAAGCGCAAGGCCGCGCTCGTGCCGGTGTCGCCGCAGCAGATCCGGGTGCAGGTCGACAACGGCGCGGGCACCCCCGGCCTCGGCAAGCGCGTCGACCGGGCCCTGCGCACCACGGGCTTCCGGACGACGCGGGCGCCGGGGAGCGTGACGGGCGCCAAGGAGAAGCCGCTGCGGCGCACCGTGGTGGCGTACGACCCGCGCTGGGACCGCTCGGCGAAGTCCCTCGCCACCGCCCTGCCGGGGTGCGAGATGCGGAAGGTCAAGGGCCAGGGCGCGACGCTGAAGGTGATCGCGGGCACCGACTTCAAGAAGGTGCGGCCGGTACGGGCCGAGGACGCCTACCAGGGCGAGTTCGGTGCCGTCACCGGGGACCAGGTGGTCTGCCCGTAGAGCGGCGGCGGTGGGGCCTCAGTCGTCGAGGCCCTCGGCCGCCCGGTTCATGCGGAGCTCCTTGATCGCGCGGCGGCGCGCGAGCCGGTGCGTGCGGCGGATCTGCGCCTCCTGGTAGCGGCGCCGGTCGCGCTCCGTCTCCGGCAGCACCGGGGGTACGGAGCGCGGCTTGCCGTCCGCGTCGACCGCCGCGAACACCAGATACGCGGAGCCGACCTGCTGGGCGGGTGTCGACTCGTTCCAGCGCTCGGCGAGGACGCGGACGCCGACCTCCATGGAAGTCCGCCCGGTCCAGTTGACCTGGGCCTTCACATGGACGAGGTCACCGACCCTGACGGGCTCCAGGAACGCCATCTCGTCCATGGACGCGGTGACGGCCGGGCCGCCCGAGTGGCGTCCGGCGACGGCGCCCGCCGCGTCGTCCACCAATTTCATGATCACTCCGCCGTGCACCGTTCCGAGGAGGTTGGTGTCGTTGTGGGTCATGATGTGGCTGAGTGTCGTGCGGGATGCCGAGGTCGGCTTGCCGGGAATCTCCGATTCCGTGGCCGGGGCCAGGTCTGTCATGCCCCCACCCTAAGTCCGCCGAATGTCCCGCCCCCGCCCGGCGGCTTTGCATCAGCTCTGCAACAGCCGTGGCCCGAAATCCCAACCGGTCTTGTGAGGCGCGGGGCCCGGCACTGCACACTGGGCCACATGAGCGATTGGCCAGAGGCGTACGGCGAGGGCGACCGACGTGGGCGCGGATACGGGCGCGGCAGCAACAGCGCGCAGCCCGACGGCGCCCGCGTGATGCGGCACGTGCAGCGGCCCGCGACGCCGCAGCAGGCGCCGGGCGGTGTCCCCTCCCAGCCCACGTACGACGACGGCCACGGCGGCGAGCGCTACGGCGACGCCCGCGACGACGTCTTCGAGCCCCGCGCCACCGCGGAGCCCGGCTACGACAGCGGCTACAGCAACGGCCAGGTCTACGGCACGCCCCACCACGGCGGGCGTGGTCCCGGCGGTCCCGGTGACGGCTACGCCGCGCCCCGGCCCGCGAAGCCCGCGCCGAACTGGCGCAAGCGGATCAAGTGGGGCCTCATCACGTTCGTCGTGCTGCTCGTCGTGGTCTCCGTCTCCACATACTTCTGGGCCGACTCCAAGCTGAAGCGCGAGGTCGACCTCTCCAAGGTCATCGAGCGGCCCGAGGGCGGGGCCGGCACGAACTACCTGATCGTGGGCTCCGACAGCCGCGAGGGCATGACCTCCGAGGACAAGAAGAAGCTCCACACGGGCTCCGCCGAGGGCAAGCGCACGGACTCGATGATGATCCTGCACGTCGCGGACGACGGCGGGAACACGATGGTCTCGCTGCCCCGCGACTCGAACGTCACGGTGCCCTCCTTCAAGGGCGCCGAGTCCGGCAAGCTCTACCCCGCCCAGGGCCGCCAGACCAAGCTCAACGCCACGTACGCCGAGGACGGCCCCGAGCTGCTGGTCCGCACCGTCGAGGCCAACACGGGCCTGCGCATCGACCACTACGCGGAGATCGGCTTCGGCGGCTTCGCCAAGATCGTGGACGCGGTCGGCGGCGTCGAGATGGACATCCCCAAGGGCGGCATGAAGGACCCGAAGTCGGGCGCCGACTTCGACGCGGGCAAGCAGACCCTCAACGGCGAGCAGGCCCTCGCCTTCGTCCGCACCCGCTACGCCCTGCCCGGCAGCGACCTGGACCGCACCAAGAACCAGCAGAAGTTCCTTTCGGCCCTCGCCCACCAGGTGGCGACCCCGGGGACCGTCCTGAACCCCTTCAAGCTCTACCCGACGATGGGCGCGGGCCTGGACTCGCTGATCGTCGACAAGGACATGAGCCTGTGGGACGTGACCTCGATGTTCTGGGCCATGAAGGGCGTCTCGGGCGGTGACGGCACGTCCATGAACATGCCGATCTCCGGCTCCGTCGGCGGCAACCTCGTCTGGGACAAGGCCAAGGTCAAGACGCTCGTGAAGGAACTGAACAACGACGAGAAGGTGACCGTCTCCGGCAAGTGAGCCGTCACCGTCTTACGTGAGTGGGGCCCCGCCGGGCGATCGGCGGGGCCCCACTCACGTACGCCGTCACGGATGACCGCTCACGTACGGCCGTCACGGATGACCGCTCGCGTACGCCCGTGAAGGGCCCCGTACGACGGCCCGTACCCCCGAACGCTCCGCCCGCCGCGAAGCCCCGGCAGGGACGTGTCACCGTGGTGCGAACTGCCGCCACCGCCGACGCCCGGAGCCTGCCATGGCAGACCTGCAGGACGAACTGAACAGCACCGCCGAGGCCGGGGAGCTCGACCGGCCCGGCGCCGACGAACAGCCCACCGGGGCCACCGGGGTGGAGCCCGCGCTCCGCCCCGATCCGGTTCCCGAGCCCGACGCCGCGGACGCGGCCGGGCCGGAGCCCGAACCCGTGCCTGAGCCGGAGCTCGAATCCGAGCCCGGACCCGAACCCGAGCCGGGTGCCTCGCCGCAGCAGCGCGCCCGCGCGCTGCTGCTCGCGCACCCCGTCGCCGACGGATACAGCGGGCTGCCGCGGCGGCTGCGCGAGCTGCCCTATTACGACCTGGAGCTGGGCGACAACGGCGTGGACACCGATGTGCCGCGGCTGCGCGCGGGCGGCGTCGGGGCGCAGTTCTGGTCCGTGCACGTGCCGGCCGAGCTGACCGGGGACCGGGCGGTGAGCGCGACCCTGGAGCAGCTCGACCTGGTCAAGCACGTCGTCGCCGGGATCCCGGAGGGGCTGCGCCTCGCGCGCAACGCGTCCGAGACCGCCGACGCCCGGGCCTGTGGCCGCATCGCCGTCCTGACCGGGCCCGCGGGTGCCGCCGCGCTCGGCGACTCGCTCGCCACGCTGCGCGCGCTGCACGCCCTCGGCCTGAGCTCCGTCACGCTCGCGGGCACGTCCTGGGCGGGGCCCGACGGGCTCAGCGCCTTCGGCGAGGAAGTGGTGCGCGAGATGAACCGGCTCGGCGTGCTCGCCGATCTCTCCGGCGCCTCCGACGCGACGGCCCGCCGGGTCCTCGCGGTCTCCAAGGCGCCCTCGCTGCTGGCCCGTTCGGGCGCCCGCGCGCTGCGGGACCACCCGGACAACGCCTCCGACGAGCTGCTCGCCGCGCTCGGCGCCGCGAAGGGCCTGTGCCTGGTGCCGCTCGCGGCCGAGCAGACGGGGACGTCGCTCGCACAGGTCGCGGACCACCTCGATCATGTACGCCGGGTCGCGGGCCCGGAGTCCGTGGGGCTCTCCGGCGTCTACGACACGGGGGCCGCGCACGCCGACGAGCTCGCCGACGCGTCCCGCTTCCCCCGTCTCGTCGCCGAACTCATCGAGCGCGGTTGGCCCACCGCGGACCTCGCCCTGCTCACCTGGGGCAACACCCAACGGGCGCTGCGCGGCGCGGACTTCACGGGGCGGGCGGCGCGGGAGCGGAGGGAGGCGTCGACGGCGACGATCGACCGGCTGGACCGGAGGTAGCGCCGGGCATCAGCGATGACGCCCGTCGCTTCGGTCAGGGGATCTTGCAGAGGCAGAAGGGGTGGCCCGCCGGGTCCGCGAAGACCCGGAAGTCCCTCTTGCCGCCGTCGTCGTCGAGGTCCAGGGGCCGGGCACCGAGGGCGAGCACCTTCTCCTGGGCGGCGTCGACCTCTTCGTCGGTGCGGCCCGCGTCCAGGTCCAGGTGGAGCTGCTGGGCGTTGCTGTCGGAGCGCGGCCACTCGGGCGGGCGCAGGTCGCTCACCCGCTGGAAGGACACCTTGACGCGGCCGGGGGCCACGAGGTCGACCCAGTCCTCGTCGTCCTCCTGAAGGGTGCCGCCGATGATCTCGGCGTAGAACTCGGCCAGTCGGCGGGGGTCGGGGCAGTCGAGAACGATGTTCCGCAGACGTGCGACGGGAGCCACTTCTTCGCTTCCTTTCCTCAGCCTTGCCTCAGCAGGCGCAGAGGCAGAACGGGTGTCCGGCCGGGTCCGCGTAGACCCGCCAGCTACGGGTGCGGTCGGCCGCGTCGAGCGCGGTGGCGCCGAGGGCGAGGACCTTGGCCTCCACCTCGTCGAGGGCCTCCCTCTCCACTGTCAGGTCCAGGTGGAACTGCTGCGAGTGGGCGGCGTCGGGCCAGGCGGGCGGCGTGTGGCCGGGGGCCTCCTGGAAGGCGAGGGCGGTGCCGCCGTGGCCTTCGAGGTCGACCCAGCCCTCGTCCCCGCCCTTCGGGGTGCCGCCGATGACCGCGGCGTAGAAGTCCGCGAGGGCGTGCGGGTCGGGACAGTCCAGGACGATGACGCCGAGCTTCGCGAGAGCCATGTCTCTCCTTCGAGGTCCGTGGGGTCGAGAGGTCGTGGAGTTGTGGGGTCGTGGGGGCGAGGATGCGCTGACAGAGTTACCGGGAAGTCTGCTCAACCGGTAACCGTTACCCCATGGTCCCGCACGAGGGGTAACGTCGCAACCATGAATGACAGAGCGCCCGCGCCCGGCGGACTCGGCCTGGTCCAGGCCCTGGTGAACACGCTGGACCTGGAGTCGGGCGCCGACGCGCTCGACGCGGCGGAGGGGCGCGAGCGGTTCGGGGTCGCCGCGCGGGACGTGGCGGCGGCGCGGGAGCTGCGGGAGGCGCTGCGGGTGGCGTGCCTGGCCCATGCGGGGCACGGGCCGCACCGCTCGGGGGTTCCGCCGCTGAGCCAACTCCTCGCGGGGGCGCCGCTGTTGGTGACCGTCAGCCCCGAGGACGGCTCCGCCGCGCTGACGGCCGCCGAGCCGTCGTCCCTGGCCGCCCGGGTCGCCTCGGCCATCGCCGAGGGGGTCGCCGCGGGCACCTGGCAGCGGCTCAAGGCGTGCGAGGCGGCGGACTGCCACTGGGCGTACTACGACCGCAGTCCGGCGGGGCGGAGCCGGTGGTGCGACATGGGGGTGTGCGGGGCGCGCGCGAAGATGCGGGCGTATCGGGCGCGGAAGGGTAAGTGAGCCTCTTGGTTTCGCTTGCCCTTGTGGGTGGGTGGGCCCTCTAGGGGGCTGCGCCCCCTTGGACCCCGCGCTGCTTCGGGGGCTGCCGCCCCCGGACCCCCGCTGTCGGCCTGGACGGCCTCGTCCTCAAACGCCGGACGGGCTGTTGGTTGCCCGGCCGGCTCGCGGGGTGCCGGACGGGGTGTGGGTGACCCTGCCGGTTCGCGAGGTGCCTTACGCCGCCGGCCTGCCCATCGCCCGGTACGTCCAGCCCGCCTCGCGCCACACCGTCGGGTCCAGCGCGTTGCGGCCGTCCAGGATGAGGGGGCGGCCCACCACCGTCGCCAGGCCCGCCGGGTCGAGCTCGCGGAATTCGTGCCACTCCGTGAGGTGCAGGACCACGTCGGCGCCGCGGACCGCGTCCAGGGCCGAGTCCGCGTAGCCGAGGGTCGGGAAGAGGCGGCGGGCGTTGGCCATGCCCTTGGGGTCGTAGACCGTGACCTGGCCGCCCTGGAGGTGGATCTGGCCCGCGACGTTCAGGGCGGGCGAGTCGCGCACGTCGTCCGAGTCCGGCTTGAACGTGGCGCCGAGGACCGCGACGCGCTTGCCGAGGAAGGAGCCGCCGCCGAGGGCCTCGCGGGCCATCTCGACCATCTGGCCGCGGCGGCGCATGTTGATGGAGTCGATCTCGCGGAGGAAGGTGAGGGCCTGGTCGGCGCCCAGCTCGCCGGCCCGCGCCATGAACGCGCGGATGTCCTTGGGCAGGCAGCCGCCGCCGAAGCCGATCCCGGCGCGCAGGAACTTCTTCCCGATGCGGTCGTCGTGGCCGAGCGCCTCCGCGAGCTTCACGACGTCGCCGCCCGCGGCCTCGCAGACCTCGGCCATCGCGTTGATGAAGGAGATCTTCGTGGCGAGGAAGGAGTTCGCGGAGGTCTTCACCAGCTCGGCGGTCGGGAAGTCCGTGGAGATGAAGGGCGAGCCTTCGGCGATCGGCGTCGCGTACACCTCGCGGAGCAGCTTCTCGGCGCGCTCGCTGGTGACGCCCACCACGATCCGGTCGGGGTGCAGCGTGTCCTGGACGGCGAGGCCCTCGCGCAGGAACTCCGGGTTCCAGGCGAGCTCCGCGCCCTCGGGCAGCAGCTCCGCGAGCCGCTCCGCCGAGCCGACCGGGACCGTGGACTTGCCCACGACCAGGGCGTCCGCCGCCAGGTGCGGCGCGAGCGAGGCGAAGGCGGCGTCGACGTAGCTCATGTCGCAGGCGTACTCGCCGTGCTTCTGCGGGGTGTTCACACAGACGAAGTGGACGTCGCCGAACGCCCCGACCTCCGCCCAGTCCATCGTGAAGCGGAGCCGGCCGCTGGCGCCCTCGATCCCGGCGACGTGCTTGCGCAGGAGCTCCTCCAGCCCCGGCTCGTACATCGGCACCTCGCCGCGCTGCAGCATCTCGATCTTCTCGGGCACCACGTCGAGGCCGAGGACCTCGAAGCCGAGCTCGGCCATGGCCGCGGCATGGGTGGCGCCGAGGTAGCCGGTGCCGATCACGGTGATCTTCGGGGCCATGGGTGCTCCATACGTCGTCAGGTGCGGTGGTGCGGTTGGTGCCCGAGCGAGCATAGTCGGGCACCGCCGGGCCCCTCACCGGACGGATTTCCCGCTGTCAGCAAGCTCACGTATCCCTCGCGTGGGCCGCGCCACTAAAATTTGGGTTACTTAACGGTAATTAGCGTCCTTGGAGCGTGAGAGACCTTGGCCGGATCGGCTGATTTCGACCTGTACCGCCCGTCCGAGGAGCACGACATGCTCCGGGACACGATCCGCTCGCTGGCGGAGGCGAAGATCGCCCCGTTCGCCGCCGCGGTCGACGAGGAGGCCCGCTTCCCGCAGGAGGCCCTCGACGCCCTCGTCGCCTCCGACCTGCACGCCGTGCACGTCCCGGAGTCGTACGGCGGCGCCGGCGCCGACGCGCTCGCCACGGTCATCGTGATCGAGGAGGTCGCGCGGGCGTGCGTGTCCTCGTCGCTGATCCCCGCCGTGAACAAGCTCGGCTCGCTGCCCGTCATCCTCTCCGGCTCCGAGGAGCTGAAGAAGAAGTACCTGGGCCCGCTGGCCAAGGGCGACGCGATGTTCTCGTACTGCCTGAGCGAGCCGGACGCGGGCTCGGACGCGGCCGGCATGAAGACGAAGGCCGTACGCGACGGGGACCACTGGATCCTCAACGGCGTGAAGCGGTGGATCACGAATGCCGGCGTGAGCGAGTACTACACCGTCATGGCCGTCACCGACCCGGAGAAGCGGTCCAAGGGCATCTCCGCCTTCGTGGTGGAGAAGTCGGACGAGGGCGTCTCCTTCGGGGCGCCGGAGAAGAAGCTCGGCATCAAGGGCTCGCCGACCCGTGAGGTGTATCTGGACAACGTCCGGATTCCCGCCGACCGCATGATCGGCGAGGAGGGCACCGGCTTCGCGACCGCGATGCAGACCCTCGACCACACCCGCATCACCATCGCAGCGCAGGCGCTCGGTGTCGCGCAGGGCGCCCTCGACTACGCCAAGGGCTACGTCCAGGAGCGCAAGCAGTTCGGCAAGGCCATCGCCGACTTCCAGGGCATCCAGTTCATGCTCGCCGACATGGCGATGAAGATCGAGGCCGCCCGCCAGCTCACGTACGCGGCCGCCGCCAAGTCGGAGCGCGGCGACAAGGACCTCACCTTCCAGGGCGCCGCCGCCAAGTGCTTCGCCTCGGACGTCGCCATGGAGGTCACCACGGACGCCGTCCAGCTGCTCGGCGGCTACGGCTACACCCGTGACTACCCGGTCGAGCGGATGATGCGCGACGCGAAGATCACGCAGATCTACGAGGGCACGAACCAGGTGCAGCGGATCGTGATGGCGCGCAACCTGCCGTAGCCGTAACCCTCTGATACGTGGATGGGGCGCCGCTCGTGGTGAGCGGCGCCCCATCGGCGTATGAACGCGGGTGTCAGCCGTTGTTCGCCTGGCAGGTCGCGAGGCGCGTCTTGGCGCGCTTCAGGAGCGAGGCCGTCTTCTTCAGCTCCGGGTCGTTCTCGGCCGCGTCGAGCTCCTTGCGGATCTCCATCGACCGCGCCTCCGCCTCCTTGTACTGGGCGCGGAACTCCTCGGAGCGCTTCTGGGCGTCCGCCTTCTCGTCGTCGCTCAGCTCGTCGAGCAGCGCGGCGTCGCGCCACTCGTAGTAGTTGACGTAGGCGTACTCGGCTTCGTTGTCGGCGTCCTGGTAGTCGTCGCGCAGCAGCTCGATGCGCTTCTCCATCTTGTCCAGGGCCTCCTGATGGCGGTCCACCGTCGCCTGGTACCGCTCGCAGGACGCGGCGGGGGCGGTGGTCGCGGCCTGGGCGACGGCGGCCGGGAGGGTCAGGGCGAGCAGGGACAGGCCGGTGACGGCCGCGCGCTTGAACGTGGTGATGCCCACGGGGCTCCTTGCGGGTGAGGGACAGATCACGACAACTCGCCCATTACGCACGGCATATCGGGGCAACGAAAGAGGGGCACACCGTCGCATTCGGAAAATGCGACGAAGTGCCCCCCGAAGAGAGGTACGGGAACCTCAGCCGTCCAGCTGCGCCAGCGTCGCGATCGACGGGCCCCGCTGTGGCTGGAGGTCGCGCGCCACGTCCTCCGCCGCGCCGAGCACCCGCACCGCGTTCTGCCACGTCAGCTTGGCGAGGTCCGGCTTCGACCAGCCGCGGTCCAGGAGCTCCGCGATCAGGTTCGGGTAGCCCGCCACGTCGTCCAGGCCCGAGGGCGTGAACGCCGTGCCGTCGTAGTCGCCGCCGATGCCGATGTGGTCGATGCCCGCCACCTCGCGCATGTGGTCCAGGTGGTCGGCGACCGTCGCGGCCGTGGCGACCGGGCGGGGCGTCGACTCCTCGAAGGCCGCGTGGATCTTCATGGCCTCGGGGGTCGTGTCCAGGTGGTGGAAGCCGTGCGCGCGCATGTTCTCGTCGGCGGCGAGGGTCCAGTCGACGGCCGCCTGGAGCACGAACTTCGGCACGAAGGTGGCCATCGCCACGCCGCCGTTGCCGGGCAGCCGCTCCAGGACGTCGTCCGGGATGTTGCGCGGGTGGTCGCACACCGCGCGCGAGGACGAGTGGGAGAAGATCACCGGCGCCGCGGAGGTGTCCAGGGCCGCCCGCATCGTCGTCGCCGCCACGTGCGAGAGGTCCACCAGCATGCCGGTGCGGTTCATCTCCCGGACGACCTCGTGGCCGAACGGGGACAGGCCGCCCACGCCCGGCTCGTCCGTCGCCGAGTCCGCCCACGCGATGTTGTCGTTGTGGGTGAGGGTCATATAGCGGACGCCCAGGGTGTGCAGCGCCCGCAGCGTCGCGAGGGAGTTGTTGATGGAGTGGCCGCCCTCGGCGCCCATCAGCGACGCGATGCGGCCCTCGGAGCGGGCCTTCTCCATGTCCGCGGCGGTCAGGGCGCGGGCCAGGTCCGCCGGGTAGCGGGTCAGCAACTGCCGGACGCAGTCGATCTGTTCGAGGGTGGCGCTCACCGCCTCGTCGCCCGTCATGTCCGTGCGGACGTAGACCGACCAGAACTGCGCGCCGACGCCGCCCGCGCGCAGACGGGCGATGTCGGTGTGCAGGCTGCCCGTCTGGTCCGCCGCGATGTCGAGGCGGTCGATGTCGTATCCGGCCTTCTCGCGCAGCGCCCAGGGGAGGTCGTTGTGGCCGTCCACCACGGGGAAGTCGGCGAGCAGGGCGCGGGCTTCGTCGAGCGTGCTCAGCGGGTCCGTCATGCGATCACTTTCCCGGAAGTCGTCATGCGATCACTTTCCCGAGCCGAAGCCGAAGCCGGAACCCGCCCCGTCGACCTTGGCACGAAGTCGCTTGCCCTTCTCGGTCGCCTGGTCGTTCAGCTCCTGCTGGAACTCCCGCATGCGGCCGAGCAGTTCGGGCTCGTGCGCGGCGAGCATCCGGGCCGCGAGCAGGCCCGCGTTGCGGGCGCCGCCCACCGAGACCGTCGCCACCGGGACGCCCGCGGGCATCTGCACGATGGACAGGAGCGAGTCCATGCCGTCCAGGTACTTGAGGGGGACGGGCACGCCGATCACCGGCAGCGGGGTGACGGAGGCGAGCATGCCCGGGAGGTGGGCCGCTCCCCCGGCGCCCGCGATGATCGCCTTCAGGCCGCGGTCGGCCGCGTGCTCGCCGTACGCGATCATCTCGTGCGGCATGCGGTGCGCGGAGACGACATCGACCTCGTACGGGACCTCGAACTCGTCGAGGACCTTGGCGGCGGCCTCCATGACGGGCCAGTCCGAGTCGGAGCCCATGACGATGCCGATGACAGGGGCAGTAGCAGGGGCAGTCACTCTGTGATCGTTCCTCTGAGGTAGCCGGCTGCGTGACGGGCGCGCTCCAGCACGTCGTCGAGGTCGTCGCCGTAGGTGTTGACGTGGCCGACCTTGCGACCGGGCTTCACGTCCTTTCCGTACATGTGGATCTTGAGCTGCGGGTCCCGGGCCATGCAGTGCAGATACGCGGCGTACATGTCGGGGTAGTCGCCGCCGAGGACGTTGCACATCACGGTCCACTTCGACCTCGGGCGCGGGTCGCCCAGGGGCAGGTCGAGGACCGCGCGGACGTGGTTGGCGAACTGCGAGGTGATCGCGCCGTCCTGGGTCCAGTGGCCGGAGTTGTGCGGGCGCATCGCCAGCTCGTTGACGAGGATGCGGCCATCGGTCGTCTCGAAGAGCTCGACGGCCAAGTGGCCCACCACGCCCAGCTCGTCGGCGATGCGGAGCGCCAACTCCTGCGCCTGGCCCGCGAGTTCGGCGTCGAGGCCGGGCGCGGGAGCGATCACCGTGTCGCACACCCCGTCGACCTGGACGGACTCGACCACGGGGTACGCCACGGCCTGGCCGTGCGGGGAGCGCACGACGTCGGCGGCGAGCTCGCGGGCGAAGTCGACCTTCTCCTCCGCGAGGACCGCGACCCCTGCCTTGAAGGCGTCCGCCGCGTCCGCCGCGGAGCGCACGAACCACACGCCCTTGCCGTCGTAGCCGCCGACGACGGTCTTGAGGATGACCGGGAAGCCCTCCCCTTCCGCCGCGAACGCCGCCACATCCGCCGGGTCGGCCACGATGCGGTGGCGGGGGCAGGGGGCGCCGATCGCGGAGAGCTTCGCGCGCATCACCCCCTTGTCGTGGGCGTGTACCAAGGCGTCGGGCCCCGGCCGGACGACGACGCCGTCCGCTTCCAGGGCCCGTAGGTGCTCGGTGGGTACATGTTCGTGATCGAAGGTGATCACGTCGCAGCCCCGCGCGAAGTCACGCAGCGTGTCGAGGTCGCGATAGTCGCCGATGACGACGTCGCCGACGACCTGCGCCGCGGAATCCTGCGGGGTGTCACTGAGGAGCTTGAATCTGAGGCCGAGGGGGATGCCCGCCTCGTGGGTCATGCGGGCGAGCTGACCGCCGCCGACCATGCCGACTACCGGGAACGTCACACCCACAGGGTATCGGCCATCCGAGGACGGCCGAGAACCGCCGGGAACGGGGCGAGGACGCGGCGGGAACACGGCGGGAACGCGGTGGAATCCACTCAACCTGCGGGGCCCCGGATGCGTCACCTGTCACAGCGGTGCCACAGAGACAGGCGTCCCCGCGCGCTGTCGGGAGGCGCTGGTTAGCATGGCTGGGTTGACGCGATGACCAACGCGTGACGAACGCGTGACCAAGACGACCGATGCGACGGGGGCTGGGGCGACCACCATGACGGAACATGGCGCACTGCGCGTGCGACTGGACCGGCTCGGACGCGAAGTGGCCAAGTTCGGCGCTGTGGGCGCGCTCGGCACGCTCGTGAACTTCGCGGTCTTCAACCTCGTGCGGCACCTCACGGACCTGCACGTGGTGCGGGCCAGCGTGATCGCCACGGTCGTCGCGATCGTCTTCAACTACGTGGGCTTCCGCTACTTCACGTACCGGGACCGCGACAAGAGCGGCCGCACCAAGGAGCTCACGCTCTTCCTGCTGTTCAGCGCCGTCGGCCTGGTGATCGAGAACGGCGTGCTGTACGCGGCGACCTACTGGTTCGGCTGGGACAGCCGGATCCAGTCGAACGTCTTCAAGTTCGTCGGCATGGGCATCGCGACGCTGTTCCGCTTCTGGTCCTACCGGTCCTGGGTGTTCAAGACGCTGCCCGCGCGCGAGGCCGTCGCCCATGCGGAATCGTTCCTCGAAGAGAGCGCGGACAGCGCCGCCGCCGAGGAGCGGACCGCCGGGCAGCGCGCCCGCTGACCCGTACGCCAGGTACTACCTGACCGTCTTCTCGCCCGCCCCCGCCACCGGCCGCTGCAGCGGCGTCCGCGACAGGAAGAGGGCGAAGACCGGCGGCTTCGTCTGCAGCATCTCCAGGCGGCCGCCGTCCGCCTCCGCCAGGTCGCGGGCGACCGCGAGGCCGATGCCCGTCGAGTTCCGGCCGCTGATGGTGCGCTCGAAGATCCGCGAGCCGAGCTCCGGGGGCACGCCCGGGCCGCCGTCCGTGACCTCCACGACCGCCTGGTTGCCGGTGACGCGGGTGCGCAGGGCGACGGTGCCGCCGCCGTGCATCAGGGAGTTCTCGATCAGCGCGGCCAGGACCTGGGCGACCGCTCCAGGCGTGCCCACGGCCCGGAGGTGGCGCTTGCCGGAGCTGACGATGGCGCGGCCCGCGCTGCGGTAGGCCGGGCGCCACTCCTCCAGCTGCTGCTTGATCACCTCGTCCAGGTCGAAGGCGACGGCCGAGCCGGTACGCGGGTCGCGGGAATTGGTGAGCAGCCGCTCCACCACGTCCGTGAGCCGCTCGACCTGGGCGAGGGCGATCGTCGCCTCCTCCTTCACCTCCGCCAGGTCCTCGGTCATGGTGATCTCCTCCAGGCGCATCGAGAGCGCCGTGAGAGGGGTGCGCAGCTGGTGCGAGGCGTCGGCGGCCAGGCGCCGCTCGGCGGTGAGCATGCGCGCGATGCGCTCGGCCGAGGCGTCCAGGACGTCCGCGACGCGGTCCAGCTCCGGGACCCCGTACCGCTTGTGGCGGGGCCTCGGGTCGCCGGAGCCGAGGCGCTCCGCGGTCTCCGCGAGGTCGGTGAGCGGGGAGGCGAGCCGGTTGGCCTGGCGCACCGCGAGCAGGACGGCGGCGATGACGGCGAGCAGCGCCACGGCGCCGATGATCAGCAGGGTGCGGCCGACCTCGCGGGTCACCGCGGTGCGCGGCTCCTCGACGGTGACCTTCTCGCCCTTGTCGCCGTAGCGGGTCCCGCTGATCACGTCGCCGGTGGGGCGGGTGCCGATCTCGATCGTGCGGCGGCCCGGGATCTCGATGCGGGCGTACCGGTCGCCGGCGACCTGGTCCTGCAGGACGTCCGCGTTGATCCGCTCGTCACTGATCAGCCGGGAGTCCACGATGCTGACCAGGCGGACGACCTCGGAGTCCACGCGCTCCTGGGCACTGTTGCTGATCGTCCGGGTCTCGACGATCACGAGTGACACCCCGAAGACGGCGATCACCACGAGGACGACGGCGAGGGTGGAGTTGATGAGGCGGCGGCGCATTCACCCAGTGTCCCGGACGGGCGCCCCCTCAGGGCCTCAACTCTTCTCGAACCGGAACCCCACGCCCCGCACCGTCGCGATGTACCGGGGATTCGCCGCGTCGTCGCCGAGCTTCTTGCGGAGCCAGGAGATGTGCATGTCGAGGGTCTTGGTCGACGACCACCACGTGGTGTCCCAGACCTCGCGCATCAGCTGGTCGCGGGTGACGACCCGGCCCGCGTCCCGCACCAGGACCCGGAGCAGGTCGAACTCCTTGGCGGTGAGCTGGAGTTCCTCGTCGCCCATCCACGCCCGGTGCGACTCCACGTCGATCCGCACGCCGTGCGTCGCGGGCGCCTCCTTGGGCTCGGCGGCGCCGCGGCGCAGCAGGGCCCGGACGCGGGCGAGGAGTTCGGCGAGGCGGAACGGCTTGGTCACGTAGTCGTCGGCGCCGGCGTCGAGCCCGACGACGGTGTCCACCTCGTCGGCGCGCGCGGTCAGGATCAGGATCGGCACCGTGTGGCCCTCGGCGCGCATCCGCCGGGCCACCTCCAGGCCGTCCATGCCGGGCAGCCCCAGGTCGAGTACGACGAGATCGATACTCCCCTGGAGGCCCGCGTCGAGGGCGGTCGGGCCGTCCTCGCGCACTTCGACCTCGTAACCCTCCCTGCGCAGGGCGCGGGCCAGCGGCTCCGAGATGGACGCGTCGTCCTCGGCGAGCAGTACACGGGTCATGGGGTGATGGTAGTCCGCGACGGAACAAGGGTGTGGCGTGATCTGCGGGGTTGTGGAGGCGGGAGGTGTCACCTGCGCCCGTGGGATGCGATCCTGAGAAACACCTTCGAATCAGGGCCGTTGGTTCCAGCAGGGCCTGTGATCCATCTCTCAAGTCCTTCCATATGCCGTGTTGACGTGGCGTATGGTGACCCAACGCCTGATGCACTACCAAGGACCTTTGGCCCGCTGTGCGCGCCTTAGGTCTCTTTTATGTGCGGGCTGGCCACCACCAGCCTTGAAAGGAATGACCTGTGGTCGGGCCCCGCGCGCGAGGATGCGCCCGGGGTGTGGATCTCGGAGTCGCCGCCCAACGCCCTCCCCTTTACCGGAGGGCACATCCCCCTCGGGCGTGGGGGCGGGACGGACGGCCCCGGTGCCGACCGCCCCCCACCGGGCGCGCACACGCTCCTGCCAGCGCGTCCCGAACCACGAGGATCGACCCATGGCGTCCAGCCTGACGAAGGACTCGCCCAGTACCCCTGGCTCCGAGAAGACCTTCTTCGGCCACCCCCGCGGACTGGCCACGCTCTTCATGACCGAGATGTGGGAGCGCTACAGCTTCTACGGCATGAAGGCGCTTCTCCCGCTGTATCTGATCGCGCCCGGCGGCATGAACATGAGTGCCACCACGGCGACGGCGATCTACTCCGTCTACATGGCGATGGTCTATCTGCTCGCCATGCCCGGCGGCTGGATGGCCGACCGCTTCTGGGGGCCGCGCAAGACGGTCGCCATCGGCGCCGGTGTCGTCATCCTCGGCCACATCACGCTCGCCCTGCCGAGCTCGGCGACGTTCTTCGCGGGCCTCGTGCTCGTGGCGCTCGGCTCCGGTCTGCTGAAGGCCAACATCTCCACGATGGTCGGCCACCTCTACAAGGGTCCCGAGGACCCGCGCCGTGACGGTGGCTTCACGCTCTTCTACATCGGCATCAACCTCGGTGCCTTCTTCGCGCCGCTGAGCATCGGCACCGTCGGCGAGAACGTCAACTGGCACCTCGGCTTCACGCTGGCCGCGGTCGGCATGGCCCTGGGCCTGGCCCAGTTCATGCTCGGCACCCGCCACCTGAGCCCGGAGAGCAGCGTCGTCTCGCAGCCGGCCACGCCGGAGCAGAAGCAGCGCGCCATCCGCAACGGCCTGATCTGGCTGATCGTCGCGGGCGTCTTCTACACGCTGCTCGCCGTGACCGGGAACTTCGCCGACTGGGCGCTGATGCCCATCATCATCGCCGGCCTGATCATCCCGATCGCCGTCCTGGCCCGCATGAAGCGCGACAAGGAGCTGACCCAGCTCGAGCAGACGAAGCTCTCCGGCTACGTCTGGTTCTTCGTGGTCGCCGCGATCTTCTGGATGATCTACGACCAGAACGGCTCGACGCTGTCGGTCTTCGGCAAGGAGTCGACGACCAACAACCTCCTCGGGTTCGACTTCCCGACGTCCTGGTACCAGTCGCTGAACCCGATCTTCGTCATGGCGATGGCCCCCGTGGTCGCCTCGCTCTGGCTGTGGCTGAACAAGCGGGGCAAGGAGCCGAGCACCGCGGTCAAGTTCTCCTCCAGCCTCGCGCTGATCGGCATCTCGTTCGCCGTCTTCCTCATCCCGATGATCGACACCGCCAACAACGGCGGCAAGGTCTCCCCGATGTGGCTGGTGTCGATCTACTTCATCCAGACCGTCGGTGAGCTCTGCCTCTCCCCGGTCGGCCTGTCGGTCACCACGAAGATGGCTCCGGCCAAGTACAGCTCCCAGATGATGGGTGTCTGGTTCCTCGCGGTCACCGCGGGCGACTCGGTCGCGGGTCTGCTGACCTCGCCGCAGCTGAACGTCAACCTGAACACCTCAGGGGCGGTCATGGTGGAGGCGATCCTCGCGGTCGTCGCGGGCTTCGGGATCTTCCTGAACCGCAAGAAGGTCAAGCAGCTGATGGGCAGCGTCAACTGACGCCTCCCCTTCGCTCCGACCGAGGGCCGCCGCACCATCCGGTGCGGCGGCCCTTGGCGTTTCTGCGGGGGCGGGGGCGCGGGCCGGGGCAGCATCGGCGCATGCGCCAAGCCCTGCCGCGTCGTGCGTTCCCGCTCCGTCGTGCGTTCCTGCTCCGTCGTATGTTCCTGCTCCGCCGTGCGTTCCTGCTCCGCCGTGCGTTCCTGCTCCGCCGTACGCTGCCCGTCCTCGCCCTGTGCGGGGCGCTCCTGTCGGCCGGTACGGCCGCCCGAGCCACGGTGCCGCCGCCCGTCTCCGGCCGGACCTTCTCGTACGGGTCCCACGCCCGCCAGACGCTCACCGCGTACGGCGACCGGTCCGCGCACCGCCCCGTCCTCGTCGTCCTGCACGGCGGGTACTGGTCCCGGGACACCGACTGGAGCCGCTGGGCGCGCTGGTTCGCGGCCCGTGGGTTCACCGTGTACGACACCGACTACCGGCTCACGTCCGACGCCGTGTGGCCCGCACAGCGCGACGACGTCCTGGCCGCCCTGCGCTGGGTGCGGCGGCACCACGGCGGGGCGCGGCCACTGGTGCTCGGCTCGTCGGCGGGCGGCCACCTGGCGGTGAGCGCGGCGACGTACGGGGCGGGCCGGAGCCGGGTGCGCGGGGTGGCCGCCCTCTCCCCCGTGGCCTCGCCCCACCGGGCGTGGGTGGACGGGGCGCGGCCGGGCGCCTCGGCCGAGCGGCGGGCCCTGCGCCGGGCGGCGGTGCGCCTCGCCGGGTGCGCGCCGGACCGGGACGGGCGCCGCTGCCGGGAGCGCTGGGACGACCTGGCGGCCGCGTCCCACGCGTCGGGGGCGGACGACGCCCCGATGTTCCTCACCCACACGGACGGCGACTTCGTGCCGGTGCGGCACTCGGCCGAACTCGCGGATGTGGAGCGGGGGTCGGGGCAGCGGGACATCACCGTACGGACGGTGCGGGGGTCTTCGGCGCACGGGATGGGGCTGCTGGAGGAGTCCGGGGTGGCGAAGTCGGTACTGCGGTGGCTGCGGGCGCACGCGTAGGGCGGGCCGCACGCGTAGGGCGCCCGCAGCCACGGGCGCCCCATTCAGGGGCGTGGGGAACTGCGCGACCAGCCACAGCCGGTCCGCAGCTCCCCACGCGCCCGCGGTGCGCTCAGCCAGCAGCGCTCAACGCCTAGCGCCTAGCGCAGTCCACGCCTCCGCTTCGGCAGGAACGTGAACACCGCGCCACCCAGCAGGATCACCGTGCCCGCGACGAGCCCGAGGGCCCGCAGCGCGCCGTTGTTCTCGGCGCCGGTCTCGGCGAGGCCGCCGCCGGACGACGAGGAACCGCCACCGCTCGCGGCCGAGCCACCGGAGCCCGAGCCCCCGGCGGAGCCGGACCCGCCCGCAGAGCCGGAGCCGCCCGACGCACCGCCCGGCTGGGCGGACGTGTCGAGTTCGAGGGAGACCTCGCTCTTCGCGGGCGTGCACGTCGTCGTCGTGCCGAGCGCCTTCACCGTGAGGACGCCGGGCGAGAGCGTCGACTTGCCGTCGGCGCCGGGCTTGTACGTCCCTGTCAGGTCAGGGATGTTGATCGGCGCGCCCGACTTGATGGGCTCCTTGTTGGTCGGGCCCTCGACCGGCACCGTGCCCTTGTCGGCGCCGCCCAGCTTGACCTCCATCGACGGCTTCACGGAGTCCGCCGGGATGTCGGCCGGGCTGTCCATCACGGACTTCTTGAACTGGACCGTGAGGGCGTAACTCCCGCCGTTCTTCTTGGCGTTGATCTGGACCGGCGAGGTCGCTTCCTTGTCGCCGATCGGGGTCTTGCACTTGTAGGGCGTCTGGATTTCCTTGCCCGGGAAGTCGGTCTTGCCGCCGTCGTCACCGCCGGTGCTGCCACCGGAGGAGCTGCCGCCGACCGAGCCGCCCGTGGATCCGCCGGTGGACCCGCCCGTGGACCCGCCGGTGCCGGTGTCCCCGCCGGTCGATCCGCCCGTCGTGCCGCTGGAGGTGCCTCCCGACGTACCGCCCGAACTCCCGCCGCCGTCCGCGACCTTGATGGTCGCGCCCGGCTTCACCTGCTCCTCGGGCGTGCACTTGGTGTCCGTGTTGACCGGCTTGTTGACGTTGATGTTGTACGCGTCCGGGGTGAGCGTGACCTCCCCGGCCTTCGTCAGCTTCAGCTTGGCCTTCATGTCGGAAAGGACCATCGGGGAGCCCTTGGGGATGGGCGGGTTGGTGCGGGTGCCCTCCATCTTCAGGTCCCCGGTCTGCGCGCCGCCCACCTTCAGGGTGCCGGTCGGCAGGACCGTGTCCTTGTCCAGGTCGAGGATGTCGGGGTTCTTGGAGGCGCCCTCGACGGTCTTCCACACCACCTCGACCTCGTCGCCGACCTTCGCGTCGGCGGGCGCGGTGATCTCCACCTTGGTGGTGCCGTGGATGTCCGGCAGACCCGAGATGGGCGGCGGCACACACTTCGTCTTGTACGCGACCTCGGCGGCGGCTGCCTGCGCGGGCACCGTGCTGGTCAGCACGAGGCCCGCCCCGCCGAGCATGAGCGCGACTCCCGCCGCACCGGCTCTCCGTTTCCTGATCACGTGGTCCCCTTCTCATTGGGCGTGTTGGTCCTGGGAGTGCTGTTCTCGGACGGTGCGGAGAGCTGTCCGGCCGGGGGTGCGCCGGGGTCGGTGTCGGGGGTGAACCACGGCAGTGCCGCAGTCGAGGTGGTGCTCGCGTCCGCCCCCGAGTGCGCGGACGGCCTGGGTTTCGTACGGGAGGGTGTACGGGACTGGGAGCGGGCCGCGCCGTCGGCGGCGAGCGCGCCCTGCGGCAGCCGCAACTTCGGCAGCCGGGCGGTGACTTCGGACAGGCGGCCGCCGCGATGGCGGCCCGCGGAGCCGGAGCCGGAGCGGCGGGCCGGGCGGAAGCGGTCCACGACCGCCATGCCGATGCGGAACACGGCCGCCGGCACGACGACGCAGAGCAGGATCCAGAAGAGCGTGACGCCCCAGGGGCGGCCCACCCCCCACGGCTTCTCGGCGAGGACCTTGTCCCCGAACTTCAGCGAGACGAGGTAGTCGCCGTGCGCGCCCGCGGCGAGCTCCACCGGGAGCTCGATCTGCGCCTTCTTGCCCGGCGCGATCGTGCCCCGCCACTGCTGCTCCTCCCACTGCGGGGCGAACACCCCGTGGGAGGTGCCGACTTGGAAGACCGGGTCCTTGACGGGGGCCGAGCCCACGTTGCCCACGGTGAAGACGAACTTGCGGGACGGCGGGGCGCCGAACCAGGTCAGCAGGGAGCTGGAGCCGTCGAGGCGGGTGTCGGTCAGGACGGAGAGCTTGCCGCCGGTCTGCTGCGCCGGAAGCGGCTTCACGGGGTGGCCCGCGACCTTGAACTCGGCGTCGGCCATGGCCTTCTCACCGGTCACCGTCGCGACGTGGACGACGCAGGGGCAGGGCACGGGCGGCTCGGCGACGGCGAGCTTCTTGCTGAAGGCGCCCTTGTCGTCGGTGGTGACGGCCAGGCCGTCGGAGTTGGCACAGGAGTTGGTGCCGCCGAGGACGCCCTTGCCGGGGGCGGACTGCCCGCAGATCAGCATCATGAGCAGCGCCTTCTTGCGCCACCCCGTGCCGGTGACGGTGATGGAACCACCCTTGCCCGCTTGGGACTTGGAGAGTCTGACGGTGGGTTTGTCCGCGCTGTCCGCAGCGACGGCGGTGCCCTGCGGGAGGGCGGTGAACCCTATGACCGCCAGGACCGCGGCTGTCACCGCGAGCCGAATCGACCTCGAGGTACCTTCGCCGTTCACAGTTGCTCTCCCGTCCCCGTGGCCGTACCCACTGCCGCCAACTCACGTATCTCTTCGGGTTCTTGCTCCACCGGTGGCCGTCCGCGCCTGCGTCTGCGTATGACGTGGAGCGCGCCGCCCGCCGCGCCCAGCAGGAGCGCGCCGCCGCCCGCCACCGCGCCCCAGGGCACGAACCGTGCCGACGCCGTCGCCGTGTCGTGGGCGCCGCCCGCCGCGGTGACGGAGAGCTTCACGTCGACCGAGTCGAGGGCGGGGGCGTCCCGCCACGGCTCGGTCAGGGTGACCCGGCGGCCGGGGAGGAGTTCGACCGGGAGCGTGCGCGGGGCACGGTCCAGGACGGTGCCGAAGACGCCCTCGGCGTGCACCGCGAGCCGGGGGCGGAGCACCGTGTTGCCACGGTTCACCAGGTCGTACGAGATCCGCTTCCCGTCGCCGGCCCCGTCGACGGCAACGCGCTCGACGGTCACGGCGGACAGCGTCGGCCCGCTCACCCGCAGGTGCAGGCGGACCGCCGCGTCCCGGCCGCCGTCGCTCGCGACGATCACGCCGGGGTGGTCGCCCGGGACCGCACCCGCCGGGACGGTCACCGTGAACGGCACCTCGGCCCGGGTGCGTGGCGGCACCTTCACCTCCCGCTTGGCGAAGGTGATCCAGGAGCCGGTGTCCGTGGACCTGCCCTTGGCCGGGCGCGCTCCCGTCCCGGTGTCGTCGGGGTCGGCGCCCCGCAGCCGGATCGTGCGGGGCTTCGCCGAGGGATTGGTGACCGCGACCTCGTCCTCCAGGACGGTGCCGGGTGAGCCCTCCGCGTAGAAGTAGGGCCGCCCGTCCTTCGCGGGCCGGGTCCCGCCCCCCGCCGAGGGGGTCAGGGACCAGTCGGCGGTGTCCGCGCGGGCCGCGGGGGCGGGCCCGGCGAGCAGCACCACGGCGGCGGCCAGGCATGCGGCGGCGGCCGCGCGCGCTCCACACACGGCACGCACGGCGGACAGCACGGAGTGCATCGGCGGCTCCTGATCTTCGTACGAGGGCGGAGTCGGCGGACGGAGGAACGGACGGACGGATCGGTGACCGGATCGGCAACCGGTCCGGCGGGCGGATCCGGCGACCGGATCGACAACCGGTCCAGCGGGCGGATCGGTGACCGGTCCGGCGAGCGGATCAGCAACCAGCCCGACGACCGGTCCGGTGGACCTCAACCCGGCGTGCGCAGGCCGGTGTTCGCGCCGCCCCGCCACTGCGCGGCCGCGGCGCCCACCGGATCCCCCGCGCCTACCGGGTGCGGGCCGCCTGGTGCCTGCGGGTCAGCCAGAGAGCGCCCGCCGCGCCCGCGAGCAGCACCGTGCCGCCGAGGGTGCCGAGCGCGATCGCCGAGTCGGCCGGTCCGGTCTGCGGCAGCTCGCCGCCGGACGGGGAGCTCTGCGAGCCGCCCGAGGCCGAACCACCGCCGCCCGTGGCACCGCCGGAGCCGGAGTTGTCGGAACCGCCCGAGCCACCGGAGCCGCCCGAGCCACCGGAGCCCTTGACGTCCAGTTCGAGGGAGGGCTTGGGGCTGCCCTTCGGGGTGCAGGTCGTGGTGGTGCCGAGCGCCTTGATGGTGAGGACGCCCGCGGTGAAGGTGACCTTGCCGCTCTTCTTCGGGGTGTAGGTACCCGACAAGTCACTGATCTTGATGGGGGTGTTGGCCGGAATCGCCTCCGCGTTGGGGGCGCCGGACACCGGGACCGTGCCGCTCTCGGCACCGCCCAGCTTGATCAGGGCGCTGGGCTTCATCGCGCCCTTGCCGAGCTCCACCGGGCTGGAGGAGACGCCCTTCTGGAAGGACATGGTGAGCTTGTAGCCGCTGCCGCTCTTGACGCTCTTGATGTCGATCGGCGAGACGGCGCCCTTGTTCCCGATGGGTGTCTTGCACTGGTAGTTGACGTCCTGGACCGTGGCGTGTGCGGCGGGTGCGGCCATCAGCACCGCCGAACCGCCCGCCAGGGCCGTGGCAAGCGCGAGTGCGGCGCTGCGTTTTGTGTACGACACCTCGTGTTCCCCTCATGCCGGTCGTGGCGTGCCGACGGGTGCGGAGGTTACTGACGGCACATCAGATTGGGCGCTCAAGGTACGCCCGGGGCCTTGCCGAGGGAAGACAAAGGACGCGCCGGATCTGTGCCGATCCGGCGCGCGTGTGACGCATGGTGTGAAGCCCGGCGTAAACCGGGGGTAACACAAGGGGGGACTGGGCGGGACCCGAGTGGGGACTGGGCGGGACCCGAGTGGGGGCTCTAGGCGGGCGCGCCCAGCTCGGCCCAGACCGTCTTGCCGCCGGCGCCGGGGGTCCTGACCACGCCCCAGTCCAGGCAGAGCCGCTGCACGATGAACATCCCGTGCCCGCCCGGACGCCCCGCGCGGTGCGGGGTGCGCGGCGCCGGCTGGCCCGCACCCCGGTCGGAGACCTCTATGCGCAGCACCTTCTTGTCGCAGGAGAGCCAGAGCTCGTCGGGCCCCTCCGCGTGCAGACAGGCGTTGGTGACGAGCTCGGAGACGACAAGGAGGACGTCCTCCGCGGCGGCCCGCTGGTCGGCGCCCGCGGCGGGCAGCCAGCCCCAGGCGTGCAGCGCGTCCCGCGTGAAGTCGCGCGCGAGCGGAACGATCCCGCTGGCACCGTTCAGGTTCAGCCTGCGGACCGGGCGCCCCTGGCCGCCCGCGGGAGCGTCCTGGCCGCTCGTGGGAGCGTCCGCGACGGCGGCCTCGGGCTCCGGGCCACGGTCGCCCGGCGAGTAAGGCCGGGTGGTGCTCATCAGCGCTTCACCTCACCGCGTTCTGAACTGCTGGCTGATCGACTGCCGGCCGATCGACCGCTGGCTGATCGACTGCTGGCTGCTCGCCGCTCTGACTGTTGACTTGAGGACCATCAAGGACGGATCCAGGGACTCTCCTGCCCGAAGGGACCGTGAGAACACCCACTGATTCGGCACGCGGCATGTGACGCTGGTAACGCCCTGATCACGCAGTGACAACTGACACGTAACTTCTGCGCCCGGCGCCGCCCAACCCCGCCCGTACGCTTCTGTGCGCCCCGTCCGCACCGTCTCCCCCGTCCGGTCCGCGGCCTCTAGTCGGGCCGGTCCGACAGGGCGGCCGCCAGCGTGTCGTGCACGGCGAAGACGGCCTCCGCGCCGGTGATCTCGAAGACCCGCGCCACCACGGGCTGCATCCCGGCGAGATGAACCCGGCCGCCCTCGGCCTCGGCCTTGAGCCGGGCACCGAGCAGCACGTTCAGGCCGGTGGAGTCGCAGAATTCCAGGCGAGAGCAGTCCACGACGAGCCGCACGAGCCCTTCGGCGATGCAGTTCTCCAGTGGCTCGCGCAGCAGATCGGCGGTGTGGTGATCGAGCTCACCCACCGGTGTCACGACCGCACTGCGACCCTCTTGCCGCACCTCGACCAGAAGCCGGCCCCTGTGTGCGCTGCCGACCGTCCCGCGGTCCATGCCGTCACTCTCTTCCGACCGTCGTGGCTGTTGATGACGCCCCTGAACATTACGCCCTCCCTACGCCCCCGGGTACCCGAACATCCCCCCGAATTCGGACATTTCCCCGCAGAACGCACTTGCGACTGAGGCGCAGAACCGGGTAGGGGTAGAAGAGACACCACTCGACACGGACGGCTTTGGAGGCGCCGCACACCGCAGTGCACGTATTGGCATCGGCAGCCATATGCCGAGAACGATGGAGGACACCATGTCACCCCGGCTCGACGAATCGCATACTGACCAAGCGACGTCGACACCCCCGCCGAACCGCTTCGCGACCCAGATCCCGGCTCCTGCCCCCGAAGCCCTGCCCCTGAACGGCGAGAGGCTCACCGGACCCGCCGACATGGCGGACCTCACGGACCTCCCGGAGATCCCCCCTTACGACGAAGTGGCACCGCTGGACGCGCGGGCCCTGTCCAAGACCCTCTTCGAGCGCATGGAGTCGCTCGAGGAAGGCACGCACGAATACGCGTACGTCCGCAACACCCTCGTCGAACTCAACCTCGCGCTGGTCAAGTTCGCCGCCTCCCGCTTCCGCTCCCGCAGCGAGCCGATGGAGGACATCATCCAGGTCGGGACCATCGGCCTGATCAAGGCGATCGACCGCTTCGAGCTGAGCCGAGGCGTCGAGTTCCCGACCTTCGCGATGCCGACGATCGTCGGCGAGATCAAGCGCTTCTTCCGCGACACCAGCTGGTCGGTGCGTGTCCCGCGCCGCCTGCAGGAACTCCGTCTGGACCTCGCCAAGGCGGGCGACGAACTCGCCCAGCAATTCGATCGCGCCCCCACGGTGGGCGAGCTCGCCGAGCGCCTGGGCATCTCCAACGAAGAGGTCGTCGAGGGCATGGCGGCGTCCAACGCCTACACCGCCAGCTCCCTGGACGCGCAGCCCGAGGAGGACGACTCCGAAGGCGCCCTCGCCGACCGCATCGGCTACGAGGACCACGGCCTGGAGGGCATCGAGTACGTCGAGTCCCTGAAGCCCCTGATCGCCGATCTGCCCCCGCGCGACCGGAAGATCCTCGCGCTGCGCTTCGTCGCCAATATGACGCAGTCGGAGATAGGCGATGAGCTGGGCATCTCGCAGATGCATGTGTCGCGGCTGCTGTCGCGGACGCTGTCACGGCTGCGGAAGGGTCTGACGGTCGAGGAGTAGCGCACTGTGCTGCGCTGCGCGTCGACCTTGAGCAGCCGATCGCTGAACGTCCTTGTGGGGCGCGCCTGTTGCAGTCAGGCGGGCCCCACAAGTGTGTGCACATGTGTTCTCGCTAGCGGGCGCCCTCGACGGCGGCTTCGACGGCGGCTTCGGCGTGCAGCCGGGTGGTCGGGAAGACGGGAACGGGGCTGTGCTCGGCCTGGATCAGCAGCTCGATCTCGGTGCAGCCGAGGATGACGCCTTGGGCACCCCGCCGTACGAGTCCGTCGATGACCTCCTGATACGCCGCCCGCGACTCCTCCCGTACGACGCCCAGGCACAGCTCCTCGTAAATGACGCGATGCACGACGGCGCGCCCGGCCTCGTCCGGGACGAGCACCTCGAGCCCGTGCGCGGCGAGCCGGTCCCGGTAGAAGTCCTGCTCCATGGTGAAGGCGGTCCCGAGCAGCCCCACCGTCTGCAGCCCCGCGGCGCGTACGGCTTCGGCGGTGGCGTCCCCGAGGTGCAGCAGCGGTACGGACACGGCCGCGCTCACCTGGTCGGCGACCTTGTGCATGGTGTTCGTACAGATGAGGAGGAAGTCGGCCCCGGCCGCCTCAAGTCCCTTGGCGGCGACGGCCAGTACGCGCCCGGCCTCGTCCCACTCCCCCGCAACCTGGAGCCGCTCGATCTCCGCGAAGTCGACGGAGTGCAGCACGATGCGGGCGGAGTGCAGCCCGCCGAGGCGCTCGCGTACGAGTTCGTTGAGGAGCCGGTAGTACTCGGCGCTGGACTCCCAGCTCATGCCGCCGATGAGGCCGATGGTCTTCATGGTCCCGGTCATGGTGCCCGTCATGGGGCCAGCATGCCGCACGCCCCGGAGCGCTTGAGAGAGGCCCTCATGCGGGCAGCGGGACGCCGTGGACGACGGCAGGCCCGACGCGGGCAGTAGTGCCAGGTGGGCCTGGCTCTCTCAGGGCTGGCGCAGCCCTCGCCGCCAGACCTCTCCCACCAGCGGCACCCCCGGCCGGTAGGCCAAGTGGACGTGGCTCGGGGCGTCGAGGAGGGCCAGGTCTGCGCGGGCGCCCAGCCCGAGGTGGCCGACGTCCGTGCGGCGCAGGGCCGCCGCGCCGCCCGCCGTGGCGGACCAGAGTGCCTCGTCCGGGGTCATGCCCATGTCCCGTACGGCGAGAGCGATGCAGAAGGGGACCGAGGACGTGAAGGAGGAGCCCGGGTTGCAGTCGGTGGAGAGAGCCACCGTCGCACCCGCGTCGAGGAGGCGGCGGGCATCCGGCCACTGCGCGCGCGTGGAGAACTCCGCGCCGGGGAGAAGCGTTGCCACCGTGTTGCCCTGGGACAGGGCGTCCACGTCCGCGTCCGTCAGGTGTGTGCAGTGGTCCGCCGACGCCGCGTCCAGTTCCACTGCGAGCTGGACCCCAGGGCCGTACGACAGTTGGTTGGCGTGGATGCGGGGGTGCAGGCCCTTCGCCCTGCCCGCCGTGAGGATCGCGCGGGCCTGGTCGCCGTCGAAGGCGCCCTTCTCGCAGAAGACGTCGATCCAGCGGGCGTGGGGCGCGCAGGCGTCCAGCATCTCGCCCGTCACCAACTCCACGTAGGCGGCGGGGTCTTCCGCGTAGTCGGGGGAGACGATGTGCGCGCCGAGGAACGTCACCTCGTCCGTGTGCGCCGCCGCGATGCGCAGCGCACGCGACTCGTCCGCCGTCGTGAGGCCGTAGCCCGACTTCGTCTCGAACGTGGTCGTGCCCTGGCGGAGGGCCTCCGCCAGGTAGCGGGTGAGGTTCGACTCCAGCTCGGAGTCGCTCGCCGCGCGCGTCGCCGCCACCGTCGTGCGGATGCCGCCCGCCGTATAACTGCGGCCCGACATACGGGCGTTGAACTCCTGGGTGCGGTCGCCCGCGAACACCAGGTGGGAGTGGGAGTCGACGAAGCCGGGGACGGCGGCGCGGCCCTGCGCGTCGTGCACCGCGTCCGTCGGCGGGGTCTTCGCCGTCGGGCCCACCCAGGCCACGCGCTCGCCCTCCAGGACCAACGCGGCGTCCCGCATCAGGCCCAGCGGGCCCTCGCCGAGCGACGGGTCGTTCGTCACCAGCGAGCCGATGTTGGTGATCGCGGTCGTGGCCGTCTCAGTGCCAGCTGCGGTTTCCGTTGCCGGTGCCATGCCTCGTTATCCCTGTTCCTTCAACTCTGCGATCGTGCGGGCCAGTTCACCGGGTACGTCCGGTACGAGAGTGTGCTCACCGTCGCGTACGACATGGCGGCCCCCGACCACCGTGTGCCGGACGTCCGCCGACGTCGCCGCGAACACCGCCGCCTCGGCGGCGAGGCGCGGGACCGGGCCCGCCGTCCGTACCGAGTCGAGCGCCACCGTCGTCAGGTCCGCGAGCGCGCCCGCCTCGATGACGCCCGCGTCCTGCCAGCCGAGCGCCGCGTGCCCGTCCGCCGTGGCCGCCCGCAGCAGCGCCGCCGCCGTCCAGTGGCCGCGCGTGTGCGAGCGGAGGCGCTCGTTCAGCTCCATCGCGCGCGCCTCCTCCAGGATGTCGATCACCGCGTGGCTGTCGCTGCCCAGGGAGAGGGGGCTGCCCGCGCGCTGGAGGGCCACCGCGGGGCCGATGCCGTCCGCCAGGTCGCGTTCCGTCGTCGGGCACATGCACGTGCCCGTCTCGGAGCGGCCGAGGAGGGTGATGTCCCCGGCCGATACGTGGGTGTTGTGGACGCCCGTCGTACGGGGGCCCAGGACGCCGTGGTCGGCGAGGAGCTGTGTGGGGGTGCGGCCGTGGACCGCCTGGCACGCGTCGTTCTCCGCCGTCTGCTCGGAGAGGTGGACGTGCAGGGGGGCGCGGCGGGTCTCCGCCCACTCCACCACCGTGCCCAACTGGGCGGCGGGGACCGCCCGTACGGAGTGGACGGCCGCGCCGATGCGGGCGTGCGGGCGGTCCTTCAGCCCTTCGGCGCGCTCGGCCCACGCCTGTGTCGTGCCGTCCGAGAAGCGCAGCTGGTGGCGGTCGGGGTCCGCGCCGCGCGTCGCGGACTTGAGGCCGGAGGCCACGTACGCCGTGTCCAGGAGGGTGATGCGGATGCCCGCGTCCGCCGCCGCCCGGATCAGGGCCTCCCCCATCGCGTTGGGGTCACCGTAAGGGGTCCCCCCTGGCTGGTGGTGCAGGTAGTGGAACTCGCCGACCGTCGTGATCCCCGCCAGCGCCATCTCCGCGTACACCGCGCGGGCCAGCGCGTGGTACGTGTCGGGGGTGAGGCGGTCCGCCACCGAGTACATGACCTCGCGCCACGTCCAGAACGTGCCCGAGCCCACCTGGACCGTGCCGCGCAGCGCGCGGTGGAAGGCGTGGCTGTGGGCGTTGGCGAGGCCGGGGAGGGTCAGGCCGCGCAGGACCGTGGCGTTCGGTGGCGGGGCCTCCACCCCCGTGCGGACCGCCGTGATCCGGTCGCCGGTCACCTCGACCGCCACGCCCGGCTCGACATTCGTGTCCAGCCAGGCGTGCTCCAGCCAGTACGTCTGCTCCGTCGTCACCTGCAGGCCAGCCCTTCCAGTACGTCGGCGAGTGCGGCCACCCCGGCCACGCAGTCGTCCTCGGCGGCGAACTCCGCCGGGGAGTGCGAGACGCCCGTGGGGTTCCGTACGAACAGCATGGCGGTGGGAACGGAGGCGGACAAAATACCCGCGTCGTGTCCGGCGCCCGTGCCGAGGACCGGGACCGACAGCTGACGATCGGTACCCAGGATCGCGCCCAGTTCGTCGCGCAGCGCGTGCTCGAACTCGACGACCGGCGTGAAGGACTCCCGTACGACATCGAGGTCGATGCCGTGCCGGTCCGCGTACTCACGGGCGGCCTTCTCGATCCCGGCCGTCACCGTGTCGAGCGCCGACTGGTCGGCGGCGCGCGCGTCCAGCCAGCCGCGGACCAGCGACGGGATGGCGTTGACGCCGTTCGGCTCGACGGCGATCTTCCCGAACGTGGCCACCGCGCCCGCGAGTTCGGCCTCGCGGCGGGCGGCGAGGACCGTCTCCGCGTAGCTCAGCATCGGGTCCCGGCGGTCGACCAGGCGGGTGGTGCCCGCGTGGTTGGCCTCGCCCCGGAAGTCGTACCGCCAGCGGCCGTGCGGCCAGATGGCGGAGGCGATGCCGACGGGGTCACCGGAGAGGTCCAGGGCTCTGCCCTGTTCCACGTGCAGCTCGACGAACGCGCCGATGCGGGCGAGGCGTTCGGGGTCGGGGCCGATGGCCGCCGGGTCGTACCCGGCGCGCTCCATCGCCTCGGGGAGGGTCGTCCCGTCGGCGTCCGTGAGCCTGTACGCCGCTTCGCGGGTGAGCTGCCCCGCGGTGAGGCGGGAGCCCACGCAGGCGAGGCCGAAGCGGGCGCCCTCCTCGTCTCCGAAGTTGGTGAGGGCGAGGGGGCGGGTGAACTCGGCTCCGCGGGCGCGGAGTTCGTCGAGGGCGGCGAAGGCGGAGACGACGCCGAGGGGGCCGTCGAAGGCGCCGCCGTCGGGGACGGAGTCGAGGTGGGAGCCGGTGACCACGGCGTCCCCTGCGGTGGGGTCGCCGAGCCAGGCCCACTGGTTGCCGTTGCGGTCCAGCTCGTGGGTGAGGCCGCGGGACTCGGCCTGGTCCTTGAACCACTGCCTGCACTCGGCGTCGGCGGCCGTCCAGGCGTAGCGGCGGTAGCCCTTGGACTCGGGGTTGCGGCCCAGGGGACGGAGGTCGCGCCACATCTGCTGGAAGGAGGGGGGATGTGCCCCGGTCCCGCCCCTTCCCGAAACCGGGGGCATGCCCCCGGACCCCGAGGTGGGCGGGCCTTGCGGGGGCTGCGCCCCCTGGACCCCGCCATCCGGGGCTCCGCCCCCGGCCCCGCCGTCGGCGCTCCGCGCCTCGTCCTCAAACGCCGGACGGGCTGAACCTGCTGAACCGGCTGACGAAGAACTCACGCGTCGTCACCCTCGCGCATCGGCACCCGCACACCCTTCTCGTCCGCGACCGCCTCCGCGCCTTCGTACCCCGCGTCCACGTGCCGGATCACGCCCATCCCGGGGTCGTTCGTCAGTACCCGGCGGATCTTCTCGCCCGCCAGCTTCGTCCCGTCCGCCACCGAGACCTGGCCCGCGTGGATGGAGCGGCCCATGCCGACGCCGCCGCCGTGGTGGAGGGAGACCCAGGAGGCGCCCGAGGCGACGTTCACCATCGCGTTCAGGAGGGGCCAGTCGGCGATCGCGTCGGAGCCGTCCAGCATGGCCTCCGTCTCGCGGTAGGGGGAGGCCACCGAGCCGCAGTCGAGGTGGTCGCGGCCGATCGCGAGGGGAGCCTGCAGCTCGCCGCTCGCCACCATGTCGTTGAAGCGTTCGCCCGCGCGGTCCCGCTCGCCGTAGCCGAGCCAGCAGATGCGCGCCGGGAGGCCCTGGAAGTGGACGCGCTCGCCGGCCATCTTGATCCAGCGGTGCAGGGACTCGTTCTCCGGGAAGAGGTCGAGGATCGCCTTGTCGGTCTTGTGGATGTCGGACGCCTCGCCCGACAGCGCCGCCCAGCGGAACGGGCCCTTGCCCTCGCAGAAGAGCGGGCGGATGTAGGCGGGGACGAAGCCGGGGAAGGCGAACGCCCGCTCGTAGCCCGCCAGTTGGGCCTCGCCACGGATCGAGTTGCCGTAGTCGAAGACCTCGGCGCCCGCGTCCATGAAGCCGACCATCGCCTCGACGTGCCGGGCCATCGACTCGCGCGCGCGGGTCGTGAAGCCCGCCGGGTCCTTGGCCGCCGCGTCCGCCATGTCCTCGAAGGCGACGCCCAGCGGGAGGTAGGAGAGCGGGTCGTGGGCCGAGGTCTGGTCCGTGACGATGTCGATGGGGGCCGACTCGGCGAGCATGCGCGGCAGCAGCTCCGCCGCGTTGCCGAGGAGGCCGATGGAGAGCGGACGGCGGGCGTCCCGCGCCTCGACCGCGAGCTGCAGCGCGTGCTCCAGCGAATCGGCCTTCACGTCCAGGTACTTGTGCTCGATGCGGCGCTCGATCGCGCGCGGGTCGCAGTCGATGCAGAGCGCCACGCCGTCGTTCATGGTGACCGCGAGGGGCTGGGCGCCGCCCATGCCGCCGAGCCCGGCCGTGAGGGTGATCGTGCCCGCCAGCGTGCCGTTGAACTTCTTCGCCGCCACGGCCGCGAACGTCTCGTACGTGCCCTGGAGGATGCCCTGCGTGCCGATGTAGATCCAGGAGCCCGCCGTCATCTGCCCGTACATGGTGAGGCCGAGCTGTTCCAGGCGGCGGAACTCCTCCCAATTGGCCCAGTCGCCCACGAGGTTGGAGTTGGCGATGAGGACGCGCGGGGCCCACTCGTGGGTCTGCATGACACCGACGGGGCGGCCCGACTGGACCAGCATCGTCTCGTCCTGCTTGAGGGTCCTGAGGGTGCGCACCATCGCGTCGAAGGAGCGCCAGTCGCGGGCCGCCTTGCCGGTGCCGCCGTAGACGACGAGCTTGTCGGGGTGCTCGGCGACCTCGGGGTCGAGGTTGTTCTGGAGCATCCGGAGGGCGGCCTCCTGCTGCCATCCCAGGGCGCTCAGTTCCGTACCGCGCGGGGCTCGTACGGGGCGGGGTCCTGACATGGGGTGCCTCCTCGCTGCGACTGTCACCACGACTGTGACCTTGTTATTCACATCCTGGTGGAGTGAATAGGGCTAGTCAATGGATACGGACGGCGGGCTCGGCCTTCGAATGGTTGTCTGGACCACATGGGCCTCGACGACATGACACAGCAGCTCGCTCGGCACACCTCCACCACGGACGCCCCCCTTCCGGACCTCGCCGCCCGGCGCGACCAGGCCGTCCGCGCCGCCGTGGAGCAGGGGCTCGTCGGGCCCGCCGTCCCCCTCGTGGGGCTGCTCGACGTCACCGGGATCCGGTCCGGCGCCGCCGCCCTGCGCGCCGCCTTCGACGAGGTCGTCGCGCCCGGGACGCCGGTGCTGCACGCCTTCGCCGTGAAGGCCACCCCGCTGGTCCCCGTCCTGCGGCTGCTGCGCGACGCCGGGATCGGCGCCGAGGTGGCGAGCCCCGGCGAGCTGGCCCTGGCGCGGGCGGCCGGCGTGCCCCCGGCCCGCACCGTCCTGGACTCCCCCGCCAAGACCCCCGCCGAGCTGCGCGAGGCCCTCGCCCTCGGCATCGCCGTGAACGCGGACAACCCGCAGGAGCTGGCCCGCATCGACGCCCTGGTCCAGTCGGCGCCCAGCCGCTCCCCGCTCGGCCTGCGCGTGAACCCGCAGATCGGGGGCGGCTCGATCGGCGCCCTGTCCACCGCGACGGAGACCTCGAAGTTCGGGGTGCCGCTGCGGGACGAGGGGGCGCGCGAGTGGGTCGTGCGGGCCTACCTGGACCGGCCGTGGCTGACCCGGCTGCACGCGCACTCGGGGTCGCAGGGCATGCCCCTGGAGAAGATGGTGCGGGGCGTCGCCGCCACCTACGAACTGGCCGAGGAGATCAACGAGCGGGCCGGACGGCGCCAGGTCGACACCGTCGACATCGGCGGCGGTCTGCCCGTCAACTTCGGTTCGGACGAGGAGAGTCCGACGTTCGCGCAGTACGCGCGCCGCCTCAAGTCCCGGGTGCCGGGGCTGCTCGACGGGCGGTACGGCCTGGTCACCGAGTTCGGGCGCTCGCTCCTCGCCAAGCACGGCACGGTCCTTGCGCGCGTCGAGTACGCGAAGGAGGCGGGCGGCCGCCGCATCGCGGTGACGCACGCGGGCGTGCAGGTGGCGGCGCGCACCGTGTACGCGCCCGAGGCGTGGCCGCTGCGCGTCGCCGCGTACGACGCGTCGGGGCGCCCCAAGAGCGGGGCGGCGGTGGGGCAGGACGTGGCGGGGCCCGCGTGCTTCGCGGGCGACCTGCTGGCGGAGAACCGCCCGCTGCCGGTCCTCGAACAGGGCGACTACGTCGCCGCGCTGGACACCGGCGCGTACTACTTCGCGCACCACTACTCGTACAACAGCCTTGCCCGGCCGGGTATCTACGGGTTCACGGCGGAGCCGGGGGGCGCGGCGAAGTTCGCGGTCGTACGGGCGGCGCAGACGCTCGACGAGATCGTGGCGGAGTCGGGCGGCGGCACGGACAAGAACGCCCTGCGCCGCCTCTGAGCCCCCCCCCGGCTGCGCCGCCCTCTCAGGCTCTGAAGTTCCTCAACTCCCGCATGGTGACCTGGATCACGGGCAATCCTCCCCCTCCAGGCACCTAGTCGGGGGAGGCTCCTGTGACCGCGTCGGACACGCCCACCACCGCACCACCGCCCGTGGCAGAACCCGCGCTGCACCGCGCCATCGGCCCCAAGCTGCTGATCCTCTTCGTGGTCGGCGACATCCTCGGCACCGGCATCTACGCCACCACCGGCAAGGTCGCGGGGAAGGTCGGCGGCGCGCTGTGGGTGCCGTTCGCGATCGGGTTCGTCGTGGCGATCCTGACGGCCGCGTCGTACGTCGAACTGGTCGGCAAGTACCCGAAGGCCGCCGGGGCCGCGCTCTACACGCAGAAGGCGTTCAAGACGCCGTTCCTGACCTTCATCATCGCCTTCATGGTGATGTGCTCGGGGCTCTCGTCCGCGAGCGCGGCGGCCCGCGCCTTCAGCGGCGACTACCTCGGTGAGCTGACGGACGACGCGCTGCCGCCGACCCTGATCGCGATCACCTTCATCGTGCTGCTCGCGGCGCTGAACATGCGCGGCGTCTCGGAGTCCGTGAAGACGAACGTGGTGCTCACCCTCGTCGAGCTGACCGGCCTCCTGATCATCCTCTCGATCGGCGCGTACGCGGTCCTGACGGGCGACGGCGAGCCGTCGCGGCTCACCGAGTTCGAGTCAGGGGGCGGCACCGGATACGCCCTGATGACCGGGGTGTTGGGGGCGACGGCGCTCGGCTTCTTCGCCTTCGTCGGGTTCGAGGACTCGGTGAACATGGCCGAGGAGACCAAGGACCCGGTGCGCACGTTCCCGCGTGCCATCTTCATCGGGGTCGCCGTCACCGGCACGATCTACGTCCTGGTGGCCCTGGTCTCGTCCCTGCTGGTCGACTCCAGGACCCTGGAGGGTTCGAGCGGCCCGCTCCTGGAGGTCGTGAAGGCGGGTGGCGTCGACTTCCCGCACAAACTCTTCGCCGTGATCGCCCTGTTCGCGGTCACCAACTCGGCGCTGATCAACATCATGATGGCCTCGCGGCTCTGCTACGGCATGGCGGGCGAACGCATCCTGCCGCGCGCGATGGGCCGCGTCCTGTCCGGCCGCCGCACCCCGGTCGTGGGCATCGTGTTCGTCTCGCTGCTGGCGATCGGCCTGGTGTCGACGGGCGAGATCGAGGGCCTCGGCGACACCACGGCGTTCCTGCTCCTGTGCGTGTTCGCGGTGGTCAACGTCGCGGTCCTGGTGCTGCGCCGCGACCCGGTGGAGCACCGGCACTTCCGCGCCCCGACGGCGCTTCCGGTGCTCGGCGCGATCACGGCCCTGATCCTGGCGAGCCCGCTGGCGGACCGCCCGGCCGAGGTCTACGTCCGGGCGGGGGTGCTGATCGCGATCGGGGTGGGACTGTGGGCGGTCAACAGGCTGGTGCTACGGGGCCGTTCAAGCCCGTCCGGCGATTGAGGACGAGGCCGTCCAACCGAAAAGGGGGTCTAGGGGCAAAGCCCCAGGAAGGGAGCCCCAGGGCCGCGGGAGCGGTCTCGGGAAGCGGCGGGCTCGGGGAAAGTCACTCCACGAACAAGCCCCGCGCAGCCGCCCCCGCATCGAACTCCTCCAACCGCGCCTGCGCGTCCGGCAGTCCGTCGCACATCGCCTCCAGCAGCACCCGCCCCAGCAGCATCGGGGCGCACGCCGTGTCGAAGGCGAGCCCGGTCCCCACGGCGGCGGGGAGCAGCAGGTCCGACACCTTCGCCACCGGGGCGAACGCCGAGTCCGCCACGGTCACCACCGTGAGCCCCGCCTCCCGCGCGTACCCGAGCGCGTCCACGACCTCCTTCGGGTGGCGCGGCAGCGCGAAGCACAGCAGGGCCGTGGCCCCCGCCCGCACCGCGCCGTCGATGCGGTCGGTCAGCATCGAGCCGCTCTCGTTGAGCAGCCGCACGTCGGGGTGGACCTTGGCGGCGAAGTAGGAGAAGCCGTACGCCTGGGAGGCCGCCGCGCGCAGGCCGAGGACGGGGAGCGGCCGGGACGCCGCGATCAGCTGCCCGGCGCGCTCCACCGGGCCGGTGTCCGCGAGGAGTTCGGCGAGGTGGCGGAGGTTCTCGATCTCCGCCTCGACGGCCTGCTGGTACTCGTTGGCCGTGGCCGCCGCCGCGGGCCCGGCGGGCGCCACGTCCCGCAGGTGGCGGCGGAGCGCGGGGTAGCCGTCGAAGCCGAGGGCGACCGCGAAGCGGGTCACCGACGGCTGGCTCACCCCGGCGAGCTCGGCCAGCTCGACGCTGGAGAGGAAGGGGACGTCGGCGGCGCGCCGCACCATGCAGTGGGCGATGCGCCGCTGCGTGGGTGTGAGGCGGTGCCCCTCGAAGAGCACTTGCAGTCGCGCGGCAGGGCTGTCGCTCATGCCGTTCCCCTTACTGCCGAATCCGAGCCGAAGTCCATGGTGCTGTCCGCCCCTGAGGCGTTCCCGTCCGCCGCCGAGGCCCACAGCTCCGTGAACCGGTCGAGGACCTCCGCGGCGGCCGTCACATCATCCGTCAGCGGGCGGTCCGCGATCTCCGCGCCCAGGGCCGACTCGGCGATGTCCAGGGCCCGCGCCACCGGCAGGCCCGCCTCCGGACGCAGCTCCCGCATCCGCAACGCCCGTACGGCGGCTACGAGTTCGCACCCCACCACCAGGCGGTACGCGCCGCACGCCCGCAGCGTCTGGCGGGCCGCGAGCGAGGCGAAGCTGGCCTGCTCCTCGACGCCGCGCGAGAGCACCGCGTGGCCGAGGGACGCGGGCGCCGAGAAGGCGCGCAGGTCACCGAGGGCCGCCCCGGCCGCGTACTCCAGGATCATCACGCCGGACGACGCCGGTTCGCCGTCCGCGAGGAAGGGCCGCAGGCGGGTGTAGGCGGGTTCGTTCAGGGTGGAGAGGCGGGAGGTCGACAGGCGGGCCGCCTGGGTCACCGCGAGCCGGAAGTGGTCCAGGGCCAGGGCGAGTTGGGCGAGGTAGAAGCCGCCGTGGTGGTAGGCCGCCATGTCGTCCGGGGAGATCAGGGGGTTCTCGGCGGCCGCGTTGATCTCCACGGTGAGGACGTCCTCCAGGGCGCTCGCCGCGTCCTGTGCGGGCCCGTGGATCTGCGGGACGCAGCGGAAGCCGTACGGGTCCTGGATCCGGCCCAGCGGCGGGGTCGGCCGGTCGGGGGCGCCGAGGAGGCGGCGCATGCGCTCGGCGACCGCGTAGGAGCCGGGGTGCCGCCGGGCCTCGTGCACGGGCAGCGCGTACGCCTCGTACGAGCCGTCGACGGCGAGCAGCGAGAGCGCGGCGACGACCTGCGTCGCGGCGATCAGGCCGCGCAGCTCGTGCAGGGCGAGCGCGGACTGGCCGAGGGTGAGGGCGTTGGAGCTGATGAGCGCCAACGCGTCGTTGTTGTCGAGGGGTTGGGGCCGCGGCGGGGTGCCCGCGCCCTGCCAGGGGTGTTCGCCGGCGAGGGCCAGGCCCAGCTGGGCGAGGGCGGCGATGTCCCCCGTGCCGACGGAGCCGAATTCGTTGACGCGCGGGTGGGCGCCGGTCTCCAGGGCCTCGCAGAGGGCCGTGACGACGGTGGGGCGCAGGCCCGCGCCGCCCGCGAGCAGCTGGTTGGCGCGGACCGCGAGCATCGCGCGGACCTCGCGGGCGGGCAGCTCGGCGCCGACCGCCCCGGCGTGCGAGCGCAGCAGGCGCAGGCCGTGGCCGGCGGCGGCCTCGGTGGGCACGTCCTCGGTGCGGTTGGCGCCGACCCCGGTGGAGCGGCCGTAGACGCGGCCCCATGCGGCGATCTCGCGCGCGGCGTTCCAGGACGTCTCGGCGCGCTTCATCGCGGCGGTGCCGGGGACCGGGCGGGCGGCCGAGTCGGCGAGGCGCACGACGTCGGCGACGGGGAGGCCGCGGCCGTCCAGGACAACGATCATGATGGACATTCCCTCCTCTGTCGGACAACGCATCGTGCCCACCGGGCATCTGTTACCGGCGATTTACGCACGCCCATTGACAATCTATTCAGCCACCAAGAACTCTGCATGACGATATACAGCCGGGCAAGGGGACTCCCCTCCGAGCCCGTGAGCGGCAGGGGGTGCCTGGGCGCATGGCGGCAGAAGACCTGGTGGAGCGCCGCTCCATCGACGTCGTCCCGGACGACGAACGGCACGGCACCGCGTTCAGCCAGTTCACGCTCTGGCTCGGCGCCAACCTCCAGATCACCGCGGTCGTCACGGGCGCCCTCGCCGTCGTCTTCGGCGGCGACGTGGTGTGGTCGGTCGTCGGCCTGGTCATCGGCAACGTCCTGGGCGGCGCCGTGATGGCCCTGCACTCGGCGCAGGGACCGAAGCTCGGGCTGCCCCAAATGATCCAGTCCCGGGCCCAGTTCGGGGTGCGCGGCGCCGTCGTGCCGCTGCTGCTCGTCATCCTCATGTACGTCGGCTTCTTCGCCAGCGGCAGCGTGCTCGCCGGGCAGGCCACCGCCGAGCTGACGCACACGAACCACACCACCGGCATCGTGATCTTCGCCGTCGTCACGGCCGTGATGGCGGCCGTCGGCTACCGCGTCATCCATGCGCTGGGCCGGGTCGCGAGCGTGATCTGCGCGCTCGCCTTCGTCTACCTCGGCATCCGCCTCCTCGACCGCGTGGACCTCTCGGCCCTCCTCCACGACGCCCACTTCGACCTGCCGGTGTTCCTGCTCGCCGTCTCCCTCTCCGCGTCCTGGCAGCTCGCCTTCGGCCCGTACGTGGCGGACTACTCGCGCTATCTGCCGCGCTCCACCTCGGCGAAGGCCACCTTCTGGTGGACCCTGTCGGGCTCGGCGCTCGGCTCGCAGTGGTCGATGACCTTCGGCGTGCTGGTCGCGGCGAGCGCCGGGGACGCCTTCCTCGCCAACCAGGTCGGGTACGTGGTCGGGCTCAGCGGCAGCAGCACAGGGCTGGTCGCCGCCTTCCTCTACTTCGTGATCGCGCTCGGCAAGCTCACCATCAACGTGCTCAACACGTACGGCGGCTTCATGTCGATGGTGACGAGCATCAGCGGCTTCCGGGGCCAGCGGGCGCTCTCGCCGCGCGGCCGGGCCGCGTACATCGCGGTGATCATGGTGGCGGGCACGGCGGTCGCGCTGCTCGGCAAGGACAGCTTCCTGAGCTCGTTCAAGGACTTCCTGCTGTTCCTGCTGACCTTCTTCACGCCGTGGTCGGCGATCAACCTGGTCGACTACTACCTGATCTCCCGCGAGCGCTACGACATCCCGGCCCTCTCCGACCCGCACGGCCGCTACGGAGCGTGGCGGTGGGACGCCCTCGTCGTCTACGCGGTCGGCCTCCTCGCCCAACTCCCCTTCCTCGCCACGCACTTCTACACCGGCCCGCTGGTGGACCCGCTCGGCGGCGCGGACATCTCCTGGATCGTCGGCCTCGCGGTCCCGGCGCTCCTCTACTGGGCGCTCGCCGGGCGGAACACGGCGCACATACCGGCACAGACGGCGCACGCCCCGGCTGCCGATCAAGAACCGGTCTCGGGCGAGCGATGATCCGACGACGAATCGGCCAAGGGCCGCCCAACAGCCACCGAGAGTGACGGACTCGTCCGTACGGTGAGTGCGTGCCGAACCGCAGGGCCTTTCTGACCGCGGCCACCGCCGCACTCGCCATCCGGCCGACGCCGACTACTGCCGCCACCTCGCACACGACTTCTGCCGACACCCCGCGCACGACGTCCGCCACGGCGCAGCGCGCGACTTCGGCCCGCGCCCGGACGGCCTCTCCCGCCGCCCCGGCCACGGCTTCCGCCGACGCCCCACGCACGACCTCTGCCACCGCCCCGCACACGACCTCTGCCACCACCCCGTACGCACCGTCCGCCGCTGTCCCGCGTACGGCTTCCACCCCCGCCTCCGCCGCCCTCGACGTCCTGCTCGCGGGCAACCGCCGCTATGCGACCGGGCGTTCACGCCATCCGCACGAGGGTCGCGCCGTGCGCCACGCGCTCGCCGACGGCCAGCACCCCCTCGCGGTCGTCGTCGGCTGCATCGACTCGCGCGCGGCGCCGGAGCTGGTCTTCGACCAGGGGCCCGGCGATCTGCTCTGCGTCCGGACGGCCGGGGCGTGCCTGGACGAGGCGGTGCTCGGCTCCATCCAGTACGGGACCGCCGAGCTGGACATCCCGCTGGTGCTCGTCCTCGGCCACGAGCGCTGCGGCGCCGTCGCCGCGACCCTCGCCCGGCTGCGCACGGGCGCCGCGATGCCGGGCCATCTGCGCCACCTCGTCGACGCGATCGCCCCGGCGGCCCGCTCCTGCCGCGGGCTGCCCGGCGACTGGGCCGAGCACACCCTCACGGCCCACACCACCCGGGTGCGGGACACCCTGCGCCGCGACCCCGCGCTACGGCCCGCCACGGTGGCCGCCGCCCGCTGCGACCTCGACTCCGGGCGGGTGCGGCTGCTGCCGTGAGGGCCCGCTTCAGGGGTGACCCCGGGGGGTGGGCCCCGCCACGAAAGGGGGGGTTAGCCCCACTGCCGACGGCGCCCCGGCTCCGTACCGTGGGAACCATGGAAGCTGCCCATGACTCCGCTGACTCCGCCGAGCTCAAGAAGGAACTCGACGCCGCTCTGCACGCCCGCAGAGAGCTCGGCGACGAGTACGAGTCGGCGCTGGTCGACTCGTTCCTGGAAAAGGTCGAGCAGCGCATCGACACCACCGTCGACCGGCGCGTGCGGCGCCAGCTCGCCGAGCAGCAGATGGTCGTCGCGCGCGGCGCCCGCTCACCGCAGCCGACCGACGGCTGGGGTGAGCGCTTCGGCTTCGGCCTGGTCTCCCTGATCCTCGCCATCCCGCTCTCCGCGATCGCCGCGGTCAACGCCCATCTGCCGGGCCTCCTGGTGACCTGGGTCGGCATCGTGGGGGTGAACGCGGTGCACGCGTCGGGCGCGCTGCCGCTGTTCGGCGGCCGCCGCCGCGAGAAGAAGTCGGAGTGGGACGACTGACCCACCCCGTGGCTCCCCCGGGGCTCACGCCTGCCGGGTCGGCAGGACGATCAGCCGACGCAGGTTCACATGGCGGGGGCGGCTCGTCGCGTACGCGATGAGGTCGGGCGTGAAGGCCCGGATGATCCGCAGGGCGCCCGCCACATTGGTGTCCAGCATGCGCTGCCACTCGTCGGTGCGGCCCGCCGCGATCGGGTTGGGCAGCATGACGCCCGCCGAGTTCACCACCAGGTCGACCGGGCCGAAGGCCGCGTGCACCTGCTCGGCCGCGGCGTCCACGGACGCCTGGTCGGTCACGTCGGCGGCGACGGCCAGCGCCGTGCCCCCGTCCGCCCCGATCTTCCCGGCCAGCTCCGTGAGGCGCTCCGCGCGCCGGACAAGCAACTGTGCGCGCTGGTCGGCGAGTTGTCGGTGCGCAGCGAGGACTTCCGCCGGCTCTGGGCCGACCACCAGGTCCAGGAGAAGACACACGGCGTGAAGCGGATCAGCCACCCGCTCGCGGGCGAGCTCACGCTCCCGTACGAGACGCTCCGCATGCCCGGCGAACCGGAGCAGCTGCTGGTGGTCTACACGCCGGAGCCGGGGAGCGCGACGGCGGAGCGGCTCGGGCTGCCGGCGAGTTGGGCGGCCACGCCCGCGGGCGCCGCGGGTACCGAGGGCTGAGGCTCAGGGCCTGAGCGCGGGGACCGCCGCACCCCCGGGATGACCAGGGGGCGGGACGACGGCGGTCCCCGCGAGGGACGCGGGCCGGGTCAGGGCCGGGCCTCGCATCCGGCGTCCGTGGAGGTCCGGGAGCCGCTCCGGAGGTCCTTGACGCCGACACCGAGAACTCTGCCGATGCCGTGTTAAGCGGGTGCTGCGCGGACGTGACACGTGCGTACCACTTCCGCGAAGTTCCCCGTCACCGGGTCAACGGCCGTGCCTACTGGCCCTGCTGAGCCGCGAGGAACGTCAGCAGGTCCTGACGGCTGACGACCCCGGTCGGCTTGCCCTCCACCAGCACGATGGCCGCGTCCGCCGCGCCGAGCACCGACATCAGGTCCGCCACCGGCTCGCCCGAGCCGACCTGCGGCAGCGGCGCCGACATGTGCTTCTCCAGCGGGTCGGAGAGCGAGGCGCGCTGGGCGAACAGCGCGTCGAGCAGCTCCCGTTCCACGACCGAGCCGATGACCTCGGCCGCCATCACGTCCGGGTGCCCGGCGCCCGGCTTCACGATCGGCATCTGCGAGACGCCGTACTCGCGGAGCACGTCGATGGCCTCGCCGACGGTCTCCTCCGGGTGCATGTGGACCAGCGAGGGCAGCACGCCGCCCTCCTTGCGGCCCATCACATCGCCGACGCGCGGCTGGTCGCCGGCCTCCTCCAGGAAGCCGTAGTCGTTCATCCACTCGTCGCTGAAGATCTTGCTCATGTAGCCGCGCCCGCTGTCCGGGAGCAGCACGACCACGACGTCGTCGGGCCCGAGCCGCTCCGCGACCCGCAGCGCCGCGACGACGGCCATGCCGCAGGAGCCGCCGACGAGCAGCCCCTCCTCCTTGGCGAGGCGCCGCGTCATCTGGAAGGAGTCCTTGTCGGAGACGGCGACGATCTCGTCGGTCACGCCCCGGTCGTACGCGGTCGGCCAGAAGTCCTCACCGACGCCCTCGACGAGGTACGGCCGCCCGGAGCCGCCGCTGTAGACAGACCCCTCGGGGTCGGCCCCGACGATCGTCACCTTCCCGTCGGAGATCTCCTTCAGGTAGCGCCCGGTCCCGGAGATGGTGCCGCCCGTCCCGATGCCCGCCACGAAGTGGGTGATCTTCCCCTCCGTCTGCTCCCACAGCTCGGGGCCGGTGGAGTGGTAGTGGGAGAGGGGGTTGTTGGGGTTGGAGTACTGGTCCGGCTTCCAGGCGTCCGGCGTCTCGCGGACGAGGCGGTCGGAGACGTTGTAGTACGAGTCCGGGTGGTCGGGGTCGACGGCGGTCGGGCAGACGACGACCTCGGCGCCGTATGCGCGCAGGACGTTGATCTTGTCGGTGCTCACCTTGTCGGGGCAGACGAAGATGCACTTGTAGCCCTTCTGCTGGGCCACGATGGCCAGACCGACACCCGTGTTGCCGGAGGTCGGCTCGACGATGGTGCCGCCTGGCTTGAGGTCACCGCTCTGCTCGGCCGCCTCGATCATGCGCAGCGCGATGCGGTCCTTCACGGAGCCGCCGGGGTTGAAGTACTCGACCTTGGCGAGGACGGTCGCCTGGATGCCCGCTGTCGCGGTCACGTTGTTGAGCTTCACCAGCGGGGTGTTGCCGACGAGGCTGATCATCGAGTCGTGGAATTGCACCGTTGTCTCCGGGCTGCGATGTAGTGCGACGGATTGGTGCGGTCAGCCTAAAGGGACCGCTTTCAGTTCACCTTCGATTGCGATTGGCCGACCGCCTCGACTGGGCAATGGTTGGGTGAACGGCTGCGCACGATTTTCGCGGAGGTGGCTGCGGGGCATGTCGAGGGCGAGGGTGGCACGGCGGATCGCCGCGGGTGCGGCGTATGGCGGTGGCGGCATCGGGCTGGTCGGGGCGGCGGCGGTCGGCGTGGTGCTCGCCGAGGTGCAGCTGGCGAAGCGGAGCGTGGGCAACGGCGAACGGACCGATCCGCCCCGCGCCGACGGCCGCTACGGCGGCGCGTTCGCGCGCACGGACCACTACGGCCCCGTCCTGGAGCCCATCGAACCCGTACGGTTCGCCATGCTCGGCGACTCGACGGCCGCGGGCCAGGGCGTGCACCGGGCCCGGCAGACCCCGGCGGCGCTGCTCGCCTCGGGGCTCGCGGCGGTGGCCGAGCGGCCCGTGGAGCTGCGCAACGTGGCGCTGCCGGGGGCCCAGTCGGACGACCTGGACCGGCAGGTGACGCTGATCCTCGCGGACGGGGGGTGGGTGCCGGACGTCTGCGTCGTGATGATCGGCGCGAACGACGTGACGCACCGGATGCCGCCCACGCGGTCGGTGCGTCATCTGTCGGCGGCGGTCCGCAGGCTCCGTACCGCCGGGGCGGAGGTGGTCGTCGGCACCTGCCCCGACCTGGGCACGGTGGAGAACGTCTACCAGCCCCTGCGCTGGCTGGCCCGCCGCGTCTCCCGGCAGCTCGCGGCCGCGCAGACGATCGGCGTGGTGGAGCAGGGCGGCCGCACGGTCTCGCTCGGCGACCTCCTGGGCCCCGAATTCGCCGCGAACCCAAGGGAGTTGTTCGGACCGGACAACTACCACCCCTCGGCGGAGGGCTATGCGACGGCGGCGATGGCGGTCCTGCCCACCCTCTGCGCGGCCCTCGGCCTCTGGCCCGAGGAGGAGCGCCCCGACGCCTCCCGCCACGAGGGCTTCCTGCCGGTGGCACGGGCCGCGGCACAGGCGGCGGCGGAGGGCGGCACGGAGGTCGCGGCGGCGATGCCCACGGGTCCGCGCGGCCCCTGGGCCCTGCTGAAGCGGCGCCGCCGCCGTCGCATCACAGCACCGGAACCGGCGGTCCCCCTCGCAGCGGAGTAACTCCCCCGAGGGGGCACCCTTCCCCACCGATCCGCACCGGCCCCTCTACGCCGCCCCACGCCGGCCCTTCCCTGCCGCCCCACCCCGCCGCGGAGCGGCAGAGACCATCCCCGGCGCGGAGCGCCGGAGAAGAGCGGCACCCCCGTAGGGCGCCCCAGAGCTCCCGCCGCGCCCAAGCGGCCTGAGCGCCCGCTTAGAAATGCGTCCGGGGTCACACGCCCACGACCGTGACCTTTGCGGTACGTACGGGTAACTTCCCTCACGGTCCTGCCTGCTGCAAGCAACATGCAACCCCTCCTGGAGCCGTGATGCCCGAAGCCGTGATCGTTTCTGCCGCCCGCTCCCCGATCGGCCGCGCCGGAAAGGGGTCCCTCAAGGAGCTCCGCCCCGACGACCTGACCGCCACGATCATCCAGGCCGCGCTCGCCAAGGTGCCCGAGCTCGACCCGCGCGACATCGACGACCTGATGCTCGGCTGCGGTCTGCCCGGCGGCGAGCAGGGGCACAACCTCGGCCGCATCGTCGCCGTACAGATGGGCATGGACCACCTGCCGGGCTGCACCGTCACCCGCTACTGCTCCAGCTCCCTGCAGACCTCCCGCATGGCCCTGCACGCCATCAAGGCGGGCGAGGGTGACGTCTTCATCTCCGCGGGCGTGGAGACGGTGTCCCGGTTCGCCAAGGGATCGAGCGACGGGCTCCCGGACACCCACAACCCGCTCTTCGCCGACGCCGAGGCCCGCACCAAGGCCGTCGCCGAGTCCACGGGCTCCAGCTGGCACGACCCGCGCGAGGACGGCCTGATCCCGGACGCGTACATCGCGATGGGCCAGACCGCCGAGAACCTGGCCCGCGTCAAGGGCGTCACCCGCCAGGACATGGACGAGTTCGGCGTCCGCTCGCAGAACCTCGCCGAGGAAGCCATCAAGAACGGCTTCTGGGAGCGCGAGATCACCCCGGTCACCACCCCCGACGGCACGGTCGTCAGCAAGGACGACGGGCCGCGCGCGGGCGTGACCCTGGAGGGCGTCCAGGGCCTCAAGCCCGTCTTCCGCCCCGACGGCCTGGTCACCGCCGGCAACTGCTGCCCGCTGAACGACGGCGCCGCCGCCCTCGTGATCATGAGCGACACCAAGGCCCGCGAGCTCGGCCTCACCCCGCTCGCCCGCATCGTCTCCACCGGCGTCACCGGCCTCTCCCCCGAGATCATGGGCCTCGGCCCGGTCGAGGCCAGCAAGCAGGCCCTGAAGCGCGCCGGGCTCACCATCGACGACATCGACCTGGTCGAGATCAACGAGGCGTTCGCCGCCCAGGTGATCCCGAGCTACCGGGACCTCGGCGTCGACATCGACAAGCTCAACGTCAACGGCGGAGCGATCGCCGTCGGCCACCCCTTCGGCATGACGGGCGCCCGCATCACCGGCACGCTCATCAACTCCCTCCAGTTCCACGACAAGCAGTTCGGCCTGGAGACCATGTGCGTCGGCGGCGGCCAGGGCATGGCCATGGTCATCGAGCGCCTCAGCTGACAACGGGAAGCAGGCGGTCGTGAGCGGACCGTCGCCCTCCACCTGTTCGTGATCCAATCTCCCCCAGGATGTGACCAATCTCCTGGGGGAGACATATATGTGCAGGTCAGAGCGTTCTGTAGCTAAACCCCGGGCCGAAAGACCTGTCCAATTCGTGACGTAATGCACTGACAGGTGGATCGTGCAGGCTTCAAGCTGATGTAGGAAGTCGGGGGTCGACTTGAAACCGGGAGTACGTCAGTGAGCGCCATGCCTCTTGCCCTGCTGCTCTCCACGGCCGCTGCCACGGCCGTGGGCGCTGCCGCCCTGCTCACCGTGCGCGGCCTGCGGAAGCAGCTCGCGGAGATCACAGTTCTCCGTGCCGAGCTGGCCGAGTACCGCTCGGCCGTCGGCACCGGGCAGCAGCACCCCTCGGTGCCCGCCGCCCGCACCACGCCGGACACCGACGAGATACGCGCGGCCGTCGCCGAGGCCCTCGCCGAGGAGCGGGAGCGCGAGCTGGCCGAGGCCCGGGCGTTCTGGGCCGCCCAGGAGGCGCGTGACGTCTCGGACGCCCCCTCCCTGCTGAGCGGCCTGCCCGGCATCACCGACGAGCTGTTCCTGCCCCGCCAGGCGGACCTCGCGGGCCTGGAGTCGGACAGCCTGGAGCCGGTCGTCGAGCCCTTCCCGGAGCAGTCGACCGACGAATTCACCGGAGAGTCCCCGGAGTTGGCCGCGGCCCGCCGCCGCCACCCCTCGCACCCGGACTTCGTCCCGGTCCAGTCGCCCGTCTCGGACGGCCCCGGCGACCACGAGCGCACCGTGGCCTGTCTGGAGGAGCTCGCCGACGCCCGCACCGCGCTGGCCGACGTCCGCCCTGGCCCGCTCGGCACCCTCGACGTGTACGTCTTCGCCGACGGCACGACGCTCTGCATGACCCCGGGCCACCGCGAGACGGCGGAGCTGCTCGCCGCCGCCCTGCGCGACGGCCGGACCCCGTTCCTGCTCGGCGGCTCCGGCGTCTCCGGCGCCTACGCCCTCACCTTCGAGTGCGGCTCCGAGAACGTCTACATCCTGGCCGACCGCGTCATCGCCTCGGTCTGAGGCCGGACGGGCCCGTACGACTGCGTACGCCAGAGCGGGGCTCCCTCAGACCCCCGCCCTGCGCACCGACTCCTCGACCAGCGTGACCGCGTCCGCGAGATCGGCCGGATCGTCCAGTACGACGGCCAGATCCCGCCCCGCGACGACGATTTGGTCGGCGGCGGCGAACATCCCGGCGTCCGGCATCTCGCGCGGCTCCGCGTCCGGCGACTCGATGCGCTGCGCCCGCACCGCCAACTCCCTGGCCAGAGCCAGCGCCTCGGCCGCGGCCCCGCGCTGCAGGCGGCTCTGCGGCGCCGCCCTGAGCCGGTCGGCGAAATGGTCCACGGCACTCGTCAAAGGCGTCGTATCAAGCACTCCGCGACCCTATGCGCCAAGCCGGGACTGTTGCCAATGCCCCAACGCTCAGGCACGGTGGCGTGAAGGACGGAACACATCGCGACGCGTCCGGAGGCGCCGATGTCCCAAGTCTTCTCTGAGGAGACCCACCGCAACCTGCTCGCCCGCATCCCCCACTGCACCGGCCGTGAAGTCTCCGACTGGCTGCGCGCAGTTGACGAAGGCCCCGCTCTCTTCCGGTTCGAGGAGAAGGTCAGCTGGCTCCGCGCCGAGCACAACCTCGCGTACGGCCACGCAAAAGCGATCATTCACGAGTACGACCTGCGGCGAGCATCGCGGCGACTGCTCTGACTCCCCCTGAAGTCCCCTCACTGATACGCACCTACGACGAAGGGCCCGCGGACCGGGAGGTCCGCGGGCCCTTCGGGCGTCTCACGCCCCGAACGGGGCCGTCAGAGCCGTCAGTCGTTGCCCTGCAGGATCGCGATGAGCCGCAGGAACTCCATGTAGATCCAGACCAGCGTCATCGTCAGGCCGAAGGCCGCCAGCCAGGCTTCCTCCTTCGGGGCGCCGTACGCGATGCCGTCCTCGACCTGCTTGAAGTCGAGCGCCAGGAAGCAGGCGCCGAGCAGCACGCCGACGATGCCGAACACGATGCCGAGGCCGCCGCTGCGGAAGCCGAGGCCGTCACCGCCGCCGAAGGCCATGAACAGCAGGTTCACCGCCGTGAGCAGCAGGAAGCCGAGCGCGGCCGCCATCACGAAGCCGTAGAAGCGGCGGTTGACGCGGATCCAGCCCGCCTTGTACGCCACCAGGACGGCGATGAAGACCGCCATCGTGCCGAGCACGGCCTGCATGGCCGCGCCGCTCGCGATGCGGTTGTCGACGACGCTGGAGACGACGCCGAGGAAGACGCCCTCGAGCGCCGCGTACGAAACGATCAGCGCGGGGGACGCCTTGCGCTTGAACGCCTGGACCAGGCCGAGCACCATCGCGACGAGGCCGGCGCCGATCGCGATGCCGTACGACTTGCTGATGTTGGCGTCGTCTACCGGCAGGAGCGCCCAGGCGAGCGCCGCCGTCACGACGAGGATGCCGAGTGTGGTGGCCGTGCGCATGACGACGTCGTCCATCGTCATGCGGCCCGCGGTGGTGACGGGCGCCTGCGGCGCGCCGTGCTGGAGGTCCTGCTGGGCGTACGGGTTGTTCGCGTACGGGTTCGCCTGCGTGCCCTGGGCATACGGGTTGCCCTGGGCGTACGGGTTGCCCTGCGTCCCTACGGCGGGTCCCCCGGCCTGCGGCTGCGCGCCGAAGCCGGCGTAGCCGTTGTCGCGGCTGAACCCCCGTCGCGAGAAGACCGGGTTACTGCTCCTCATTTCACTCCTCCATGGCCAACGGTGTGTGGGCCTTGGCTCAAGGGTAATGGGCTGGCAAAGATCTGGCCCTACTGCTCAGGGAGGATCTTTCCCCATCTGCTACGGGGAACGCTCGCCGAGGCCCCGGTGTTCCGGCCGCCCGTACGGTCCGTACGGCTCTTCCTGCGCACCAGCGGCACCAACGAGATCGCCACGGCGCCGAGACTGCATTCTCCCGGGGGACGACCCCCGGACCCCCAGCCGGAAAGACACCGGCCCCCTACTCGGCCCGACGGGTGCGCCGGAAGTCCACTGCCTGCTGCTCGAGCAGCCCGCTCGCGTTACGGGCATCACTGGCCGTGATGCCGTGTCCGCGTCCCACTGCCCGGCGCACCAGCGGCACCAACGAGATCGCCACGGCGCCGAGTATCGCGGCCACCGCGAACGTGGTGAAGCCCAGGGAGGCGTTTCCGTCCTCGATCACGGCGCCGCCGAGCCACGGGCCCACGACCGCCCCGGTCCGCCCCACCCCGGTCACCCAGCCGAGCCCGGTGGCGCGCTGTGCGGGTGTGTAGACGGAGGGAGCGGTCGCGTAGACCATGACCTGCGCCGAGAAGAGCCAGACGCCGGTCACGAAGACGACCGCGTAGGCGACGCCCAGCGGCAGCTCCGCCCTGAGCAGGAAGGCCCCGCAGGCGGTGAGCAGGAACCAGAGCGCCGAGACCTTCACGGCCCCGAAGCGGTCGGCCGCGCGCCCGGCGACCAGCATGCCGACGATGCCGCCCGCGTTGATCACCATCAGGAAGGTGACGGAGGAGGAGAGCGAGTACCCGGAGGCACGCATCAGCTCGGGCAGCCAGGTGGAGACCCCGTAGACGAGGAGCAGGCCCGCGAAGGAGGCGATCCACAGGAGCGGAGTCGCGAGGCGCGAGCCCGGCGCGAAGAGGGAGAGGACAGCGGCGAACCGGCCGCGCGCGCCCGCCTCGGGGGCGTCGGCGGGCGTCGGCGCGGGCAGCCCGTAGCGGGCGGCGACGGCCCCGGCCCGGTCCGCGTGCCCCTTGGCGAGCAGCACGGCGGGCGACTCGGGCAGCCACTTCAGGACGAGGGGGACGGCGACCACGGCCGGGATGACGCCCGCCCAGAACACCCACCGCCAGCCGTGGTCGGGCGCGACGGCGAGGCCGATGCCCGTGGCCGCCATGCCGCCCGCGTGGTACGAGGTCATCATCAGGCCGGTGGCGAGGGCGGCCCGCCCCGGCGGCGCGAACTCGGCGACGATCGCAAGGCCGATCGGCATGAGCCCGCCGAGCCCGAGCCCGGCGAGGAACCGCCCGCCCCCGAACACCTCGGCGCTCGGCGCCAGCGCGCACAGCGCGGAGCCCGCCGAGAACAGCACCACGCTCCCGGTGACCATCGGCTTGCGCCCGGCCCAGTCGGTGAGCGTCCCGGCGGCGAGCGCGCCGAGCAGCATCCCGAAGGTGGTCCAGCTCCCGATGGTGCCCGCGGTGCCGGGGCTGAAGCCGAGGTCCGGGTCGTCGATGAGGTGGGGCAGGACGGCCCCGTAGATGTTGACGTCCATCCCGTCGAAGAAGACGACGAGCCAGCACAGGGCGATGACGGGGGCGACGGATCTGAAGGTGTGCTGCGGGGTGCGCTGCGAGGTGTGCTGCTGCATGGCCAGCTCTCAGTCGAGGGGGAAACCGGTGTAGGCGGTGGCGAGGTCCGTCTCGGCCGCGCGGGACGTCGTGATGCGGTCGAGCCGGGCCAGCTGGATGCGGTCGTCGAAGGGGGTGGCGTCGGGGCCGCGGTGCAGAAGGGTCGTCATGGCGTACGAGAAGCGCTCGGCCTGCCAGACGCGGCGCAGACAGGTCGCGGAGTACGCGTCCAGGCGCGCCGCCTCCCCCGTCTCCCGCCGGTGGATCAGCGCGCGGGCGAACGTGACGACGTCCCCGACCGCGAGGTTGAGGCCCTTGGCCCCGGTCGGCGGCACGATGTGCGCGGCGTCCCCGGCGAGGAAGAGCCGCCCGTGCCGCATCGGCTCGTGCACGTAACTGCGCATCGGGGTCACGGACTTGGCGGTGACGGGCCCGCGCTCCAGCTTCCAGGCGTCGTCGGTCTCCAGGCGCCGGTCCAGCTCGTCCCAGACCTCGGTGTCGCTCCAGTCGTGCGCGTCGGTGCCCTCGGGGACCTGGAGGTAGGCGCGGGTCACGGTCGGCGACCGCATGCTCAGGAGCGCGAAGCCGCGGTCGTGGCGGGCGTAGACCAACTCGTCGTGGGAGGGCGGCACATCGGCGAGGATGCCGAGCCAGCCGAAGGGGTACGTGCGCTCGTACGTGCGCGAGACGCCCTGCGGGACCGCCTTCCTGGACACCCCCCAGAAGCCGTCGCAGCCCACCACGTAGTCGCAGTCGAGGACCTCCTCGCGGCCCTCGTGCCGGTAGCGGATCCGCGGCCGCTCGCTCTCGCCCTCCTCCAGACCTTCCACCGCGAGCGCCTCCGCCTCGAACAACAGGGGGCCGCCGTCGGCGAGTTGGAGCGCGATGAGGTCCTTGCACACCTCGGTCTGCGCGTACACCATCACCGACTTGCCGCCGGTGAGCGCCGGGAAGTCGACGCGGTGCCTGCGCCGGTCGAAGCGCAGCTCGATCCCGTCGTGCGGCAGCCCCTCGCGGTCCATGCGCGCCCCGGCCCCGGCCGCGCGCAGCACGTCGACGGTGCCCTGCTCCAGGATCCCGGCCCGCTGCCGCCGCTCCACGTACGCGCGGTCGCGGCTCTCCAGGACGACCGCGTCGATGCCCGCTTCGTGCAGGAGGCGGGCGAGGAGGAGCCCGGCGGGCCCGGCTCCGATGATCCCGACGGTGGTGCGCATGTGCCGTTCCCCTCCCGCGTGGCCACCCGGCCTGTTCGCCTGGTGAACTTTCGTTCATACTGTGCGGACGGGAGTCTCGGACCGTGGCGGGGCGCTGTCAACGGTCGTGCACCAAGGAACACCAAGGAACTTCCGCGCTTCCGCACCTTCCGTACGACACGAAGGAGCCCCATGCCCGCCAGGCCCGCCACACCCGCCAGGCCCGAAGAGTCGGTACGCCCCCTGGAGCGCGGCCTCGCCGTCCTGCGCGCCCTCACGGACGCCGGGCAGGCGCGGGCGAGCGACCTGGTCCGGGCGACGGGCCTGGCCCGCTCCACGGTCGACCGCGTCGTGGCGACCCTGGTCCACCTCGGCTATGTCCGCGAGCACCGCCAGGACCTGCACCCCACGCCCCGCCTCATGGAGCTCGGCAACGCCTACCTGGCCGCGGGCGACCCACAGGGCGCGATCGCCGCCCGCACCGCCGCGCTCGCCGACGAGCTGGACGAGTCGGTGTCCCTGGCCGTGCCGGACGGCGACGGCGTCCGCTTCACCGCCCAGGCCGCCCGCCGCCGCGCCCTCTCCGTCGCCTTCCGCATCGGCGACCTGCTGCCCCCCGAACGGTGCGCGCCCGGCGCCCTGTTCGCCGCCGACTGGGACGAGGACCGCTGGGCCTCCTGGCGCGAGCGCCGCGCCACCGACCCCGGCGGCCGCGCCTTCCCCGCGCTCCCGCCGCACCCCACCGCCGACCCCCCGGACCTCGCCGCCCGCGTCGCCGCCGCGACCGCCGCGGGCCACGCCCTCGACGACCAGCTGATCGAGCCGGGCCTGATCGCGGTGGCCGTCCCGGTCCGGGACGCGACGGGCCGCACCCGCTGCGCCCTGTCCGCGGTGAGCCACACGAGCAGGCACACGGCGGCGGGCCTGGCGGCGGCGGTCCTGCCCCGCCTGCGCGCGGAGGCGGAGGCCCTCACCCCGCTGCTCCCCACTCAACCCCCGCCGCCCTCACCCCTGCTGACGGACCATCATCCTGTGACGGCGGACCCCAGGAGCGAACTGGGCGCGGCCTACCTCCAGTCCCTGGCCCGCGGCCTCACCGTCCTGCGCGCCCTCGGCCGGGCGGGCGGCGACGGACTGCCCCTGACGGCGCTCGCCGACGCCACCGGCCTGCCCCGCGCCACCGCCCGCCGGCTGCTGCACACCCTGCAGGCCGAGGGCTACGCGGCCCACGACGGCCGCCACTACCGCCCCCTCCCCCGCGTTCTCGAGCTCGGCTACGCCCGCCTCTCCCGCCTGGGCCTCGCCGAGCTCGCCGAGCCGCATCTGCGCCGGCTCACCGACCGGGTGCACGAGTCGGCGTCGGTGACCGTCCTCGACGGCACCGACATCCTGTACGTGGCGCGGGCGGCGACGGTGCGCATCATGAGCGTCCACATCACGCTCGGCACCCGCTTCCCGGCGTACGCCACCGCGATGGGCCGCGTCCTGCTGTCCGGGCTCCCCCGCCCCGACCGCGAGCGCGCCCTCGCCGCCGCCGCGCCCCGGCCCCTCACCCGGCGCACGGTCACGGACGGCGCCGCCCTGCTCGCCCTGCTGGACCGCGCGGCCGAGGACGGGTACGCGACGGCGGACGAGGAGCTGGAGGAGGGGCTGCGCTCGGTCGCGGTGCCGCTGCGGGACGCGGACGGCCGGGTGATCGCGGCCCTGAACGTCGCCCAGCACCCCGGGGTCACACCCCTGGACGCCGCCCGCGACGCCCTGCTGCCCGCCCTGCGCGAGACGGCGGCGGCGATCGAGGCGGATCTGCACACGGCGGCCCGATTCAACTCCCTTGCCCCACGCGTGAACTGATGCTCCCTCAGGCATATCCGCCATATACAGGGGGAGACGACCAGCGTCACGGAGGTGCCCGGAGCCGGACTCGAACCGGCACGCCCCCGAGGGGCAGCGAGGTTTAAGCTCGCCGTGTCTGCATTCCACCATCCGGGCAGGCCGTGGGGCTCCGCATCAGGGCTTTGACCCTATCGGGACCTATCCCCCAAACAGCGGAACGACAGCGCAACGTTGTCTTATTTTATTGACGTCTGAGGGTGCATCAGCCGAGGTGATGAGCCATCGGTACTTGCCGGAGGCGCTTCCACGGCCGCGGGCCCGGACAGCGGCTCCAGTCGGGAATGACGGAATTTAGCCGCCGTGAGCGACTCCGGGAGCGGTTCCCCTTCTCAGGGGAGGCCGTCATCCCCAGGTATGACACGGGCGCCCCGGGTCCGACTGCAGAGGGCCCCGGGAACGGGAACAGCGGCTGACTACACCGGGGAAATCGGCACCGAGGATGGGATCACGTCCCCAGCCGGGACGCCTCCCCAGCAGCCGCACGACAGGAGCACCCGCCCGTGACCACCACACCCCTCGCCCACCGCGCCACCGCCGTGGCCGCGCGCGCCACGGATCTGTCCAAGGTCTACGGACAGGGCGAGACCCAGGTGGTCGCCCTGGACCGGGTCTCCGTCGACTTCGGGAAGGGCGAGTTCACCGCGATCATGGGCCCCTCGGGGTCCGGCAAGTCGACGCTGATGCACTGCGTGGCCGGGCTCGACAGCTTCAGCAGCGGGTCGGTGCGCATCGGCGAGACCGAGCTCGGGTCCCTGAAGGACAAGCAGCTCACCAAGCTCCGCCGGGACAAGATCGGCTTCATCTTCCAGGCGTTCAACCTGCTGCCGACCCTGACCGCGCTGGAGAACATCACGCTCCCGATGGACATCGCGGGCCGCAAGCCCGACAAGCAGTGGCTGGAGCAGGTGATCTCCATGGTCGGCCTCTCCGGGCGGCTCAGCCACCGGCCCACCGAGCTCTCCGGCGGCCAGCAGCAGCGCGTCGCCGTGGCCCGCGCGCTCGCCTCGCAGCCCGAGATCATCTTCGGTGACGAGCCGACCGGAAACCTGGACTCGCGCTCGGGCGCCGAGGTCCTCGGCTTCCTGCGCAACTCCGTGCGGGAGCTGGGCCAGACCGTCGTCATGGTCACCCACGACCCGGTGGCCGCCGCGTACGCGGACCGCGTGATCTTCCTCGCGGACGGCCGCGTCGTCGACGAGATGCCGCACCCGACCGCCGACAGCGTGCTCGACCGCATGAAGCACTTCGACGCCAAGGGCCGCACCAGCTAAGCCCGTTCAGCGCCCTCCCACTCCGGCTCGCCCCTCACAGGACTTCACACCCATGTTCCGTACCGCCCTGCGCAATGTGCTCGCGCACAAGGCCAGGCTGTTGATGACCGTGCTCGCCGTCATGCTCGGCGTCGCCTTCGTCTCCGGCACCCTGGTCTTCACCGACACCTTCGGCAACGCCTACAAGAACAAGTCGGCGAAGAGCTTCGACCACGTCTCCGTCGCCATCCAGCCGGACGGCGGCGCCGCCCCGGACAACGACGGCCAGGACGCCAAGACGACGCCCCGGCTCACCGACGGCCTCCTGAAGAAGGCCGCCGCCCTGCCCGGCGCGGACTCCGCGATCGGCGGCGTCTCCGGCTTCACCGCGCTCGCCGACAAGGACGGCAAGCTCGTCGGCGGCGACTGGGGCACCACCGGCGCCAACTACTACCCGGGCAAGGACGGCAAGGACCCCCGGTACACCTTCACCGAGGGCGCCGCCCCGACGTCCGCGGCGGGCATCGCCCTGGACTCCCGTACCGCCGAGCGCACCGGCTACAAGGTGGGCGACACCGTCCGCTACTCCACCGACGGGCCCGTGAAGACCGCCAAGGTCAGCGGCATCTTCGACACCGACGACGGCAGCGTCCTCGCGGGCGGCTCCCTCGTCGTCTTCGACAACGACACCGCCCGCAAGGCCCTCGGCAAGAGCGAGTACGACGAGATCGACGTCAAGGCCGCCGCCGGGACGGGCGAGAGCGCGCTCAAGGGCTCCGTCGAGAAGATCCTGCCGAAGGACACCGAGGCCAAGACCGGCTCACAACTCTCCGCCGACCAGGACTCCATGATCGAGCAGCAGACCAGCTCGATGAGCCAGGTCCTGCTGATCTTCGCCGGGATCGCGCTCTTCGTCGGCATCTTCATCATCGCCAATACCTTCACCATGCTGGTCGCCCAGCGCACCAAGGAGCTCGCCCTGATGCGCGCCGTCGGTGCCTCGCGCCGCCAGGTGACGCGCTCCGTGCTCATCGAGGCGGGCATCGTCGGCCTGGTCGCCGCCGTCACCGGCTTCGCGCTCGGCATCGGCGTGGCCGTGGGCCTGGAGTCCCTGATGAACTCCGCCGGTGCCTCGCTGCCCGACGGGCCGCTCGTCATCGCCCCGACGACGATCCTCGTCGCGCTGCTCATCGGCGTGGTCGTGACCATGCTGGCCGCCTGGCTGCCGGGCCGCCGCGCCGCGAAGATCCCGCCGGTCGCCGCGATGAACAGCGTGCACGCGACGCCGACCGTCCGCGGCCTGGTGGTCCGCAACACCATCGGCTCGCTGATCGTCGCCCTCGGCGTGCTCATGCTCTTCATGGACGACAACTACGTGAAGTCGGGCGGCGCGGGCATCGTGCTCGTCGGCGTCATCGTCCTGACCCCGCTGCTGTCCCGGCCCTTCATCGCCGCGTCGGCCCCGCTCCTGAAGCCCTTCGGCGTCACCGGCAAGCTGTCCCGGCTCAACTCGGTGCGCAACCCGCGCCGTACGGCCTCCACGGCCTCGGCCCTGATGATCGGCCTGACCCTCATCACCGCGATGACGGTCGTCGCGACCTCCATGAGCAGCGCCATCAACAAGATGGCCGCCGGCTCCCTGAAGGCCGACTACACCGTCTCCATGGCGAACTACCAGCCGCTGGCCCCCACGGTCCACAAGAAGCTGGCCGCGCTGCCCGACGTCGAGGCGAGCTCCCCGCTGCGCGCCGCCTACGGCGAGGCCGACGGCAGCTACAGCAAGATCTCCGGCGTCGACGCGAAGGACTTCGGCAAGCTGGTCAGCCTCGACTTCACCAGCGGCTCCCTCGCCGGCCTCAAGGGCAACGCGGCGCTCGTCGACAAGGCGACCGCCGACGAGAAGGGCCTCAAGGCGGGCGACACGATCCCCGTGAGGTTCGACGACAAGAAGACCGTGAACCTGAAGGTCGCGGGCGTCTACGAGCAGAACGAGATGATCGACGGCCTGTTCACGCCGACCTCCGTCGTCGACCCGCACCTCGACAAGATCGCCGATCAGCAGGTCCTGCTGAAGATGAAGGACGGCGCTTCCGACACGGCCGAGAACACCGTCGTCAAGGCCCTCGGCGACAACCCCGCCATCAAGATCCAGGACAAGCAGGCGATCAGCAACGAGATCGGCGGCGCCATCAACATGCTCCTGAACATGCTGTACGGGCTGCTCGCCATGGCGATCCTGATCGCGGTGCTCGGCGTCATCAACACCCTGGCCATGTCGGTCTTCGAGCGGAAGCACGAGATCGGGATGCTCCGCGCGATCGGCCTCGACCGCGCGAAGGTCAAGCAGATGGTGCGCCTGGAGTCGGTCGTCATCTCCCTGTTCGGCGCGGTGCTCGGCATCGGCCTCGGCCTCTTCCTCGGCTGGATCGCGGGCGGCACGATCGGCAACACCGTGAAGACGTACGCGATGGAGGTCCCCGTCGGCCGCATCGCGGTCTTCCTGGGGATCGCGGCGCTCGTGGGCGTCCTGGCGGCCGTCTGGCCGGCCCGGTCCGCGGCACGGCTGAACCCGCTGCAGGCGATCAAGTCCGAGTAGCCATACGAGAGTCGGGCCCCGTGCGCTCTCGCACGGGGCCCTTCTTCGTACGCACCGCGAGGTGGCGCCTCAGCGCCAGCTACGCGCCCGCAGCGGCAGGTGGGCCGCCCCGCTCTCCTCCGTCTTCACCGCGAGGACCTGGTTGACCCCGATCCGGTTGCGCTCGAAGGCGAGGGCCGACGCCGCCATGTAGAGGCGCCAGACGCGCGCCCGGCCCGGCGAGGTGAGGCGCTGGCCCTCCTTCCAGCGGGCCTCCAGGTTCGCGACCCAGCGGCGCAGCGTGAGGGCGTAGTGCTCGCGGATGGCCTCCAGGTCGCGCACCTCGAACCCGGCGCGTTCGAGCAGGGACACGGTGGTGCCGACCGGGGCGAGCTCGCCGTCCGGGAACACGTATGCGTCGATGAACTCGTCCACCGAGTACGCCGATTCGTCGGCCTGCGGGCGCCGCGCGATCTGGTGGTTCAGGAGCCGCCCGCCGGGTTTCAGGAGGGCGTACAGGTCCTGTGCGTACTCCAAGTACCGCTCGGCGCCGACGTGTTCGGCCATGCCGATGGAGGAGATCGCGTCGTACGGGCCGTCCCGCACGTCGCGGTAGTCCTGGACGCGGATCTCCACCCGGTCGGTGAGCCCCTCGTCGGCGACCCGCTTGCGGGCGTAGGCGGCCTGCTCCTGGGAGAGGGTCACACCGACGACGCTCACGCCGTACTCGCGGGCCGCGTGGATGGCCATGGAGCCCCAGCCGCAGCCGACGTCCAGGAGCCGCATGCCGGGCTTCAGGTCGAGCTTGCGGGCGATGAGTCCGAGCTTGTCGCGCTGCGCGTCCTCAAGGGTGGCGTCCGGCGACTCCCAGTAGGCGCACGAGTAGACCATCGACGGGCCGAGCACCAGCTCGTAGAAGTCGTTGCCGACGTCGTAGTGGTGGCTGATGGCCTGCCGGTCGCTGCCCTTGGTGTGCAGGTGGAGGCGGCCGCGCCGGCGCATCTCCTCGCGGGGCGGGGCGGGCGGCAGGAACGGCGCGGAGAGGGCGAGCAGCGAGCGGGCCGCGGCCCGGACCTCCGGGTCGCGCAGCGACTGGGCGAGGCTCTTCGCCTCCCCTTCCTGCCGCGGCGCCCGCTCCCAGATGAACCCGGCCAGCGCGTCGAGCGCCCGGTACAGGTCCCCGTCGACATCGATGTCCCCTGCCACCCAGGCGCGGGCGAGCCCCAGTTCGCCCGGCTTCCACAGGAGGCGGCGCAGGGCGCGGCGGTGACGCACCACCAGTACGGGGGCTCCGGGCGGGCCCTCCTCGGAGCCGTCCCAGGCGCGGATGCGCAGGGGAAGCGGTCCTCCCAACAGCTGCTCGGCGAGGTTCTTCAGCCGCAGTGCGGCGTCCTGCATGGCGCACACCTCCGTGGTGAACGGATCCCGGAACGGAACGGTCCAACACCACGTAAACACCAACAGGGCGCCACCGCAGTCCCGTTGCCGCGTTACGGATGAGCAAAATACATGTAGGCGCCATGGGTCTCGCTCGGCTCCCGGACCCGCCGACGGCACCCGGGAACGCCGAAGGGCCCCCTGCACCACGGATGGCAGGGGGCCCTTCGGTTCGCTTCAGCCGTCCGCTAGGACGCCTTGGCCTTCTCCTCGACGGGAGCCACGGCCGGTTCGACCTTGGCGGCCGCAGGCTTCGGCGCGGGCTTGGCCGCCTCGTAGAACTCCTCGCGCGGCGTCTCCATCGCACCGAGGGAGACGACCTCGCGCTTGAGGAACATGCCGAGCGTCCAGTCCGCGAAGACACGGATCTTGCGGTTGAACGTCGGCATCGCCATGCCGTGGTACGCGCGGTGCATGTACCAGGCGAGACGGCCCTTGAGCTTGATCTTCATCTTGCCCATGACGATCATCGCGACGCCCTTGTGCAGGCCGAGACCGGCGACCGCACCCTTGTTGGCGTGGCTGTACTCCTTCTGCGGGAAGCCCCGCATACCGGAGATCACGTTGTCGCCGAGGACCTTCGCCTGCCGCAGCGCGTGCTGGGCGTTCGGCGGGCACCAGGCGTTCTCGTTGCCCGCCTTGCGGCCGACCATGTCCGGCACCTGGGCGTTGTCGCCCGCGGCCCAGATGTAGTCGGTGCCCTGGACCTGGAGGGTCGTCTGAGTGTCGACGTGGCCGCGCGGGCCGAGCGGCAGACCGAAGCGCTGCAGCGCCGGGTTGGGCTTGACGCCCGCGGTCCACACGATGGTGTTGGAGTCGACCTCGAGGCCGTTCTTCAGGACCACGTGGCCGTCGACGCAGGAGTCCATCGACGTCGAGAGGTAGACCTCGACCCCGCGGCTCTCCAGGTGCTCCTTGCCGTACTGGCCGAGCTTGGGGCCGACCTCGGGGAGGATCTTGTCCGCGGCGTCGACGAGCACGAAGCGCATGTCCTCGCGCTTCACGCTGGTGTAGTACTTCGCCGCGTCGCGGGCCATGTCCTCGACCTCGCCGATGGTCTCCGCACCCGCGAAGCCACCGCCGACGAAGACGAAGGTCAGCGCCTTGCGGCGGACCTCCTCGTCGGTCGTGGAGTCAGCCTTGTCGAGCTGCTCGAGGACGTGGTTGCGCAGGCCGATGGCCTCCTCGATGCCCTTCATGCCGATGCCCTGCTCGGCGAGACCGGGGATCGGGAAGGTGCGGGAGACCGCGCCCATCGCGATGACGAGGTAGTCGAAAGGCAGCTCGTACGCCTCGCCGACGAGCGGCGCGATCGTGGCGACCTTGCGGTCCTGGTCGATGGTGGTGACCCGGCCGGTGAGGACTTCCGCCTTGGGCAGCACGCGTCGCAGCGGGACGACGACGTGCCGAGGCGAGATGCTGCCGGCCGCAGCTTCGGGGAGGAAGGGCTGGTACGTCATGTACGAGCGCGGGTCGACGACCGTGACGGTCGCCTCTCCGTAGCGCATCTTCTTCAGAATGCGTCGAGCTGCGTACAGGCCTACGTACCCACCGCCTACTACGAGGATCCTGGGACGCTCCGTGGTGCTCATGCCATCGAGTATCCACCCCCTTCGAGGGGGTCGCTCGTGCGCCCCTTCACAAGCATGGGTGGGGGCTCTGCTACACTTCGCCGCCCACGTGACGGAGGTCATGGCGGCGTGAGGGAACCACGGTGTAACGCGAGTCGTTGTCCACCCCTTGTGAGCTGCCCCTCTTGGCTCCCGTACGGAGTGGACCACTGCCCGGTTCATACGTCGGCAACACCCCCGCAACGGGGCGCGGATGCGGACCCCGGGGGCCCTGCGACCACATTCGGGGGCCCTAAGGCCCTGAACTTCGCCCAACGGGGCCGATTTCCTTGTGAAGAACTTCACGAAGGTTTCCGACAGGACGTCGTCAGACCCGCGCCGGGGGGCCTTTCGGCCCCCCGGCGAGCGCTCAGACGGTGCCTGACCTGCTCAGGCGATCGACCAGCCGATGCCGTCGAGGATGTCGTGCTCCGACACCACGACCTCGCGCGCACCGGTCCGCTCCATGATCGCGAGCAGCACCAGGGCGCCCGCGGCGATGACGTCCACCCGGCCCGGGTGCATCACCGGGATCGCGGCCCGCTCGGCGTGCGTGGAGCCCGCGAGACGGTCCGCGATCTCGCGCACCGACTCGTACGGGATCCGGGAGTGGTGGATCGCCGCCGAGTCGTACTCCTGGAGCCCGAGCGCGATCCCCGCGACCGTCGTGACCGACCCGGCGAGGCCGACCAGGGTGCGGGCCTCGCGCAGCGGCACGGACTGCTCGGCGAGGTCGAGGGCAGCCTCGACGTCGGCGCGGATCGCGTCGAGCTGCGCGGCGGTCGGCGGGTCCGTGACGGCGCCGTCGACCGTGAGGTGGCGCTCGGTCATGCGGACACAGCCGACGTCCACGGAACGGGCCGCCCGTACGGTGTCGTCGCCCACCACGCACTCGGTCGAGCCGCCGCCGATGTCCACGACCAGGTAGGGCTTGGCGAGATCGTCCCTCCCCTTGAGCTCCTTCGTCGCGCCCGTGAAGGAGAACTCCGCCTCCTGGTCGCCGCTGATCACCTCCGGCTCCACGCCGAGGATGTCCAGGACGCCGCGGACGAAGTCGTCGCGGTTCTCGGCGTCGCGGGAGGCCGAGGTCGCCACGAAGCGGACCTTCTCCGCGCCGTGCTCCTTGATGACCGCGGCGTACTCGCGGCAGGCCGCGAAGGTGCGCTCCAGCGCCTCCGGGGCGAGGCGGCCGGTTTTGTCCACGCCCTGTCCCAGGCGGACGATCGTCATCCGCCGGTCCAGGTCGACGAGTTCCCCCGTGTCCGGGTCAGCGTCTGCCACGAGCAGCCTGATCGAGTTCGTTCCGCAGTCAATCGCCGCGACGCGGGTCACTGTGAGTTCTCCTCGCTGTTATCGGCCCCCTGCGACGGGGGTTGTGCCCACCCGTTCCGCCGTGCGGAACGCCTGCCCACAACGGAAACGGCCTACTCTCCGGCCTCGGAGGTCACGCAGGCGCCCTTGCGCCACCACTCCGGGAGCATCGCGATGGCCTCGTCGCCCAGCGGGTTCACGCCCGGGCCCGCGGCCAGCGAGTGGCCCACCAGGACGTGCAGGCACTTCACCCGGTCCGGCATGCCGCCCGCGCTGGGGAAGCCCTCGAGGACCTCGATGGCGTCGCGGCGCGCGATGTAGTCCTCGTGCGCGGCGCGGTACTTCGCGGCCAGCTCGGGGTCCGTCTTGAGCCGCTCCGACATCTCCTTCATGACGCCGTTGGCCTCGAGCGTGCCGATCGCGGAGGCCGCGCGCGGGCACGTCAGGTAGTACGTCGTCGGGAACGGCGTGCCGTCCGGGAGACGCGGCGCCGTCTCCACGACGTCCGGCTGACCGCAGGGGCAGCGGTGCGCGATGGCCCGCAGACCGCGCGGCGGGCGGCCGAGCTGCTCCTTGAATGCCTCGACGTCGGCGTCGGTGGGCTCGGTGCGCGGGGTGCTGGGCGGCGGGGTGTCCATGCCTGTCTTTCGCCTGTCTGCTGTTCTGGGGTGAGCGGGGGGGAAGCGAGGGTGAGCGGGGTGAGCGGGGTGGTCACTCGTCGTCGGTGCGGTCGGCCTTGTCCACGCCGTCCCACACGTTCGAGTACCAGGGGCGGTCCGACGAGCCCTGCTCGGCGCGCGACGGCTTCGCCGCGTCGGGGTCGATCACGATGAAGCCGGTCTCCCCCGGGCGCACGTAGTGCAGCCGCTCCCGGATGCGCTGCTCCGCGTACGCGTCGTCCTGCCAGCGGGCCTTCTCGTCGCGGAGCCGCTCCACGGCCGCGCGGCGGGCGGCCTGCTCGCGGCGCTGCTCCGCGATGTCGGCGCGCTGCGAGACGTACTGCCTCATCGGGTAGGCGAGGGCGACGACCAGGGAGCAGACCACCAGGACGAGGAGCGCGGCGCGGCCGGTGAGCCGGGAGCGGCGGGCCTGGCGCTTGGTCTGGGAGCGGTAGACGCGGGCCGCGGTCTGCTCGCCGAGCACCCGCAGCCGCGCCGCGGTGGAGAACCGGTCCCGGTCCTTCACGGCCATGTCTCCCGCCTCCCCTGTACGTGCGGACGTCCCCGCACACGGTACGGGACCGAGTACGGGGACGTACGTACGACGGGCTAGCGCGTAGCCCCGGGGGATCAGCCCTTGAAGCGCGGGAAGGCGCTGCGGCCGGCGTAGACCGCGGCGTCGTCGAGGATCTCCTCGATGCGCAGGAGCTGGTTGTACTTGGCGACGCGCTCGGAGCGGGCCGGGGCGCCGGTCTTGATCTGGCCGCAGTTGGTGGCGACGGCCAGGTCGGCGATGGTGACGTCCTCGGTCTCGCCGGAGCGGTGGGACATCATGCACTTGAAGCCGTTGCGCTGGGCCATCTCGACGGCGTCCAGCGTCTCGGTCAGCGAGCCGATCTGGTTGACCTTGACGAGCAGGGCGTTGGCCGAGTTCTCCTCGATGCCGCGGGCCAGGCGCTCCGGGTTGGTGACGAACAGGTCGTCGCCGACCAGCTGGACCTTCTCGCCCAGCTTCTCGGTGATGACGTTCCAGCCGGCCCAGTCGTCCTCGAACAGCGGGTCCTCGATGGAGACGAGCGGGTACGCGGAGACGAGCTCCTCGTAGTACTCGGTCATCTCGGCGGCCGAGCGGGACTTGCCCTCGAACTCGTACTTGCCGTCCTTGTAGAACTCGGACGCGGCGACGTCGAGCGCCAGGGCGATCTGCTCGCCGGGGACGTAGCCGGCCTGCTTGATGGCCTCGAGGATGAGGTCGAGCGCGGCGCGGTTGGAGTCCAGGTTCGGGGCGAAGCCGCCCTCGTCGCCGAGGCCGGTGGACAGACCCTTGTCCTTCAGGACCTTCTTGAGGGTGTGGTAGACCTCGGTGCCCCAGCGCAGGGCCTCGGAGAAGGACTCCGCGCCGATCGGGGCGATCATGAACTCCTGGATGTCGACGTTCGAGTCGGCGTGCGACCCGCCGTTCAGGATGTTCATCATCGGGACGGGCAGCAGGTGCGCGTTCGGGCCACCGAGGTAGCGGAACAGCGGCAGGTCGGACGCCTCGGAGGCGGCGTGCGCGACGGCGAGCGAGACGCCGAGGATGGCGTTGGCGCCGAGCGAGCCCTTGTTGTCGGTGGCGTCCAGGTCGAACATGGCCTGGTCGATCAGGCGCTGCTCGGTGGCGTCGTAGCCGACGAGCTCCGGGCCGATCTGCTCGATGACGGCGAGGACGGCCTTCTCGACACCCTTGCCCTGGTAGCGGTTGGGGTCACCGTCACGGAGCTCGATGGCCTCGAAGGCACCGGTGGAGGCGCCGGACGGGACAGCAGCACGACCCGTGCTGCCGTCGTCGAGGCCGACCTCGACCTCGACCGTGGGGTTGCCTCGGGAGTCCAGGATTTCCCGGGCTACGACGACGTCGATGGACGGCACGAGCATCTCCTTCTGGGATGTGACGCGAGTACGCGCGGTACGCGGGGTCGCTTTGGCCCTGCGTCTCCTGAGCCTAACGGGCTCCGGAGCTTCGGCCAGCCGACCGCCCGCCTCCTGGGACGAACAGGGGCCCAAATACCTTGGAATCAGGGCGTAAGCCCATCTTCTCTACTCGCTAGTAGCGAACAAGGGGGCCGGGCCGGGGGTCGGACGGGTGCCCGGACATGCCCCCGCCCCGGTGCGTACGGGGGATACGCGCACCGGGGCGGGGAGCCCGTGGGGACGGGGGTGCCCTGCGGCAGGTCAGGGCGGGAGGGCCGCCTCAGCTCACTGAGGTGCGGCTCGCCTCAGCCTCAGCTGAGGTGCAGCTGCTGGCCCGGGTAGATGAAGTCGGCGTCGTCGATGATGTCGCCGTTGAGCTTGTAGACCTTCTGCCAGCCGCCCTTGACGTGGTGCGACTCGGCGATCTTGGAGAGCGTGTCGCCCTTCTTGACCTTGTACTCGCCGTCGCCCTTCTTGACCGTCTTGCCGGTCGGGGTCTCGACGGTCTTCTTCGAGTCGGACTTCGGGGCGGTCTGCTGCGGCTGGGCCTGCGGCTTCTGCTGCTGCTGCGGGGCCTGCTCGGTGCGCTCGGCCTGCGGCTGCGGCTTCGGCTTCGGCTTCGGGGCCTGCTGCTGCGGCTGCTGCTGCTCGGTGGAGCCGCCACCGCTGTACGAGGCGTTGGAGAGGCCGACGCCACAGCTCGGCCAGGCACCCTTGCCCTGGCCCGCGAGGACCTTCTCGCCGATCTCGATCTGCTGGGCCTTGGACGCCTTGTCGGCGGTGGGCGCGTACTTGGTGCCGCCGTAGGCGGACCAGGTCGACGGCGAGAACTGCAGGCCGCCCTGGTAGCCGTTGCCGGTGTTGATGGACCAGTTGCCGCCGGACTCGCACTGGGCGACGGCGTCCCACTCGGAGCCGGTGGCGGCGGAGGCGGAGCCGGCCGCCATCAGCGGGGCGGCGGCGGCGACGCCGGTGACACCGGCGAGCGTGACGACGCGGGTGGCCTTGGACGGACGACGGTGCTTGCCCTTGCTGGAACGCAGCATGAGTTAGATCCCCTCACCGACGCCTGCGAGGTGAGCTGTCGGGTTCGGGCCAGTGAGTGCCCGGCCGCGCTTCCTTGAGCGCGACTTAACCCCTAGCCGTTCCCAACCCCGTCCGGCGGCTCATGTGTTGAGCCACCGTCCGGGTGGGCCCGGCGCAAACCTTGGGTCCCCCGCTCCTGCCTACGGCGCTTGACGCGACGACTGTTCCCGTCCGGCGGTTGGCAGGATTCGGCGTACCGACCGGCGGGGCCCGCAGTGGCGAGCGGTGATGACCGTAGGCACGCGATCCCCGGAATTTCAAAGACGATCAGGGCTTCTGAGACCCATCTCTCACTCGCGCCAAACCGGACATTTACGAATAAGGAGGCCGGGTGCCTACCGTCAACTTCCCTTACTTTTCGCCCAGATCGAGGCGCTGACCGGGAAGGATGAGGTCCGGGTCGGCTCCGACGGCCTTCTTGTTGCCGTCGTAGAGGGCGGGCCATCCGCCGTGCACGTCAAGGTCGTCGGCGATCGCCGAGAGGCTGTCCCCAGGGCGGACCGTGTAGGTGCCGTCGGCCGCGTCCTTGTCGCGCGACTGCCCGCGGGAGGCGTGGCGCCCCGAGCGGTCCTTGGCGCCGTCGTGGGCCCCCTCGTCGGCGTGCCCGCCGCGGTGGCGGCCGCCGCTGGAGGGCGTGGAGTCGGACGGGGCGGGCGCGGGGCCGGCCTCGTCGTCGCCGGGGGAAGTGGGCCCGTCCTGGCCGGACTTGTCCGGGTCCTCGCTGCCCTCGCCGCCCTCGCTCCCGGAGGGCTTGGACGGGGACGGCTCGGCCCCGTCGTCCGCGGGCTCGGAGGCACCGTCGGAGGGCTCGGCGGAACCCTCGGAGGGCTTCGAGGCGTCGTCGGACGGCTTGGACGTCTCGTCCGTGTTGCCCGGCTCGTCGTGATTCTTGTCTCCGGCGGAGTCACCACCGCCGGGCGTGTCGCCACCGTCGCTGCCGCTGTCACTGCCGCCGGGGGTCTCCGACGAGGGGTCGGACGGGGCGTCAGACGGGTCCGAGGAGTCGGTGGGCACCGGAGTGGGAGCGCCCGGGTCGACGTCCGGGGCGGTGCCGTCCTGAGTGAGTCCGGCCACCGCGGAGCAGCTCGGCCAGGCGTCGGGGCCCTGGTCCTTCAGCACCTTCTCGCCGACGGCGATCTGCTGGGAGCGGCTGGCCTGGTCGGCGCTCGGCGCGTAGTCGAGACCGCCGTAGTTCTCCCAGACCTCCTGCGAGAACTGCAGCCCGCCGTAATAGCCGTTGCCCTCGTTGGCGCTCCAGGAGGCACCGCTCTCGCACTCCGCGAGCCGGTCCCAGGTCGCGGCGTCCGCGGCGCTCGCACTGGTGGCGCCGAGCAGCGGGATGGCGATGGCAGATCCGGCGACCCCCGCCGCGACGACGAGAGCAGGGGCCTGACGGGGGCGACGGTGACGACCGTTCCCGGAGAGCATGCGCGTGCCTTTCCGTGGCTGCCGCGGCGGAGGACGCCACGGTCGCGGGTGGTGCCGCGATGACTGGTGAACGTAGCGGGACTCGAACGCTTGTCACAAGTCGATGCAGCGGAGATCACGTGAAAGTCACAGCCCTGACGGAACGTCAGCTTCCGTCGCTTCCGGCCGAGTTCTCCGGGGGCGTGAACTCCACCGGCAGCGTGCGCAGTCCGCGCATGATGAGCCCGCCGCGCCAGCGCAAATCGGCAGGTTCCGCCGCGAGCCGCAGGTCGGGCAGGCGCGTGAGGAGGGTGGCGAGCGCCCGCTGCCCCTCCAGCCGGGCGAGGGGCGCGCCGAGGCAGTAGTGGATGCCGTGCCCGTACCCCAGGTGCTGGTTGTCGGCGCGCGCGAGGTCGAGGGTGTCGGGCCCCTCGAAGCGCTCCGGGTCCCGGTCGGCGGCGGCGAGCACGACGAGGACGGGGTCGCCGACGGCGATGTCCTGGCCGCCGATGGTGAGCGGCTCGGTGGCGAACCGCCAGGTCGCCAGCTCCACCGGGCCGTCGTAGCGCAGGAGTTCCTCGATGCCGGTCTCCAGGAGGCCGACATCGCCTTCCCTCAGGGCGAGTTGGAGCCGCTCGCGCTGTTCTGGGTGCGTCAGCAGAGCGTACGTGCCGTTGCCGATGAGGTTGATGGTCGTCTCGAAACCGGCAAACAGGAGGATGAAGGCCATCGCCGCGGCCTCGTTCTCCGTGAGGTGCTCGCCGTGGTCGGAGGCCCGGATGAGGCCGGAGATCAGGTCGTCGCCCGGCTCGTCGCGCTTGCGGTGGATGAGCTCGACGAGGTAGTTCCGGATCTTCTTCACGGAGCGGGCGACGCCGCCGCGCGGGCCCTTGCCGTGGCGGATCATCATGCCCGCCCAGTCCCGCAGGTCGTCCTGGTCCTCGCGCGGGACACCGAGCAGGTCGCAGATCGCGTAGATGGGGAGCGGGAAGGCGAAGTCGTGGATGAGGTCGGCCTCGCCCTCCGCCGCGAACCGGTCGATGAGCTGGTCGGTCAACTCCTGCACGCGCGGCGCGAATTCGGCCACGCGGCGCGGGGTGAACGCCTTCGAGACGAGGCGGCGCAGCCGGGTGTGGTCCGGTGGGTCGATGTTGAGCAGGTGCGTCATCAGCTCGGCCTTGCGCTCCCCCGGGATGCCGGTCTTGCCCTTGGCGTGCGAGGGCTCGGCGTGGTGGTCCGGGTTCTTGGAGAGCCGCTGGTCGGCGAGGGCCTGCCGGGCGTCCGCGTACCGGGTGACCAGCCATGCCTCGACGCCGCTGGGGAGGGTCGCCTTGTGTACGGGGGTGTGGGTGCGGAGCCAGGCGTAGGCGGGGTAGGGGTTGGTGGCGAATTCCCAGGTGAAGAGTTCCGGCGTGGGGCCCGGTGTGGCGTTCGGCACGGTGGGGGTCTCGGGCGTCGCGGGGGTCGCGGGGGTCTCAGGCGTCGGGGTAGAGCTGTCGGTCACTTCTTGACGGTATCCGGAGCGGGGGGCGGCTCGAACGCGCCGGTTTCCTTGCCTGCCTGGTAGTGGCCGCGGATGGCGGCCCGCTTGAGCCATGCCTTACGGATCTTGGGGTCCTTCGCGAGGCGGCTGATCCGGTAGGCGGCTTCGGGGTCACCGCCTGCGTCTCCCTTCTTGTAGAGGGCGTGTGCGGCCTTCATGTCGCCTCGGCCCTCCTTCAGGACGCCGAGAGCGGTTGCCGCCTGCGCGTGACCGGCGTCGGCAGCGCGAGTGAAGAGCTGCTCGACCTCGGCGGGGTCGTGGCCCGGCGTGGTGGAGAGGAGCACGCCGAGGCTGTGGGCGGCGATGGTGTCCCGTGCCTCGGCCGCGTGGCGGTACCAGGCTTCGGCCTCGTCGGAACGGCCCTGGTCCCGGAGGAGTCCGGCGATGCGCAGGGCGGCGTCGGCGCTGCCGCCCTGCCAGGCCCTGAGATAGTGCCGCATCGCCTCGGCTTCCCGGCCCGGCGTACCGGCCATGAGATCGCCGACGGCCACCGCTTGGACAGGCCGGCCCACGACGGCTTTCGTGAGGCGCCCTTCGGCCAGGGCGAGGGCGAGGTGGCGGCGGGTGAGCTCGCCGATGGCCCAGACGGCACCGTTCGCGGCGGCACGCTCCAGGTAGGGGAGGGCCTCGTCCGTCCTGCCCTGGTCCAAGAGTCGATCGGCAAGCCTGGCGACCGCGCCCGCATGGCCTCCGTCCGCGGCCGCGCGCAGCCACTCATCGCTCTCATCTCCGGAGGTGAACTCCATGCTCAGTGCGTACGCGTCGTCCACGTCACCGGCCGCCGCGCGAGAACGCAGCACTGGGACCAGTCCATCGATGACCGCACGCTCCTCCGGGGAGTCAGGCTTGGTCGCGTCGTACACCTCCCACTGCAGGTCGTCCGTGACCGGCCTCCCCACCCTCAACTCCCCCGCCACCAGCGCCCCGTGCGCCCGCCACGTCCCCGGCTCCTCCCCCGGCAGCAGAAACCCGGCGTACCCGCACCGCTCCGTCGCCGCCCACTCCGTCGTCTCGCCCGGCGCCCCGAGGGCCACCAGCAGTTTCAGCGGCACCGCCGCCGCGTACCCGCACCGCGCCACGTCCAGCGCCGCCCGTACGACCGCGACGCCCGCCGGGTCGGCGTCCCGGGCGCTGAGGCGCTGCCACTCCTCGTGCAGGAGGTGGCCGAGGGCCAGGTGGGCCGGTGGGCCCGCGTTCTCGGACCACAGGTACGCCTCGTACGAGCGTGGGTCCTCGGTGTGCTCGGCCAGGCGGGCGAGCTCCGCCTCGGTCCACCGCCCCGGCAGTTCGACGGTCCGCGCATGCGCGATGGCGCGGTCGCCGGGACGGGAGCCGGTCCTGCGCTCGTAGTAGGTGTCGGGGTCCATCGTGGCGAGGATGCGCACGCCGAGCACCTTGAACCGCTCCAACAGACTTGGTTCCAGGCCCCGTTCACCGAGGTGTCCCTCGATGTCGTCGAGCCACAGGACGTACTGCCCCGGGTTCTCCTTGACCGGACCGAGCAGTGCCCGGAGGTCGGCGCCGCGCTCGGGGGCGTAGACCTGGTGGCCGTCCAGGGCGCGCAGGGCGTTCCAGGCCGTGTACGACGTGCCGGAGCAGGGCTTGCCGAGGAGCAGGACGAGGCCGCCGCCGTCGAGGGCGGCGGCGAGCTCGGGGTCGATGTCACGGGCGGCGTAGGGCGGGATGTCCGGGAGGCCGGGGACCCGGCGGGTGGGGCGGACGCCGATCTCGGCGGGGCCGAGCTCCTGGGCGGGGCGCCAGTCGGGGGTGCGGGCGCCGCTGCCCCGGGAGTCGTAGATGTGCTGGGCGCCGATGACCGAGCCGTGGAAGGTGCCCTTGCTGAAGTCGACGTGGTCGCGGGAGACCTGCGGTGCCGGTCGTTCGTGGACCGTGAGCGAGGTGACCGTGCCCGCCTGCACGATGGTCTCGGCGCGGCCGCCCGGCACGCTGTTGCACACCTGCGGGCTGTCGTCCGCCAGGGGCTCGAACTCCTCGGCCACATCGCGGAGTTCCTCGGCGGCGCCCGGGTTGTCGGCGAGCAGCCCGAGCAGTTGCGCACGCCACTCGGCCTGCGCGTCGTCCTCGTGTCCCCCGTCCCGGTCCCCGGCGAGCAGCTCCGCCCGGGCCGCGTCGAGCCGCACGGCCTCCGCCGCCGCCCGCCGCCCGTACAGACCGGCGACGCGGTCCCGTACGGTCGGCCACGCCTCCGTCGCCATGGCCTGCACGAGCGCGGAGCTCACGGCGGCCACGAGCGTGGTGATCTCCGACTCCGACACGACACGGCCCCCAACGCCTCAACTCGCCCTCGGTCAACGGTACTGAGCCCCGGGGTCCGCCACGGGAGAGTCGGGCGGCACCAGCGGCCCCTTGAGGCGGGCCGCCGCCTCCGCGTTGCCGTGGGACTCCGCGCGGCGCAGGTAGTGGACGGCGCGCTCCTGGAGGAGGCGGCCGAGGAGGGGCAGCACCTCCCGCTTCCCCGCCTCGGCGGCCGACTCCAGGTAGGGGATCGCGTCCGCTCCGGCGCCGCGCCTGGCGAGGAGGTTCCCCAGCTGGACACAGGAGTCGATGTGGCCGCGGTCGGCCGCCTTGCGGTGCCAGGTCTCCGCCTCCTCCGTGTCGCCCGCGTCCTCCGCGAAGAACCCGAGCATGCACTGCGCCTGGGCCTCGCCGCCCTCCGCGCGCGGCAGGAAGGCGGCCCGGTACCCCGCGGTCACGGCCGGGAGAGCGGCGAACCCGTGCTTCTTCGAGCCCAGGACCGCACGGACCCACACCACGTCGAGGAGCGGCGGCAGTTCCCCGGAGCGGGCGCCGTCCGCGACGAGGGAGCCGTACGCCCGGTACGTGTCGTCCGCGCTCCCGGGCACGAGGAGCCCGGTCACGCCGTGCCGGGGTGCCGTGGCCCAGGCGAGGGCGTCCGCCGGCGTCTGCTGCCCGGCGCCGGCGGCCACCTGCTCCTTGTACTCCGCGTACCGGCCCTGGATGTCGAGCAGGAGCTCCAGCGGGATGTCGTCCTCGATCCCGCACCGCGCCAGGTCGATCGCGGCCCGCACCAGGAGATGGCCGCGCAGGTGCGTACTGCCCCCGCGGCCCGCGTGCCGCCACTCCTCCCACAACTCCGGTGCCACGGAGAGGAATTCGGTGACCCCGGTGCCGCCGTGGCGGTTCCGGGCCGCCGCCAGGCGCGGGTCGCCGGCGGCACGGTCCGCGAGCCGGCCGAGCTCCGGTGCGCTCCAGTCGCAGCCGAGGTGGACGGTGCGGGCGCCGGCGAGGACGCGCTGGGAGCCGGCGCCGCCGAAGCGGTGGCGCGCGTACGCCTCGTCGCGCATCGTCGCGAGGACGAGCGCCCGCTCCTGGGTGAGCTGGGCGAGCAGCCCCGCCGTGAGCCCGTGCTCGCCGAGGTGCCCTTCCAGGTCGTCGAGCCAGACGATGTAGTGGCCCGTGCCGCCGCGCAGCCGGGCGGGGAGGTCGCGCAGGTCCGTGCCGGGGTCGGGGCGGTGGATGCGGGTGCCGGGGCCGGTCGCGGGGTGGAGCGCCGCCCAGGCCGCCGTCATCGTCTTGCCGGACAGCGGCTCGCCGATGACCACGACGAGGCCGCCCTCGCGCAGGCCGTGCGCCACCAGGGCGCCGAGGGTGTCGTCGCAGTCCCGGGGCACGTACGGCGGCAGGGCGGGCTCGTCCCCGAAGCGGCTCGTGGGACGGACGCCGAAGGAGAGGCGCCGCAGTTCGTCCACGCGGGGCCAGCCGTCGGCGGAGTGGGTGCCGCCCGGCTGGGGGCCGTGGTCGTTGCCGTAGTTGTTCTGGACGCCGATGACGGGGCCGGTGCCCTTGAACTCGCTGCCGCTGAAGTCGATCTGGTGGCCCTCGACCGGTGGCAGGTGGACGCTGAGGTCCTCGACGGTGTGCGCCTGGACGACGGTGCCGTGGAAGACACCGCCGGAGAGGGTGTTGGTGACCTCGGCGGTCTGCGAGCTCCGGTCCGCCGGGGGCTCGAACTCCTCGATGATGCGCCGCAGTTCGGCGGCGGCCCGCGGGTTCTGGGCGAGGAGCAAGCGCAGCTCGCCGGTCAGCTCGCCCTCGGCGTCGCCGCGTGCGGGGGTGCCGTCCGGGGCGAGGAGCGCCTCCCGGGACCCGTCGAGCAATCGCGCTTCCGCTTCCCGCAGTTCCGGGTTCCGCCCGAAGAGCTCCACCACTCGGTCGCGCAGGGCCGCCCACGCGTCCGTGGCCGCCGCCTGCACCAGCGCCGAGCTCCCCGCAGCCGCCAGCGCCGCCAACTCCGCGTCCATCGATCACCCATCCCCAGCGTCAACTCGCCCTGGGCCAAAGGTACTAAGGGTCAGGGCGCCGCCGAGGCGTCATCGGGCGGCACGAGGGGGCCTTTGAGGCGGGCGGCCGCTTCGGCGTCGCCGTCGGACTCGGCGCGGCGGAGGTAGTGGACGGCCCGGTTGCGGTGGAGCAGCCCGAGGAGGGTCAGGACGCCGGGCTCGCCCGCCTCGGCCGCCGCCTCCAGGTGCGGGATCGCTTCCGCTTCGGCGCCGCGCCGGGCGAGGAGTCGTCCCAGGGAGGCGGCGGCCTTGGTGTGGCCGAGGCAGGCGGCCTCGGCGTACCTGCCCTCGGCGGTCTCCGTGTCCCCCGCGCACTCGGCCAGGGCGCCGAGCCAGTCCAGGGCGAAGGCGTCGCCCGTCGCCGCACGCGGCACGAGCATCTGCTGGAACGAGGTCACGAAGTCGGCCAGCTCACGCGGGTCGTGGACGTCGAGCTCCTCGTGGACGCGGACCCAGAAGCCGTCCGGCACGGGGCCCGTCTCGGCGGGTGCGCGGGCCGCGTCCGCGATCAGGGATCCGCAGGCCCGCCAGGTGTCGTCCCACTCGCCGGGCACGAGGAGTCCGGGCCCGCCGTGCCGGGGTGCGGTGGCCCAGGCGAGCGCCGCGTCGAAGCCCGTGCCACCGCCGTACGCCCGGTACTGCTCGTGTTCCTCGTACGCCTCGCAGACGACCTTCAGGAGTTCCCGGTCCACGCCCCGGGGCAGCCCGCAGCGGGCCAGGTCGATCGCGGCGCGGACCAGGAGGTGGCCGAGGGGGTTGCCGCTCGCGCGGCGGGCGCGGCGCCACTCGTCCCACAACTCCGGTCCGAGGGCCAGGAATTCGGGAACGCTGCGGTCGCCGCGCCAGCGGACGGCGTCCACGAGGCGCGCATCGTCCGCCTCGGCGAGGCGTGCCAGCTCGGCCTCGCTCCACCGGCCCGGGACCTCCGTCTTCCGGGCCGCGCTCAGGACCCGGGAGGCCGGGCGGCCACCGAAGCGGTGCATGTCGTACGTCTCGTCGCGCATGGTCGCGAGGACGAGGACGCCGTCGCTGGTGAGCTGAGCCAGGAGCCCGGCGGTGCGGCCCTGTTCGTCGAGGTGCGCCGCGAGGTCGTCGAGCCACACCACGTGCGTCTTCGTGCGGTCGCGGCCGCGGAGCTGGGCGGGGAGGTCGTGCAGGTCGGTGCCGGGCTGGGCGACGAAGACGCGGGCGTCCTTGGCCACGCCCGCCCGCAGCGCCGCCCAGGCCGTCGACGTCTTGCCGGACATGGGCTCACCCGTGGCGACGACGAGGCCGCCGTGGACGGTGGCCTCCCGCACGAGGTCGGCCAGTTCGCCGTCGCAGTCCCGCGCGATGTAGGGCGGGAGTCCGGGGGTGTCGGCGGACCTGCGGGCGGGGTGGATGCCGAGGGCGAGGCGGCGGAGCTGGGTGCGGGTGGGCCAACTGTCGGCCGTCGCCGGGGTGTTGGGGTCCGGCTGAGTGCCGTAGTTGTTCTGGACGCCGATGACGGGGCCCTTGAAGTCACCACTGCTGAAGTCGACGTGGTCGCCCTGGGCGTGGACCGGGTGGACGGTGACCTCGCCGACGGCACCCGACGGGATCACCGGGCCCGCGAAGGTGCCGCCGTCGATCGTGTTGCGTACGGCGGAGGGCTGCTGGGGATCGGCCGCCTTCTCCCGGGTCCGCCGGGCCCGCCGGGCCGGCCGGGGATCAGTCGTCTTCTCCCGGGTCCGCCGGGAGTCAGCCGCCTTCTCCTGGGGCGGGAGGCCACGCCCGCAGACCTCGCACAGTGCGTTGACCGGCCAGTTGAGGGCGCCGCATCCGGGACAGGGCACCACTGTGGCTCCGGACTCCGGACGTGGTCCGAACTCGCCCACGATCGAGCGCAGCTTCTCCGCGCTGCGGGCGTTGCGCGCCAGACCGACGGAGAGTTCCCGCTCCCAGTTCTTGCGGAGCCGGAGCAGCAATTCCCCGCCCGCCGGGGCCCCCAGCGCCTCTCTCCGGCTCAGGTCCAGGTTGGCCTCGTACCCCGACGCCACGCCCGCCTGCCGGAAGAACTCCGTGAACTCATACCTCGCCCGCGCCCACTTGGAGGGGTGCGCTCTGCTCAGCTGGCGCACCAGGACCTGCGCCCCCGCCTCCGCCAGCACCTCCAACTCCCGCTCCACGCAAGCCCCCTGCTCCCCGAACCAGCCGAACCAGCCCTAGGGAGCAACCGTAATCCCGTCGGCTACGCCCCCGCCCCCTCAACAGCGCGCACCGCGTCCCGATAGGCCCGCGCGGCCCCCCGCAGCGCCGCCTCCGGGTCCACCCCCGCCGCCTCGGCCGCCACCGCGAGCCGCAGCAGCTCATAGCCCATGCCCTCCCCCGAAGGCAGCGGCACCTCAAGTCCCGCCGTGCGCACGCGCGATGCGAGCTTCGCGGCCAGGGCCAGGCCGGGCTGGCCCACCGGCACCCCGTCCGTCACCGACTCGCGGCGCTTCTCCTCCGCCTTCGTGCGCAGCCAGTGGTCCTTGACCTCCTCGGGGGTCTCGGCGGCCTCCTCGCCGAAGACGTGCGGGTGGCGGTGGATGAGCTTCTCGACGATGGTCCCGGCCACGTCGTCGATGGAGAACGGCTCCTCCCCCTCGGACTCCCCGGACGCCTCCTCCGCGATGCGTGCGTGGAAGACGACCTGCAGCAGGACGTCGCCGAGCTCCTCCCGCAGCTCCGTGCGGTCGCCGTCCTCGATCGCCTCCACCAGCTCGTACGCCTCCTCGATCGCGTACTTCGCCAGGCCCTTGTGGGTCTGCTGGGACGACCAGGGGCATTCGAGGCGGATGCGGTCCATGACCTGGACCAGGTCCAGCAGCCGGGCGCCGGGGAGGTCGTACGAGGCGGGGAGCAGCTCCAGGTCCGGCATCGGGACGCGGCCCGTACCGGCCAGGCGGGCCAGGCCGTCCGTCAACGGACGGTCGCCCTCTGCCGTGGCGATCACCAGGACCGTGCGGCCGCCCGCGCAGGCGTCGACCAGCTCCTGGGCGGACGGTGACGCCTGCTCCACCGCGACGCCCGCCTCGCGCAGATAGGGCAGCTGGGGGTGGGCGGCGTCGGCGCACAGGACCTCGTCCGCCACGTGCAGGGCCTGCCAGGCGGGCCAGGAGAGCAGGCCGGGGGCGACGCGATGGCTGGTGGTGAGGAGGATGACGCGACCGCTGGTGGGGGGAGCGGCGGCGGCCGGGGGCGTTGATGCGTTCACCCGTCGAACGTAACCCACCGCACTGACAGCCACCCGAGAAGGACGAAGGCCGGTGGCCGCGGACCCGGCTGCGTACCGGTCCGCGGACCCGCCGCGCCCGCCCGCTACACCTGGCTCTGCCCGTCCGCCGACGGCCCCGCCGTCACCTCACGCAGCCATGGCGTCTTCGCGTCCACGCGCCTGCTCTTGTTCACGTCCCACGTGCCGTAGCGCGGGTTCAGGTCGACCTTCATCTTCTTGGAGGCCGCCGTCAGGTTCTTCCAGAACTCGGCCTGGCCCTGGGGGGAGTTCATGTCGAGGCCCAGCTTCTTCGCGAGCTTGTTGGCCTCGATCTCCGTACGGAGGTTGTCGTCGATGCGGGCCGGGGCGACGTTGAACTGCTGGAGGTAGCCCTGCTGCAGGGCCTTCTCGCCGCCCGCCTGCTGGACCAGGCCCGCCCGCGCCTCCTGCACCTCGCGGCGGCTGACGTGCACGCGCGCGTCGGACGCGGCGCGGTGCAGCACACGGTCGAGGACCATCGAGTGCAGCGTCGCGCGGGTGAGGCCGCCGGACTTGGAGATGGCCTGGGCGTACTGCCGGCTGTCGGGGATGGCCTTGCGCTGGGCGGCCCGCACCTCGTTCACCCGGCTCTCCAGCTGGCTGACCGTGATGCGGTCGCCGCCGACGACGGCCGCGGCGCCCGGGTGCGCGTCGTTGCCGCAGGCGGTCAGGAGGGGCGCCGCGGCGAGGGCCGCGGCGGAGAGGATGAGGGCGGTGCGACGACGGCTGGAGCGGCGGTGCAAGGTGGCCTCCCGGAGGCGAGATTGCAAAGACGGGCGGCGCGCAGCGCCTCGGCCAGGGGTGGTGGTCGGGCGGCGGGCGGGCGCACAAAGTCCGGCAGTGATCGATGGTAGGCAGTGGCCGTCTCCTCGGCCACCTATTCGACCAACGATTTCCCGGGAGTTGAGGTACCCCGTGGAGGGCCGTACGGGGGCTATCCGCGCACCTGTCCGAGCCACTGCAGCGTCCGGCGGATCTCCGCCGGGAACGGATGGCCGTACCCGTGCAGCCGTTCCGCGTCCAGGAGCAGGCGCGCCAGGGTGTCGTGCGCGGCCGGGCGGTCGCCGAGCGCGAGCAGCAAGTGGCCCATGCGGCGGCGGATTTCGAGGGGGCGGGCGCGGTCGTCGGAGGCGTAGTGGTTCTCGTAGTGGGGCAGCAGGGCGCGGTATTCGGCCAGGGCCGCTGCCGGTTCGCCCAGTTGTTCAAGGCACATCGCCGCGTCGTGGCGGAACTGGAGGGACTGCGGGTCGGCCTGGCCGGACTCGGCGGCGCGCTCGTCGGCGAGGCGGCGCAGCTCGGGCAGGGCGCGGCGGTACTGGCCGTCGTCCATGAGCGTCGCGGCGTACTGCTTGCGCAGGGTGCGGACGACGGGTGAGTGCTCGCCGTGCTGGACGGCGGCGGCCGGGAGGATGGCGCCGAGGATGTCGACGGCCTGCGTGATGCGGCCCTCGCCGAGGAGGCGCTTGACGTCGTCGACGGCGCGCGCGACGTCCTGCTGGGGCGGGCCGGAGGGCGGTCCGCCCGGCGGGGGCGGTGGGGTGCCGGGGGTGGGCGCCGGGGTCGTGGCGCGGTCCGGCCAGGGCGCGTGCGGGCGCAGGAAGGGGCGGGTCGGGTCGAGGGGGCCGCCGGTGGGGGCCCCGCGCGCGGGCAGCAGCGGAAGCAGGTCCTCGTAGACCTCCTGGGCACTGCCGTGGCGGTGCTGCGGGTCCTTGGCGAGCAGGCGCAGGACCAGCTTCTCCAGGGCTTCGGGGACCTCGGGGCGCAGCCGGCGCACCGGGAGCGGGGGTTCGTAGAGGTGGCGGTGGAGGACGCCGAGGGCGGTGGAGCCCGCGAACGGGACGTCGCCGCTGAGGAGTTCGTGGAGCAGGACGCCGAGGGCGTAGAGGTCGGTGTACGGGCCCACGGCGCCGCCCATCGCCTGCTCGGGGGCCATGTAGGCGGGGCTGCCGATGGGGGAACCGGTGTGGGTGAGGCGGGTGGTGTCCGTGTCGATGGCGGAGGCGATGCCGAGGTCGAGGATGGTGACCGTGCCGTCCTGCTTGACCATCACGTTCCGCGGCTTGAGGTCGCGGTGCACGATCGGGACGGCGTGCACCGCGGAGAGCACGGCGCACAGCTGCGCGGCGACCGCGACGGCCCACTGCCAGGGGTAGGGGTTGTTCTCGGCGAGGTGGTCGGCGAGGTCGGCGCCGTCCACGTACTGCATGACGAGGAAGAGGTCCCCGTCCTCGGTGGGCTCGCTGCCCGCGTCGTGCACGGTGACCAGGCCGGGGTGGTCGACCTGTGCGGTGACGCGGCACTCGCGCACGAAGCGGCGGCGCAGCTCCTCGGCCTCGGCGCCCGCGACCCGGTCGGGACGCAGCAGCTTGACGGCGACGCGGCGGTCCAGGCGCTGGTCGTACGCCGTCCAGACCTGGCCCATGCCGCCCTGGCCGATGAGGGTGGAGAGCTCATAGCGCCCGGCGACGACCCGGCCGCCGGTCGCCGCACCCGTGCCTGCCGCCACGGTCAGCTGCCGCCTTCCTGCTTGCGCAGATAGTCACTGAGCTCGTCGAGTTCGGCCCGGACCTGGTGGATGCGGGCGGGCGCGGGGCGCGCGGGCGGCGGCGGGGTGTGCGGGGCCTGCTGCGGCGCGGGGTACGGCGGCTCGGCCTGGGGCGGCTGGTGGAGGTGGGTCTGGGTCTGCTGGAAGTGGACGGGGCCGGGGGCGGGGCCGGGCTGCTGGGGCGGGTAGCCGTACGACGGCTGGGCCTGGGGATGAGCCTGCGCCCCGGACGCGTACCCCATGAACTGGGCCTGCTGGAGGGCTGTTCGGCCGAAGTGGCGGATGTCCGCGACCAGGTAGTAGATGACGGCGGCGAACATCGTGCAGACCATGATGGCCATGCCCGCGTTGCCGGAGCCGGTGAACTCGTCGTCGCCCGGGTCGACCGCGATGAGCACGAGCGCCGTGCCGTCCAGGGCGGCCACGAGCCCGAACAGCACCCAGTCGTGGGCCTTGCGCGTCACGACGGCGAGCCGGAGCAGCGGCGCCCACGCGGCGAGTCCGCAGGTGATGACGGCGAGGACGACGAAGACCACGCGCAAGGTCACATGCGTGCCGCCGGAGGGCGCCGGTGGATGCGGCTGCGCGTAGCCCGGGCCGTGCATGGCTGCTCTCCTGGTGCCTGAAGAGGCCGTACCCGGTTCCCACGAAGGAACGTACGGCCGGAAAACGAACGGATGCGGGTTCGAGCGTATAGGCCGACTCCGGGGAGCGGTTAAGGGTTGTACCGAACCGTTGCCGTCAGTCCGTCGTGCAGGCCGCGCACCAACTGCTCCCCGGCGCGCCCCGCCTGGCGCAGCGCGTCCTCGAACTCGGCGAGCGCCCGGAAGCGGACGCCGTAGGCGCGCTGGCGCTCCAGGGGGATGCGGGGCAGCCGCAGTCGGCGTACGTCGAGCCGCGCCGAGGTGGAGGCGTAGCTGCTGGCCTGGCGGCGGCCCACGGCGGAGCGCAGGAATCCGGCGAGGAACCAGGGGTCGAGCGCGGCCGGGTCGGGGCGCAGCAGGGTGAGGCCGCGGCCGAGTACGGCGCCCGCCGTCGCCTCGTCCACGACGCGGGCGGCGACGGTGCCGCCGAGCAAGGGGACGACGACGTCGCCGACTTCGGCGAAGACGGGGGCCGTGTCGGCCGGGGCGGCGTCGTCGGGGGTGCCGGAGGGCGCGGTGCCGGCGCGGACGTCGTGGCCGGTGAGGACGGTGAGTGCGGGGACCTGCGGGGCGTCCACGGGGGCGCCCGTTCCGCTGCGCAGGGACAGGGCGCCCGCGCGCGCGAGTTCACCGACGGTGGTGAGGGGCCAGGAGGCGGCGTCCTCGTCCGCGCCGGGGTCCGGCGCGGGAGCGGGGGCGAGGGCGGCGGCCCGGCGCAGCGCCTCGTCCAGGTCACCGCGGACCGCGGCGAGGTCCTGGCCCACGGTGCCGGAGTCCGGGGGTGGCAGCTGCCGGGCCGGGGTCAAGTCCACTTCGTCGTCGAGGAGTTCGAGCACCGGCACTGCGCGGGCGAAGCCCTGCCTCGCGGCCCACGTGCCGTCACCGATGTGCTGGTCGAAGCCGCGCCACGCGTCGAGCACCGCGTCCCGCACCCGCGCCCAGGCGGGCCTGCCGTCCGCGGGAGCCAGGCCCGCCGCCTCCACGAGCAGCAACTCCGGTGTGGTGGGCTGCCGTTGGATGGGCTGCCGTTGGGTGGGCTGCCGTTGGGTGGGCTTGCGCAGCACCCATACGTGGAGCGGGAGGTGGTACGGGGGTGCGGCACCCGGGGGCAGGGCGATGACCGCGCGCAGGGCGCCCCGGCGCAGCAGGTCGGCCCGGACACGGCGGCCCGAACGGCGTGAGGCGGCGCCGGGCGGCATCAGGAGGACCGCGGTGCCGCCCTCCCGCAGGCGGGCCAACGCGTGCTGCGCCCAGGCCAGTTCGGACTCGGTGCGGGCCGGGAAGCCGTACTCCCAGCGGTCGTCGTAGGCGAGCTCGTCGTGGCCCCAGTTGCGTTCGTTGAACGGGGGGTGGCAGAGCACGGCGTCGGCGCGCTGGTCGGGGTAGGCGTCGGCGCGCAGGGTGTCGGCGGCCATCGTGCGCACGGTCGTCTCCAAGCTCGCGGACCGCTGAGCGCTTCCGGAACTCCCTCGGCTCCCGGGACTCCCGGCACTCCCGTGACTCCCGGAGTTCCCATGGCTCCCGGAGTTCCCGGAGCCGAGGGCCAGGCGCAGCGCGGCGAGCGCGGCCAGACCGGGGGCGCTGTCCTGCCCGTACAGGTACTGGCCGGGGACCGGTTCGACGGCGCGCAGCAGGGCACCGGTGCCGCAGGCCGGGTCGGTGACGGTGCGGGCGGGCCCGGCGAGCGCGGCCATCAGCTCGGCGGGTCCGGCCGGGGTGAGCGGGTACTGGCGGGGGTTCGCGTCGAGGTGGCGGCCGAGCAGGAACTCGTACGTCTGCCGGGTGCCGAGCCCGGCGGCGAGCTCCACGGCCGCGCGCAACAGCGGTACGGACGGCAGCAGTTGGGCGGGCTCGGGTGCCTGCACCGCCCGGCGTCTGCGCACCCCGAAGCGCGGGGTGAGCACGTCGTCGAGGGCGTCCGGCAGGAGCTGCGCCATGCGCTCGTCCGACACGGCGCTGACCCGCAGCCACTTGGGGTGCCGGTCGTGCACGAGGAGCAGGGCGCAGCCGGTGTGCAGGAGGGCGGTGACGGGGCCCGCCGGGTGGCCCGCTAGCCGCTGCCAGACCCGCTCGCGCAGGGGGACCTCGGCGAGCTTGCCCTGGTCGCGCAGCCAGCCCTCGATCTCGGCGAGGGCGAAGGAGGGGCTGGTCTCGGTGCCGCCGACGGGCCGGGGGAAGTCCGGGTGGCGGCGGCGCCAGTTGCTGACGGCGGCCCGGCCGACCCCGGCGAGCCGCGCGATCCCGGCGGCGGTCACCTCGGCGGCGCCGACGGACGTGGCGCCGCCGGACGCGGCCCCAGCGGACGCGGCACCGCCGGACGCGGCACCGATAGATGATGCGGCCCCGGCGGACGCGGCGCCCCGCGCACCACTCTGCAGACTGTCCGGCACGGACCCGCTCCCCTCGTCCACGCGCCTGGTCACGCGCGCCCGTTAACCCTACATCCACAGCTTTGCGTGTTGACGCGGTTCACAGCTCCTGCTCTCATTGTGTCCTCAACAGTCCATGGGGGGACTGCACTTAGCGCCCTTGGGGGGCAACTGCCATGCGCAGCACCGCACTTACCACGTTCACCGGTCTCGGCCTGGCCGCCGTCGCGGCGTTCGGCCTCACCGCCTGCGGCTCGGACTCGGGCGGCTCGGGCTCCGACAAGACCTCACAGGCCCCGGAGTCGAAGAAGCCGGACCCGGCGAAGGAGCCGTTCGCCGGGCTCAGCGGCAAGCAGATCAGCGACAAGGCCGAAGAGGCGACGAAGAGCGCCTCCTCGCTCCGCATCAAGGGCTCGGGCCCGAACGACGACGGCGGCCGGATCACCATGGACCTGGCCCTGGACCGGCAGGGCCGGTGCGCCGGCACGATCGGCATGGCCGAGCAGGGCTCCGCCGACCTGGTCAGGACCGGCTCCACCCTCTACATGAAGTACGACGAGGACTTCGTGCGCGCCCTGGGCAAGACCGGGTCGAAGGCCGAGACGGACGCGATGGTGCAGATGCTCGCGGGGCGCTGGGTGAAGATGAACGCGAAGAGCCCGGACGCCAAGGAGTTCGACGAACTCTGCGACCTGGACAACATGCTCTCCGACCTCACGGACGGCGACGACGACGGCGACGGCGGCAAGGACAAGTCAGTCATCCGCAGGGGCAAGGCGACCACACTCGGCGGCACCCCGGCGTTCACCCTCGACTCGAAGGACAAGGACGGGCACGGCACCCTCTACATCGCCACCGAGGGCAAGCCGTATCTCCTGAAGGCCGACGGCGTGGACAAGAAGAACAAGCCGCTGGAGATGACCTTCACGGACTACGACAAGCCGGTCCGCGCCAACCCGCCCGCGGGCAAGGTCCTCGACCTCGACGCGCTGAGCAAGCTGGGCACCTGAGCGGCCCGCCGGGCCCTACGGGACCGGCGGGTGCCTACGGGACCGGCGAGTGGCCACGGGACAGCGGGTGCCCACGCGACCGACGGGTGCCCACGCGACCGGCGGGTTCGGCTCAGCGCGCGTGGAAGCGGGGCGGTGCGACGGTCGGGCTGCCGCCGGACGGCAGCTTCTCCTGCGGGCAGCTGCCGAGCACCCGCTTCATCGCGTCCCGCTCCCCGGCCGTCACCCACAGCCCGTACTTCTTCTTCACGGCGACCTGCCGAGCGACATAGGTGCAGCGGTACGCCTTGTTCTTCGGCAGCCAGGTGGCCGTGTCGCCGTCGCCCTTGCCCCGGTTGGGGCCCGCGTCGACGGCGAGGAGGTTGAGCGGGTCGTTGGCGAGGGCGATGCGCTTGCCCGGCTCCCACTGGAAGGCGCCCTTCTGCCAGGCGTCCGAGAGGGCCACGAGGTGGTCGATGTCGACCCGGCTGCGACCGCGCGTGAAGCTCACGTCCTTGCCGGTGTACGGGTCCGGCGAGAGGGTGCCCGAGGCCACCGTGCAGTCGCCGCCGCGGAACGTGACGTCCTTCAGGTCGCGCTTGAGGATGTCGTCGCGGGTGCCGCAGCCGTTGCCGTCGGTGTCGGCCCAGGGGGTGCCGAAGCGGGCCCGGTCGTACCCGGTCTTCGGCGCCCGGCCCTTGACCGTGAGCGCGTCGACGGCGGCGAGCGCCGAACCGGCCTTCGCGTCGGGCCCGGAGCTGCCGCCCGACTTCTCGTCCTCGGCGGTGCAGGCGGTGGTGGTGAGCAGGGCGCCGAGGAGCAGGGCGGCGGTGGTGCGGGGCAGGGCGGTGACACGGGACGCGGCGGCGGTACGAAGCATGCGCGCAGCGTAGCGGCCCAGTGGTCCAGACCACGCAGGGCCTCGGCGAGCAATCGGGGCATTACGGACGTATCGTCGTTCGTGCACCACCCCCGAACGCCCGGAAGGAGCCCCCTATGGGCATCTTCGACAGGTTCAAGGACCAGGCCAAGGACAAGGCCAAGGACGTCTCCGACGCCGCGGAAGAGGAGATCAACGAGAAGACCGGCGGCAAGTACGAGGACAAGGTCAACTCGGTTCAGGAGCAGGTGGAGGACAAGCTGGGCATGGACCGCGACAAGCCCGAGTAGGCCCACCGGCACCCCCACCGGCACCCCTGTCGGCACATCCGCAGGCCGCCCACGGACCAACGTCCGGGGGCGGCTTGCGGGTTGGGGAACGAGGCGTACGGAAGCATTACCCCGGAAGTAATCGCGCGGGCCGCGCGCCCGGGGCACGATCAGTGCCATGACGACCACCGACGCCACCCAGCCCGCTCAGCCCACTCAGCCGACTCAGGCCGCTCAGCCCACTCAGGCCGCCGGCGCCACCAAGGCCCCTCAGTCCACGGACGTCGCCGAGGCCACCCGCGCCACCGTCCAGGAGTTCCTGGCCGCCCGCATGGCCGCCGACACCGAGCGGCTCACCGCCCTGTTCGCCGACGAGGTCGACTGGCTGCTCGCCGAGAACCCGGCCGTCCCGTGGCTCCGCCCGCGCCGCACGGGTGCCGAATGCGCCGCACAGGGCGAGGAGTTGCTCGCCCACGTCATCCCCGAGTCGGCGCGGGCGAGCCTCGACACCGTCCTCGTGGACGGCACCGACGCGGTGCTCTTCGGACACCTCTCCGGCACCGTCCGCGCGATCGGCAAGTCCTACGCAGGGCCCTTCTCGCTGCGCCTGACCGTCGAGGACGGCCGGATCACCCGCCACCACCTCTACGAGAACAGCCTGTCCGTCGCCGAGGCGTGCACGCCGTGAAGCCGATGGCTCACGACCCCAGGATCGACGTGAGGAACTCCCCCACCCAGCCGAGCAGTTCGCGCCCGACGAGCGGCTTCCCGCCGACCTTCGCGGTCTTCGGGCGCGGCACCAGCACCTGGTGCGCGGCGGCCTTGATGACCGTCCCGGGGTAGAGCCGCTGGAGCCGCAGCTCCTGCGACTCCCTCAACTCCACGGGCGCGAAGCGGATGTTGTTGCCCTGGAGCACGATCTCGCCGACGCCGCACGCCCGCGACAGCATCCGCAGCCCGGCCACGAGCAGCAGGTTCTCCACCGGCTCGGGCAACTTGCCGTAGCGGTCGGTGAGTTCCTCGCGTACGGACTTGATGTCCTCCTCCGTGTTGGCGGAGGCGATGGCGCGGTACGCCTGGAGGCGGAGCCGCTCGCCGGGCGCGTAGTCGTGCGGGACGTGCGCGTCGACGGGCAGCTCGATCTTGACCTCCAGCGGCGGCTGCTCATCCGAAAGCCCGTCACCGCCCTCCAGCGACGCCCGGTAGTCGGCCACGGCCTCGCCCACCATCCGTACGTAGAGGTCGAAGCCGACACCCGCGATGTGGCCCGACTGCTCGCCGCCGAGCAGGTTTCCGGCCCCTCGGATCTCCAGGTCCTTCATCGCCACGTACATGCCCGCGCCCATCTCCGTGTGCTGGGCGATGGTGGCGAGCCGCTCGTGCGCGGTCTCGGTCAGCGGCTTCTCCGGCGGGTAGAGGAAGTAGGCGTAACCGCGCTCGCGGCCACGGCCCACACGCCCGCGCAGCTGGTGGAGCTGGGAGAGACCGAAGTTGTCACCGCGCTCCACGATCAGCGTGTTCGCGTTGGAGATGTCGATGCCGGACTCGACGATCGTCGTCGAGACGAGCACGTCGAACTTCTTCTCCCAGAAGTCCACGACGACCTGCTCCAGGGCCTGTTCGGACATCTGGCCGTGGGCGGTCGCGATCCGCGCCTCGGGGACGATGTCGCGCAGCCGCGCCGCCGCACGGTCGATGGACTCGACGCGGTTGTGGATGTAGAAGACCTGGCCCTCGCGCAGGAGTTCACGCCGGATGGCGGCGCCGATCTGCTTCTCCTCGTACGGCCCGACGAAGGTCAGGACCGGGTGGCGCTCCTCCGGCGGCGTGGTGATCGTCGACATCTCGCGGATGCCGGTGACGGCCATTTCGAGCGTACGGGGAATGGGCGTGGCCGACATGGTCAGCACGTCCACGTTCGCGCGGAGCTTCTTCAGCTGCTCCTTGTGCTCGACGCCGAAGCGCTGCTCCTCGTCGACGATGACCAGGCCCAGGTCCTTGAACTTGGTCTCGGAGGAGAAGAGCCGGTGCGTGCCGATGACGATGTCCACCGACCCGTCGCGCAGCCCTTCGAGGGTCGCCTTCGACTCGGTGTCGGTCTGGAAGCGGCTCAACGCCTTCACGTTCACGGGGAATTGGGAGTAGCGCTCGGAGAACGTCCCGAAGTGCTGCTGCACGAGCAGCGTGGTGGGGACGAGGACCGCGACCTGCTTGCCGTCCTGGACGGCCTTGAAGGCGGCGCGGACGGCGATCTCCGTCTTTCCGTAACCGACGTCACCGCAGATCAGCCGGTCCATCGGGACCGTCTTCTCCATGTCCTCCTTGACCTCGGCGATGGTGGTGAGCTGGTCGGGCGTCTCCGCGTACGGGAAGGCGTCCTCCAGCTCGCGCTGCCACGGGGTGTCGGGCGCGAACGAGTGCCCCGGCGCCGCCATGCGCGCGCTGTACAGCTTGATCAGATCGGCGGCGATCTCCTTGACGGCCTTCTTGGCGCGCGCCTTGGTCTTGGTCCAGTCGGCGCCCCCGAGCCGGTGCAGCGTCGGGGCCTCCCCGCCCACGTACTTGGTGATCTGCTCCAGCTGATCGGTGGGGATGTAGAGCCGGTCCCCGGGCTGCCCGCGCTTGGCAGGCGCGTACTCCACGACGAGGTACTCCCGGGTGGCGCCCTGCACGGTGCGCTGCACCATCTCGATGTAGCGCCCTACACCGTGCTGTTCGTGAACGATGTAGTCACCGGACTCAAGGGTGAGCGGGTCAATGGTCTTGCGGCGCCGGGCGGGCATCCGCTGGCCGTCCTTGCCGGCCGCCTTCTGCCCGGTCAGGTCGGTCTCGGTGAGGACGGCGAGCTTCAACTGCGGGTCCACGAAGCCGAGTTCGATGGAGCCGCAGGCCACGTGGACGAGGGCCGGGCTGATCTCGGCCAGCTCCTTGTCCAGCCGGGCCGCGATGCCCTCACCGCCGAGCACCTCGACGGTGCGGGAGGCCGGGCCGTGCCCCTCCGTCACGTACACGGTCCGCCAGCTGTCGGCGAGCCAGCCCTTGGTGTCGGCGAGGGCCTTGGCCGTGTCCCCGCGATAGGTCTCGGGGGCGTGCATGCCGAGCTTGAGGGTGTCGTCGCTGAGGTCCTCGTCGGCGGCGAAGGGGCTCACCGACCACCACATCATGCCGAGCTCGCGGGCCCGGTCACGGACGTCGGCGATGCCCCAGAGCGAGGCGGCGCCGACATCGATGGGCGCCTCTCCCCCGCCCGCCGTGGCGGCCCAGCTGGCCTGCAGGAACTCCTGGGAGGTCGCGACGAGGTCGGCGGCCCGGGTGCGCACCCGCTCCGGGTCGCAGACCAGACCCATGGCCCCGGCGGGCAGCACGTCGAGCAGCAGCTCCATGTCGTCGACGAGGACCGGCGCGAGGGACTCCATGCCCTCGACGGCGATGCCCTCGGCGATCTTGCCGAGCAGCTCACCGAGCTCCGGGTGCCGCTCGGCAAGAGCGCCGGCCCGCTCCCTGACGTCCTCGGTCAGCAGCAGCTCGCGGCAGGGCGGCGCCCAGAGCCCGTGCTCGGCGACTTCGAGGGACCGCTGATCGGCAACCTTGAAGTACCGGATCTCTTCGACGTCATCCCCCCAGAACTCCACACGAAGGGGATGCTCCTCGGTGGGCGGGAAGACATCGAGGATGCCTCCCCGCACCGCGAACTCCCCGCGCTTCTCGACGAGTTCGACCCGCGAGTACGCGGCGGCGGCGAGCGCCTCGACGATCTCGCCCAGGTCCCGGCTCTCCCCCGACCGCAGCGCGACGGGCTCCAGGTCCCCGAGCCCCTTGACCTGCGGCTGCAGCACGGAGCGCACGGGCGCGACGACGACGGACACGGGCCCGGTCTCCGGGTCGTCACTCCTCGGGTGCGCCAGCCTGCGCAGGACGGCGAGACGCCGGCCCACGGTGTCGGAGCGCGGACTCAGCCGCTCGTGCGGCAGCGTCTCCCACGACGGATACTCCACCACTCCGTCGGGCGGAAGAAGTGAGCGCAGCGCGGCCGCGAGATCCTCGGCCTCCCGCCCGGTCGCGGTCACCGCGAGCACGGTGCGCCCGGTCTCGCGGGCCAGGGCGGCCACGGCGAAGGGGCGGGCGGCCGGGGGGCCGACCAGGTCGACGTGGTGCCGGTTACCGCCGGACGCGGCCTCCACCGCTTCGGTGAGGGCCGCGTCCTTGACTACGGCGTCGAGGAGTCCGTGCAGGCTCATGGTGTGGGCTTCCCGTCCAAGGGTGGGCAACGCGAGACGCCCGACACGTGGTACGGGCCGGGGGCCTCCAGCGTACGTCGGTTGCCCCGCGGGGGGCGGCTCGGCCACTGAGGGTGACCGCCCGGCCGTACGGCGCGAGCGAGGAGGGCCCGGAAGCTCTCGCTTCCGGGCCCTCCCTCCCCCGCTCCCCCATTGCGGGTGGCTACACGGAGTAGCTGCTACTCCGTCGCGATCGCGTTCAGCACATTCATCCGCCCCGCCCGGAACGCCGGCACCAGCGCCGCGAAGAGCCCCACGAAGGCCGAGCCCACGAAGACCGTGAGGATCGTCGGCCAGGGGATCTCCAGGACCTTCAGGCCCTCCAGGGCGAGCAGCTTCTGGGCCGTCGCGCCCCAGCCCATGCCGAGCCCGAGGCCGAGCAGCGCGCCGAACAGGGCGATCACGACCGACTCCATGCGGATCATGCGGCGCAGCTGCCGCCGCGACAGACCGATCGCCCGCATCAGACCGATCTCCCGGGTCCGCTCGACGACCGACAGGGCGAGCGTGTTCACGACGCCCAGGACCGCCACGATGATCGCGAGGGCGAGGAGCCCGTAGACCATGTTCAGGAGCTGGCCCACCTGGTCCTTCAGGGTCTGCTTGAAGTCGGTCTGGTCCATGACCTTGTACTGCGGGTACGTCTGCATGCTCGCCTTGAGCGCCTTGTACGCCTCGTCCTGCTTGCCCTCGGCCGCCTTGGCGAACACGATGTCGCTCGGCGGCATCCGGTCGGCGGGCAGATAGCGCGCGACCGTCGCGATGTTCACGTACATCGCGCCCTGGTCGAGGGAGCTGTCGTCCGAGGTGATCGCCGCGAGCCGCAGCTGCGCCGTCCGGCCGTGGTCGAAGGCGACCTTCAGCTCGTCGCCGACCTTCAGGTGGTGCTTCTTGGCGAAGTCCTCGCCCACCGACATGGCGTTCGTGCCGTAGGCGGCCGACAGCTCGCCCGCGACCGTCTCCTTGCGCAGGTCCTGCGCGTACGTCGGGTCGGCGGCGCTGAAGCCCATCTTCTTGCCGGTCTTGCCGTCCGGCGTGGTGACGTCGGCCTGGACGTCCTTGTAGCGGGTGACGTGGGAGATGTACGGGCTCTTCTTCAGGGCCTGCTCGGCCTGGGGCGTGACCGGCGGCGGGTTGTTGCCCGTGCCCTGCACGATGAAGTCCGCGCCCACCGACTTGTCCAGCTCGTCCGTGGCGGAGGCGACCATCGAGGAGCCGACCACGGAGAGGCAGGCGACCAGGGCCAGGCCGATCATGAGGGCCGCGCCGGTGGCGCCCGTGCGGCGCGGGTTGCGCAGCGCGTTGCGCTCGGCCATCCGCCCGACGGGGCCGAACATGCGCAGCAGGACCGCGCTGATCACCCGTACGACGCCCGAGGCGAGCACGGGACCGATCACGACGAAGCCGATCAGCGTGAGCACCACACCGCCGCCGAGCGGGAGCGAGCCCTCGCTCGCCTTGTCGGCGGTCCCGGCCAGGTACAGCAGGGCGCCGCCCGCGCCGGTGAGGAGCAGCCCGATGACGGCGCGCAGCACGCCCGCCCTGCCGTCGGCCGGCGTACCGGCGTCGCGGAGCGCGGCCATCGGGGAGACCTTGCCCGCGCGGCGGGCCGGAAGGTAGGCGGCGAGGACCGTGACGACGACACCAAGGGTCATGCCGACGACGGGAGTTGTCCACTTCACCGTCAGGTCGGCGGTGGACAGCTCCATGCCCATGCCGGACATCAGCTTCATCAGGCCGACGGCGAGACCGATGCCCGCGCCGACGCCGAGGACGGAGCCGAAGAAGCCCAGCATCAGGGCCTCGACGAGGACGGAGCGGTTGATCTGCTTGCGGCTCGACCCGATGGCGCGCATCAGGCCGATCTCCCTCGTCCGCTGGGCGACCAGCATCGAGAAGGTGTTGATGATGAGGAAGATGCCGACGAGGAAGGCGATCCCGGCGAAGCCGAGCATCGCGTACTTCATGATGTCGAGGAAGTCGCCGACCGACTTGCGGTTGTCGTCCGCGCTCTCCTTCGCCGTCTTGACCTTGTAGGCGCCCGGGGTGTCGGCGGCCAGCGTCTTCGTGACGTTCTGCTTCAGCTGCGTGTCGCTGACACCGGCGTCGGCGGCGAGGTTGAGCTGGGTGAACCGGCCGGTGGCGCCGAGGAGTTCACGCTGGGCGGTGGCGGTGTCGTAGAAGAAGACGCCCGCGCCCGGGTTGGTCACCTTGAAGGTGGCGATGCCGCTGACCTTGGCCTTGAAGTCGCCGAGGACGGAGATCGTACGCAGCTCGTCGCCGATCTTGATGTCGTGCTTGTCGGCGGTGTCGGCGTCGACCATCACGTCGGTGGGGCCGCGCGGGGCGTGGCCGGAGGTGATCTCCATCGAACGCAGGTCGTTGTGCGTCCAGTTGCCCGCGAGGGTCGGCCCGCCACTCGTCGGCCCGACGTTCTTGTTCTTCGCGTCGACCACCGTGACGCTGTCGCTGCTGACGGCGCCCTCGGCGGACTTCACGCCGTCCGCCTTCTTCACCTGCGCGAGGGCCGAGGCGGGCAGCGACTCCGGCTTGCCGCTCTTGGGCCGCTCGTCGGCGTCCCCGGCGTCCTTCGGGCTGACCGTGACATCGGCGGAGGTCGCGGCGAAGAGCTTGTCGAAGGTCGTGTTCATGGTGTCGGAGAAGACGAGCGTGCCGCACACGAACGCCACCGACAGCAGGACGGCCACGGCGGACAGCGCCATGCGCCCCTTGTGCGCGAAGAAGTTGCGCATCGAGGTCTTCATCACGGTGGAACTCATGACGTACGCCCCCGCGCGTCGAAGTGCTTCATCCTGTCCAGCACCTGCTCGGCGGTCGGGTTGTACATCTCGTCGACGATCCGGCCGTCCGCGAGGTACAGCACGCGGTCCGCGTACGAGGCGGCGACCGGGTCGTGCGTCACCATCACGATGGTCTGCCCGAGCTCGGTCACGGACCTCCGCAGGAAGCCCAACACCTCGGCCCCGGCACGGGAGTCGAGGTTCCCGGTCGGCTCGTCACCGAAGATGATCTCGGGCCGCGAGGCGAGGGCACGGGCGACGGCGACGCGCTGCTGCTGGCCGCCGGAGAGCTCGGTGGGCCGGTGCTTGAGCCGCCCGGCGAGCCCCACGGTCTCCACGACCTGATCCAGCCACCCCCGGTCGGGCTTCCGCCCGGCAATGTCCATCGGCAACGTGATGTTCTCGATGGCATTCAAGGTCGGCAGCAGATTGAACGCCTGGAAGATGAACCCGATCCGGTCCCGCCGCAGCTGGGTGAGCTTCTTGTCCTTGAGCCCGGTGATCTCGGTCTCGTCCAGGTAGATCTGCCCGCTGGTCACGGTGTCGAGCCCGGCGAGGCAGTGCATCAGCGTCGACTTGCCGGACCCCGAGGGCCCCATGATCGCGGTGAACTGCCCCCGCGCCACGTCGACATCGACATGATCGAGCGCGACGACCTGGGTCTCCCCACTGCCGTACGCCTTCACGACCTGGCGAGCCCGCGCCGCCACGGCCGTACGTCCTCCTCCAGTGCCCCCGTGCCTGGGAGTGGTCACAGCCGTTGTCACGGTAAGTCTCCTATGTCGGTGATGCGATGAGCCGGGTGTGCTCGGCGCTTGTCGGTGCTTGTCAGTCTCGGTGGCCGGGGTGCCCGCGCGCGCTGGTGCGCAGCGGAGTCTTTTCCTGGGGAAAACCCCACCTTCGGAAGGGTGGTTGGCCTCGCGCCGTCCCCGCCGCCCCGCCGACCCCTCCGCCCCCGCCGGGCCCCTCGTAAGAACCATTTAAGAACCCGCTCCGGGCCTTCTCGTCCTCCGCCGGGACGAAGGCGGCCCGGTCCGCAGTACGGAGGTTCCCCTAGGGGATCTCCACCCGCCGGTGGAGCCTTCTCAGGGTCACCTCCACCCTCTCGCCCACTGCCCCCTCGTCCACCTGCACGAAGAGGTGAGATGGTGGCCCGGAGCAACAGGTGCAGGGGGAAGGAATCACGGTGGGCAGTCCAGATCCCGACAAGGGCACTCCAGGACCCCATACGAACGACACGAGCGATACAGGCGACACAGGCGACACAGGCGCTACGAGCGACACGAGCGACACGAGCCGTACGGGCATCCCCGACCGCCGCGGCCCCGTCGTCGCCGCGCTCATGCTGTCCATGGCGCTCGCCGCCCTGGACTCGACGATCGTCTCCACCGCCGTCCCGCAGATCGTCGGCGACCTCGGCGGCTTCTCCGTCTTCTCCTGGCTGTTCTCCGGGTACCTCCTCGCCGTCACGGTCACGCTGCCCGTCTACGGCAAGCTCTCCGACACCTTCGGCCGCAAACCGGTCCTGATCGCGGGCAGCATCCTCTTCCTCCTCGGCTCGGCCCTCTGCGCGAGCGCGTGGAACATGGCGGCCCTCATCGCCTTCCGCGTCGTCCAGGGCCTCGGCGGCGGCGCCCTCCAGGGCACGGTCCAGACCCTCGCCGCCGACCTCTATCCACTCGACCAACGCCCCAAGATCCAGGCCAAGTTGTCCACGGTGTGGGCGGTATCGGCGGTCGCGGGCCCCGCGCTCGGCGGGCTCATCGCCACCTACGCGGACTGGCGCTGGATCTTCCTCATCAACCTGCCCATAGGTGCCATCGCGCTGTGGCTGATAGCCCGCCACCTCCACGAGCCGGCACGCACAGCACCGAAGCGTCCGCAGATCGACTGGGCGGGCGCGCTGGCGGTCTTCGCCTGCGGCGGCGTGCTCCTCACCGCCCTGGTCCAGGGAGGGGTGGCCTGGCCCTGGCTGTCACCCCCGTCCCTCACCCTCTTCGGCAGCGGCCTGGCCCTGGCGGCGATCGTGGTGGTCATCGAACGCCGGGCGGCGGAGCCGATCATCCCCGGCTGGGTCTGGCGCCGCCGCACCATAGCGGCGGTGAACCTGGCGCTCGGCGCCCTCGGTCTCCTGATGGTGGCCCCGACGGTCTTCCTCCCGACCTACGCACAGTCGGTGCTGGGCCTGGCTCCCATGGCGGCGGGTTTCGTACTTTCGGTGATGACCCTGAGCTGGCCGGTGTCGGCGGCGCTCAGCCAACACGTGTACCGCCGCATAGGTTTCCGCAACACAGCGATAACAGGCATAGCGGCAGCAGCCCTCATCCTCCTCACATTCCAGTTCCTCCCGTACCCCGGCTCGGCCTGGCAACCGGCCCTGATCATGCTCCTGTTGGGCGCGGCACTCGGCCTCTTCCAGCTCCCGCTGATCGTCGGGGTGCAGTCCACGGTGGGCTGGTCGGAGCGGGGCACGACGACGGCGTCGGTCCTCTTCTGCCGCCAGATCGGGCAGACGGTGGGGGCGGCGCTGTTCGGGGCGGTGGCCAATGGCGTCCTCAGCTCCCGCCTCGGCGGCTCCGGTTCCCTGGACTCGGTCGCCAAGTCCCTTGAGGACCCCGGGTCGGTGGCCGATCCCGAGCGCCTGCGCCGTGCCGTCGACGCGGCGGTGGAGTCGGTGTATCTGGGTGCCGCGTGCGCGGCGGGCCTCGCGCTTCTGGTCCTGCTGTTCCTGGCTCCTCGCCGCTTTCCCGTACGCACGGAAGAGCCGGCGCCGTCTCCGGGCACCCCCGCGAGCCAGGAGGAGGGCCCTCCCGCCCGAGCGTGACCCTTTCCCCAACCCCACCCCTTCCCGAACCGGCGACTCCGTCGCCCCTGGCGCACCCTCCTGGGGGCTGCGCCCCCAGACCCCCATCGGCCTGAACGGCCTCGTCCTCAAACGCCGGACGGGCTGAATGATCCCCCCGAGGCTGAAGGGACCCGCCCTCGCGCGGGAAGGCGGGAGGGCCTGCAGGTGGGCGACCGGCGGGAGGGCCTGCTGGCGGGAAGGGGCGACGACTCGCAGACGGGCGACGGCGCAAGGGCCTACTGGCCGGAAGGGGCAACGGCGCAAGGGGTGGGGACGCGGCGGGAGGGCCTACTGGCCGGAAGGGGCGACCGCCCGCAGACGGGCGACGGCGCAAGGGGTGGGGACGCGGCGGTATGTCCGCCCGCAGTACAGCACCCCACCCAAGCCAGTACTCATGCACTCGCACAGCGCCCCCGGCTTTTCGAGGACGGACATACCGCCGCGTCCCCACCCCGACCCACCCACCGGCCGCGCCCCGCCCCGCCCCCACCCGCCACGCACCCCGCCCGCTACTCCGCAGCCGCAGCCCGCCCCGTAAGCGCAGCCAAACTGCTCCGCACATGATCCATGTGCGCCCGCACCTCGTCCCACTCCTCCCCGTGCTCCCGCAGCACCCGCTCCGTCTCCCGAGCCACCCGCTCCTCCCGCACCTGCGCCTCCGCCACCAGCTCAGCCCCCTGCGCCTCCGCGTCCTCCTGCCCGTGCCGCGCCGACTCCTCCGCCTCCGCGAACGCCCGCTTCGCCTCGGACAGCCGCGCCTCCGCAGCCGCCACCCGCTCCGCCGCCACCGCGTCCGCCGCCGCCTCGCGCTCCGCGAGCTCCCGCTCCGCCGCCTCCCAGCGCTCCGCCTGTTCCTTCTCCTGCTCGGCGAGCAGCCCCTCCGCACGCTCCCGCGTCTCACGCAGCGCGGCCAGCGCCTCCCCCCGCCACTCCTTCACATCACGGCGCGCGGCGACCCGCGCCTCATCGGCCGCCGCCCGGTCCGCGAGCAACCGCTGCCGGGCCCGCTCCTCCGCGTCCCCCCGCACCGAGTCCGCGTACGCCCGCGCCGCCTCGGCCCACTCCCGCCCCTCGCTCTCGGCGGCCTCCACGGCCGCCGCGGCCTCGGACTCCGCGGCGGCGCGCACCGCCACGGCCTCCTCCTCGGTCAGGGCGAGCAGATACCGGGCGCGCTCGCTGAGCGTCTCGTACGTCTGGGGGGCGAGCTGCGAGACGGTCACGCGCAGCCGCTCCGCCTCCGCCTCCATCTCCTTGGCGAGGACGGTGAGCCGAGCGGCACGCTCCCACGCGCCGTCGCGCTCCTGGGACACCCCTGCGGCGTACGCCTCCACCTGCTCGGGACGGTAGCCGCGGCCCCGCACGGTCACGAAGCCGTGAGGCGACACCGATGCACTGCTCATCCTTGATTCCCCTCTCCGACGTACAACGCGATTGGCGCACATCTTGATGGATCAAGCGGAAGCGCTCATAACGCGACACTCCGCCCACCCCACCCGGTCAAGGATGCGCCAATTGCCGTCAGAAGTCGGAATCGAGGAGGTCGGACACCCTCTACGACGACGAAGGAAGCGGCTGGTCGTCCCTCAGCGCCCCAAAAAGCCGCCCCGCCTTCTCCTCGTCCCACACCACGACATCCCCGACCCCGGCGATGTCCGGCTCCGAAGCCACCGGCACCGTCGTCGTGGCGCCCGACCCGTGCGACAGGCCCTCCATCTTCAGGCCGAGCTGCGCCAGGGCACCCACCCCCGTGTCCCGGTCGACCGTGAGCGCGTCCAGCGAGGCGCTCACGAAAGGGATCAGCTCCCACGGCGGCAGCAGCACCCGCCAGCTCACGGCCTTGTCGGCGACCGCGCTCACCAACTGCTGCTGGCGCTTGACCCGGCCCAGGTCACCCAGCGGATCGCTGTAGCGGGCGCGCACGTACTGCAGCGCCTGGACGCCGTCCATGTGCTGACACCCGGCATCGAAGTCCGCACCCGACTTCTCATCGTGCAGCCCGCCGGACGGCACACAGATCCGCACCCCGCCCAACGCGTCCACCACGTCCACGAAGCCGAGGAAGTTCACCTCGGCGTAGTGGTCGAGGCGGAGCCCGGTGGCCTGTTCGACGGTGCGCGTCAGAAGCGGGGCGCCCCCGATCGCGTACGCCGAATTGATCTTCCCCTTGCCGTGGCCGGGGATCGGGACGTACGAGTCGCGCGGGATCGAGACCAGATAGGGCCCGCTGTCGCCGTAGTGCAGGACCATGATCGTGTCGGTGTTGAGCCCCTGGTCGTTGCCGACATGGAGCTCCTTGCGCTGTTCGGGGGTGAGCGCGGAGCGGCTGTCGGAGCCGATGAGCAGCCAGTCGGTGCCCTTGCTCGGGCCCGGCTCACCCTCGTAGGCGGCGAACGCCTTCGTCGTCCGCAGTCGCGAATCGGCCCAGAAATACAGGGCCGTGCCATAGGCAGCGACCAGCACGACGAGGGCGAGGAGGATCAGCAGGACCCTCCTCGGCCAGCGGCGCTTCTTCCGCGGGACAGCGCCCGCGCCCGTGGCTGCCATGACCGCATGATCGAGGCGCCCGACCCGTCGCGCAGGTCGAGCGCCTCATTCGAGCGCCTCATTCGTACGTACGTCAGTGCCCGGCCGGGCGGCCCACACCGGACCAGCAGCACACCGGCCCGGCCCTACACAGACAGCCCGGCCCTACACAGACAGCCGGGCCCTACAGCAGCCCGTCCCACATCTGCTCGAGCAGCACCGACCACCAGCTCTCCGGCGAAGCCAGCGCCGCCGGGTCGAGCGCGGCCAGCTGGCCCTGGAAGTCGACGGTCCAACGGCCCGCCTGCTCCTGGTTGAGCCCGTACCGCAGCCGCCACATCCGGCCGAGCAGGGCCAGGCTGCGCGCGAACTCGGGCAGGCCCGTGTTCACGAACTGCGGCGGTACGGGGGCTCCGCCCGGACCGGCCTCGACCGGGACGGCCACGATGTTCGCCGTGCCGTACTGGACGCAGATGGCGCGGCCGAAGTCGCTGCCCATCACCAGATACGAACCGGCGTCCGACGCGGGCACCACGCCACGCTCCTGGGCCAGTTCGGCGAGGGTCGGCACCGGGCGCCCCGGCTGGGCCTGGGCCCAGAAGAACGGGCCGAAGTCGGCCGGCAGACCCGCCACGACGAGCGTGTGCGCGACGATGTCCGGCACGCCCTGGCGCGACACCGCGCGCTGGTCGAAGCGGAAGACGCCGGGCCCGAAGGAGCCCGCGATCTCCTGCGCCACGCCCTCCGGCGGCACCGGCGGCGCGGGCTGCACCTGCTGCAGCGGCGCGCGCACCGGCGCGGGGCGCGCCGGGCCGTCCGCGACCTGGTGCAACTCGCCCTGGTGCGCGAGCAGTTGCTGCATGCCCTGCTGGCGGGACGCGTGGTCCGTGCCGTACGGGGCGATCGAGGCGATCCGGGCCTGCGGCCAGGTCTCCTTGATCATGCGCGCGCAGTAGGCGCCGGGCAGCTGGCAGGACTCCAACTCCGTGTGGAGTTCGAGGACTTGGTCCGGCGGGATGTTCATGGCGCGCAGCTCGTGGAAGATCTGCCACTCCGGGTGCGGGGTGCCGGGCGCCGAACGCCGGATCAGCTGCTGCTCGCTCCCGTCGGGCGCGCGGTAGCGCAGCACGGCCTGGTAGCCGGGGCCGACGGTCGGCTGACCGGTGGGCTGCTGCGGATAGCCGTACGGCTGACCGGGCGGGCCGGGCGGCGCCATGCCGGGGGCGCCCGGAGTACCAGGGGCACCCGGAGCACCGGGCGGCTGCGGGGCACCGGGAGCGCCGGGGCCGCCGACCGAGGGTCCGGCCAGCATGGTGGCGGCGTGGTGGACACCACCGGGAGGCGCACCCGGAGCACCCGCACCAGGCACGCCAGGAGCACCCGGCGCACCAGGAGCCGACGGAGGCGCGGGCGCACCGGGGCCACCCTGACCCGGACCGGCCAGCATGGTGGCGGCGTGATGCACACCGCCGGGAGGCGTACCCGGAGCACCCGCACCAGGCGCGCCAGGAGCACCAGGAGCGCCAGGCGGCTGCGGAGCACCAGGGGCACCCGGCGCACCCGGAGCCGACGGAGGCGCAGGGATTCCCTGGCCGCCCTGGCTCGGGTCGGCCAGCATCGTCGCCGCGTGGTGCACACCACCGGGCGGCGTACCCGGGGAGCCGGGCGGGCCGGGCGGCTGCGGGGCACCCGGAGCGGCGGGCGCGGCGGGCGCGGCGGGCTCGTCCGGGAGCTGGATGCCTTCGTTGCCGCCGAGCGAGGAGACCAGCTGGGTCGGCACATAGCCGCCCGCCGGGGTGCCGGGAGCGCCCGGACCGGACGGCGGCGGCGTGCTGCCGGGGGCCGCGCCCGGAGCACCGGGCGGCGCGGGCGGCGGCGGGGCACCGGCACCGGCACCGGAGCCACGGGCACCGCGCGGCGGCGACTGCGCCTTGCTGGTCGCGGCGTCGGCGATGTCCCCGGCACCGGGAGGCAGAGGGGTACCCGAACCGGCAGGCGGCGGTGGCACGTTCGGGCCACTGACGGCCGAACCCGCGGGCGGGGGCGGCGCGTTGAGCCCGGAGACGGCCGAACCGGCGGGCGGCGGCGGGGCGTTGAAGCCGGGCGCACCCGGAGCGGCCGGGGCAGCCGGCGCAGCAGGGGCGCCCGGAGCACCGGGGCCACCCTGCGGGTACCCGTACGAGGCCGGGTCCGGCACCCCCGGAGCGGCGGGCCCCGCAGGCGCACCCGGAGTACCCGGAGCACCCGGAGCACCCGGAGAGCCGGGACCCCCCTGGCCGCCCGGCCCGCCGAGCGAAGGCGCGACCGTCGTCTTCGGAAGCTGGCTGCCGCCCGACATCAGGGCCGTCTTGGCCTCGGGGGCCACCGCGGGCGGCGGGGTGTCCCCGTCGTCGTCCTGGCCCGAGAGCGGCGGCGCGAAGACCGTCGCGGGCAGCGGGACCGAACGGTCCTCGCCCGCCTCGGAGTTGCTGTCCGTACCGGCCCACGGAGTGGCACCGGCGGGCGCGGCGGGCGACGCCGCACGCACGCCCTCGTCGGCGGCGGACTCATGGCCACCGCCACTCCGCGCACCAGAAACACCAGAAACACCGGCAGCACCGGCAGCACCGGAGGCCCCGGCCGACGGCCACGGCGCACCCTCACCAGGAGCGGACGAAGCGGAAGGAGCGGAAGGAGCTGGAGAAGGCTGTGCCGAAGCCGAAGACGGCGAAGACGGCGAAGACGGCGAAGCCTGCGACGGCACCGCCCCCGACACCGAACCCGAAGCGGAGCTCGAACCCGAACCCGCCGACTCCCCCCGCCGATCCGGAATCCCCAGCTTGTCCGCCGCCTCCTGGAGCCACTCCGGCGGACTCAACAGGAACGACGTCTGGTTCAGGTCCACCCGCTCGGGCGGCGCCGGCTCCGGGTCCGGGGCCGTGTCCGGAACCCCGTACTCCTCCTCGTACCGGCGAATGACCTCACCGACGGGAAGGCCGGGCCAGAGCGTGGCCTCGCCGCTGTCACGGGCGATGACGAGCCGCTGGCAGCCGCCGTCCGAGACCGGACCCGTCTCACGGTCCTCGGCCCAGACGACGAAGCCGAGCTCGAACTCCCGCACCCGCACCTCACGGTGCTGATAGCCCGGCACATCTCCGTTGATCCACTCTTCGGCGCGCTCCTGCGCCTGTGCGAACGTCACCATCGGCACACTCACTCCCCACCCGAGGACACGGGGACGGAGTGCGCGAAGCCGCCGTCCACCATCAGGTTCGCCACGGTCTCCAGCTCCGGCGGATTACCCGCGAGCCGGGACAGGAACGCATCGAAGTCGTCACCACAGGGCAGAAGGAGGCGCTCCACTCGCTCCGCCGGGGCCCAGCCGGACACCTCCGAGACATCCCGCGCATCGTCGTACGCGCAGAACCACACCGAACCGATCCGGTCACCCTTCACCTTCACCGCGAGCAGACCGCCCTGGACGAAACCGACGCCCAGATAGTCCTTGGTGAGGTGATCGCGCAGACACTTGTTGACGTACACCAGATCGTTGACCGCGGCCTCGTCCCGGACCGTGAAGAACGGCTGGTCGATGAGGAGACCCAGCTCCGCGTCGAGCGCCGCACCGACCGGGGCGCAGCCGCCCGCCGCCTTCAGGAAGGAACGGTAGGCGCCCGGCAGCCGGTACCCCAAGTCCTCCTCGACACCCAGCACTTGGGCCTCGGTCACCGCGACCCCCGACTTCGGCAGGCCGAGATGGGCGGGACGGGTCTCCTGGAGCGGGCGCGTGCCGCGCTTGTTCTGGTCCACGGCCGTGGTGGCGAGCCCGCCGTGGTGCCGCAGCAGCGCCTTGACCTCGACCGGGACCAGCTCCAGGCGGCGGCCGTGCGGCACGTGGTGCCAGGTCCAGCCGTGCGGGGTCGCCACCGCCGGAATGGTCTCCCAGAGGTCGTGGCCCGCCGCCGCGAGCGCCGCGTTCGCCGACACGTAATCCGTCAGACGCAGCTCGTCGACGCCGAAACCCTCGGGGGGCTCGGCGATCTCCGCGACCGCGCGGGCGTACGGCGAGAAGTCCGGGTAGCCGTGTTCGTCGATCCGCACCCCTCTGGGGTGGCGGGCGGCCCGGACCGGGTCCGGGAAGCGCACGACCTGCCCGGCATAGGCCGCGTTCGGCGGCGCGGCTTGCTGCCCGAGCCGACCTGTCGTCATGGCGGTTGCCCCCTGCGGCACTGAAGAAGATGGAGATCTGGAGATGAAGACGGCGATATGAAGATGCTGGAACGCGAATCAGCGAACAGCCTATGCGTAAGAACGACACCGGTCACCGGGCCTCCGGTTCCGTACCGGTCAAGGCCCCTCCGCTTCCGTGACCACCCGCCACGACCCGGTCACCGAGCGCCGAAAGCCCCGCGTGTCGCAGAGCCCCAGCTTCCGCACCACCCGTCCCATTTGGCAATCTGTGCAAGCGCTACGGGGAGGTGGCGCACCAGCGGCCACCGCCGCGGCACGGGAGGGGAAGCACCACCATGCAGACGGCACCAACCGGCATGGCCGACGACAGCACCAGCACCATGGGCACGGGCGACCCCCGCGTCGGCTGGAGCAGCGTCGCCGCACGCACACCCGTACTCGCCCACCGCCGCGACGGCATACTGCCGACCGTCGCCGCCGCACTCTCGGTACGCGGCGAAACCCTCACCTGCACCCCGGCCCGGGGCGAAGAGCCCCCGCCGCTGCACCCACTCGTCCAGGACTTCCTCGACACCCTCACCAGCGGCCAGCGCGAACGCTTCACCGGCCGCTGCGCCGAGGCCATCCTCGTCTCCCGGCACCTGACGGCGGCCGACGCGAACCGCTCCAAGCGCGCCGCCCGCAAACCGATGACCAACGGCGAGGCCCGCAAAGCCCTCAAGCACGCCAAGCTCACCACCCGCCGCATCCGCGAGGACGGAGACCCGCTGCACGGCGCCTTCGCCCGCCCCTGCCGCTCCTGCACCGCACTGACGGCGCACTTCGGCGTGCGGGTCGTGGAACCCTCCACCGAGCCGCCGAACGACAACTGACCACCGAACACGAGGGCCCATGCACGCCGACGCAGCCTCCACCACCCGATTCCCCGTCCCGGTCGACGCCGCCCTGCGCGCCGCGGGCTGGCGGCCCGGCCGCTGGGACATAAAGCAGGCCGAGATCTGGGCCGACGTCCTGCGCCGCCACACCTCACCCGCCGGACACCAGCACGCCGTCTTCCCCGCCGCCGTCGAAGCCTGGGCCGAATTCGGCGGACTGCACATCGCACCCCAGGGCCCGGGCCGCGAGATCGCCCCCGCCGCCGTGCACCTCGACCCGATGTACGGGCTCCACCTGGCACGCACCCTCGGCGACCTGGGCCGGGCACTCGGCCGCGCGGTCTGCCCCATAGGCGAAGAGACCCAGACCCAGGCGCTCCTCGCCCTCGACACCGAAGGCCGCGTCTACAGCCTCGACCACAGCGGCGACTGGTACCTGGGCGCCCACATCGACGAGGCCCTCGCGACCCTCGTCACAGGCGCCCGCCCGGACCGGCTGCGGGTGGGCTGACATGCCGAAGACACCCCAGACACCACCCCTGACGCCACCCCCGGCCCCCGCCCGAAAACTCCCGGGAACGGGCGGCCCGACGCCCGTACGCTGGAAGACATGACCACGACGGGGGACAGTCGCACCACGGCCATGACCGGGCCGTGGTGGTGGGAACGACGCCGCAGCGCGGTCCTGGACATCGTCCTCGCCGTCCTGTCCGCCCTGGAATGCGGCGCCGAAGGGATCCCCTTCGCACGGGACGCCGGGATACCGATGGCGGCCGGCGTCGTCTTCGGCGCACTCGCCGGCTCCGTACTGCTCCTGCGCCGACGCTTCCCCATCGCCGTGGTCCTCGTCTCGATCGCGGTGACACCCGCCCGCATGGGCGTACTCCTCACCGTCGTCGGCCTCTACTCACTGGCCGCCGCAGAACTGCCACGCCGCATCATCGGCTCCCTGGCGGGCATGTCGATGCTCGGCACCCTCATCATCGCCTTCGTCCGCGCCGACCAGGACATGTCACGCGGCGACCTCCAGGTCGGCGACTGGTTCGTACCGTTCGCCGCAATCACCACCGCACTCGGCATCACCGCCCCACCCCTCCTCTTCGGCCTGTACGTGGGCGCGCGGCGCCGCCTCATGGAAAGCCTGCGGGAACGCGCCGACAGTCTGGAGCGCGAACTCCAGCTCCTCGCCGAACGCGCCGAGGAGCGCGCCGAATGGGCACGCAACGAGGAACGGACCCGCATCGCCCGCGAAATGCACGACGTGGTGGCGCACCGGGTCAGCCTCATGGTCGTCCACGCGGCGGCACTCCAGGCGGTGGCCCGCAAAGACCCCGAGAAGGCCGTCAAGAACGCCGCCCTCGTCGGCGACATGGGCCGCCAGGCCCTCACCGAGCTGCGCGAGATGCTCGGCGTCCTGCGCACCAACGAGAACACCGCGACCACCCCCGGAGTGCGCGGCAGCACCGCCCCCTCCACGGCACCCGTCCCGCTCGCCTCGGTGGCCGCCGCGGCCGCAGCGGCGGCGGCCCGCGCCGACGACTCCTCCGACGGCCCGTGCCTGGCCGAACTGGACGAACTGGTCGGCCAGTCCAGGGCCGCGGGCATGGCGGTGGACCTCTCGGTCGACGGCGAGCCCCCCGCCCCCGGCTACCCGGCGGACGTCGAGCAGACCGCCTACCGCGTCGTGCAGGAAGCCCTCACCAACGTCCACAAACACGCGGCGGGCGCGAAGACCTACGTACGCCTGGCCCATCGCACCTCCGAGATAGCCATGCAGGTGGAGAACGAACCACCCCCCGAGCCCGTCCCCGGCTCCCCCGAGGCCCGCCTCCCCAGCGGCGGCAACGGCCTCCTCGGCATGCAGGAACGTGTCCGCGCCCTGGGCGGCGTCTTCGTCTCGGGGCCGACGGAGGCGGGCGGCTTCAGAGTCTCGGCGGTACTCCCGGCGCGGGGCTCAGCGGACTGCTGAGCCCGCCCCGGACAGGGCCCCCACTCGAACTGCTGGACCCCACCCAGAACTGTGGCCGCCTTCCCGCTCCCCCGGCGAGGGTCGCCCCATGACAGAGATCACAGGCAAGTACGCCGACTTCGAGGGGTTGCGGGAGCGGGCGGTGGCGCTGCGGCGAGCAGGGCTGGGCCTTCGACAGATCCGCGACGAGCTGAAGGTCTTCAACAACGACATCCTGAACCCAACGGACAACGCTCAAGAAGCACAACCCGAAGACCGTCCGGAAGAACACCGGCGATGACTACCGGGGCTGCCTCGTCATCAGAGTCCGGCAAGGTGCCGATTTGTACTGCCGCATTGAAGGGTGGTGGCGGGGAATCGCCGCCGACTCCGAGGCGCGTCTCAGGTAAGGTCTGAGGCGCTGTCCCCCGTGGTGTAACTGGCAGCACACTAGTTTTTGGTACTAGCAGGACAAGGTTCGAATCCTTGCGGGGGAGCCCAGGCGAGCAGTGCCCCGGTTCGGGTCCTGACCCCAAGGTCAGGACCCTTCCTCATTTCCGCCCCCAAACGCCCCGGTATCCTGCGGATGTCCTCTCCATGAGGAAACCCCACCCCTCCGCAGCCGAAGGGCACCCCCGTGAGCGCCAACAGCCCGACCGCCGTCGTCGTCCTCGCAGCGGGTGAGGGCACCCGTATGAAGTCGGCACTGCCCAAGGTCCTGCACGAGATCTGCGGACGTTCGCTGGTCGGACACGTGCTCGCAGCCAGTGGAGAGCTCGACCCCGGGCAGATCGTCGCCGTCGTCGGTCACAAGCACGAGGAAGTCGAGGCGCATCTCGCCACGTTCGCGCCGGACGTGCGCACCGCGCTCCAGCCCACCCAGAACGGGACGGGCCATGCCGTCCGTATGGGGCTGGAGGAGCTGGCGGGCGGCACCGGGAGCCCGGTCAGCGGCACCGTCATCGTCGTCTGCGGTGACACCCCGCTGCTCACCGGCGCGACGCTGCGCGCCCTCAACGACACCCACGCCGCCGACGGCAACGCGGTGACCGTGCTGACCGCCGAGGTCCCGGACGCGACGGGCTACGGCCGCATCGTGCGCGACGGTGTCTCCGGTGCCGTGACCGCGATCGTCGAGCACAAGGACGCCAGCGAGTCGCAGCGTGCCATCCGTGAGATCAACTCGGGGGTGTTCGCCTTCGACGGGCAGTTGCTGACGGATGCGCTCGGCAAGGTGCGTACCGACAACAGCCAGGGTGAGGAGTACCTCACGGACGTGCTCGGGATCCTGCGGGAGGCGGGGCACCGTGTGGGTGCCTCGGTCGCCGCCGACCACCGTGAGATCGCGGGTATCAACAATCGTGTCCAACTGGCCGAGGCCCGGCGGACGTTGAACGACCGGCTGCTCACCGCGGCCATGCTCGCGGGCGTCACGGTCGTCGACCCGGCCACCACCTGGGTCGATGCGACCGTCTCGTTCGAGCAGGACGCGGTCGTGCACCCGGGGACGCAGTTGCAGGGCGCCACCCACATCGGGGAGGGGGCCGAAGTCGGGCCCAATACCCGGCTGAAGGACACTTCGGTCGGTGCGGGTGCCCGGGTGGACAACACGGTCGCGGACGGCGCCGAGGTCGGGGAGCAGGCGAGCGTCGGCCCGTTCGCGTATCTGCGGCCCGGCACGCGGCTCGGGACGAAGGCGAAGGCCGGGACGTACGTGGAGATGAAGAACGCCTCGATCGGTGAGGGCACGAAGGTGCCGCATCTGAGCTATGTCGGGGACGCGACCATCGGCGAGTACAGCAACATCGGTGCCGCGAGCGTCTTCGTGAACTACGACGGTGAGGCCAAACACCACACGACGGTGGGTTCCCACTGCAAGACCGGATCGGACAACATGTTTGTGGCTCCTGTCACGGTCGGGGACGGCGCGTACACCGCCGCGGGCTCCGTGATCACGAAGGATGTGCCGCCCGGCTCGCTGGCCGTGGCGCGGGGCCAGCAGCGGAATATCGACGGTTGGGTGGCCCGGAAGCGTCCGGGGAGCGCGGCGGCGAAGGCGGCCGAGGCGGCCTCCCGGAAGCCGGACAGCGAAGCCTGACCGGAAACAGGTGCGTCGGCGACGGCGTACCGTGATAGGTGCACACATCGGCCGACTCGACGCACCGGGACGCGTCAGTACGGCAGCGGGACGAACTCTCTGAGGAGACAGTGCTGTGACCGGGATCAAGACGACCGGCGAGAAGAAGTTGATGCTCTTCTCCGGCCGCGCCCACCCCGAGTTGGCCGAGGAGGTCGCACACAAGCTGGGTGTCGGCATCGTGCCGACGAAGGCTTTCGATTTCGCCAACGGTGAGATCTACGTCCGCTACCAGGAGTCCGCGCGCGGCGCCGACTGCTTTCTGATCCAGAGCCACACCGCTCCGATCAACAAGTGGATCATGGAGCAGCTCATCATGATCGACGCGCTGAAGCGCGCGTCGGCCCGTTCCATCACGGTGATCGTGCCGTTCTACGGCTATGCCCGTCAGGACAAGAAGCACAAGGGCCGCGAGCCGATCTCGGCCCGTCTGATCGCCGACCTGATGAAGACCGCGGGTGCGGACCGTATCCTCACGGTCGACCTGCACACGGACCAGATCCAGGGCTTCTTCGACGGTCCGGTGGACCACCTCTTCGCGCTGCCGATCCTCGCGGACTACGTGGGTGCGAAGGTCGACCGCGACAAGCTGACCGTGGTGTCGCCGGACGCCGGCCGCGTGCGCGTCGCCGACCGCTGGTGCGACCGCCTGGGCGCCCCCCTCGCGATCGTGCACAAGCGCCGCGACAAGGACGTCGCCAACCAGGTCACCGTCCACGAGGTCGTCGGTGACGTGAAGGGCCGGGTCTGCGTCCTGGTCGACGACATGATCGACACCGGTGGCACGATCTGCGCCGCCGCCGACGCCCTGTTCGCGCACGGCGCGGAGGACGTCATCGTGACGGCCACGCACGGCGTGCTCTCGGGTCCTGCGGCGGACCGGCTGAAGAACTCGAAGGTCAGCGAGTTCGTCTTCACGGACACCCTGCCGACCCCGGGTGAGCTGGAGCTCGACAAGATCACGGTGCTTTCGATCGCGCCGACGATCGCGAACGCGGTGCGTGAGGTCTTCGAGGACGGTTCGGTGACGAGCCTCTTCGACGAGCAGGCGTGACCGTACGCCTGCTCTGAAGATCGATTTCTGGGGCGGCCTCCCCGCCGGGTAGACTCACTGAGTTGCTCGGCGAGGGAGGCCGCTTTCATTTCCGTACGGGAATGGGTGGCTGTCCGTAATCGACGCGCTCTTCGTAGCAGGCCGTTCGTGGCCGGGTGACCAATCCGTACCTATCTACGAGGAGTGCACCATGGCTGAGATCAAGCTCGCCGCCGAGGCCCGTACCGAGTTCGGCAAGGGCGCTGCCCGCCGCATCCGCCGCGAGAACAAGGTCCCCGCGGTCGTCTACGGCCACGGCAACGAGCCGGCCCACATCACCCTTCCCGGCCACGAGCTGAACCTGGCTCTGCGTCAGTCCAACGTGCTGCTGGCCATCGACGTCGACGGCAAGCCCGAGCTCGTGATCCCGAAGGCCGTCCAGCGCGACGCCATCAAGGGCTTCCTTGAGCACGTCGACTTGCTTCTCGTGAAGCGCGGCGAGAAGGTCAACGTCGAGGTCCCGGTCCACACCGAGGGCGAGCTGGCCCCGGGTGCCAACCTGCTCGAGCACGTTCTGAACGCTCTGCCGGTCGAGGCCGAGGCCACCCACATCCCGGAGTCGGTCACGGTCTCCGTGGCGGGCCTGGACGCCGGTGACTCCGTCCTCGCCAAGGACATCACGCTGCCGGCCGGCACCACGCTGGCCGTCGAGGACGACGCTGTCGTTCTGCAGGTCCTGGCCGCGCAGGCCGAGGAGGCCCCGGCCGAGGGTGAGGCCGAGGGCGACGAGGCCGCCGAGGCCTGAGCCTCTCGCGTCTGAATGTGAGTACGGGGTGGTGGGCTGTGCCTGCCACCCCGTCTCGCTGGCCGACACCGCCGACCGCTGCTGACCGCTGCTGACCGAAGGAACGCGTATGTCCGACGACACCGCCCCCTGGCTGATCGCCGGGCTCGGCAACCCCGGTCCCGAGTACGCGATGAACCGGCACAACGTCGGCTTCATGGTGGCCGATCTGCTCGCGCAGCGGATGGGTGCCAAGTTCAAGCGGGCGACGAAGGGTCAGGCCCAGGTGGTGGAGGGCCGCATCGGTCCGCCCGGGCCCGCGAGCCGCCGGGTGATCCTGGCCAAGCCGATGTCGTACATGAACGTCTCCGGTGCCCCCGTGACGGCCCTGTGCGACTTCTACAAGGTGCCCACGGACCACATCGTGGCCGTCCACGACGAGCTCGACATCGACTACGGCGTGCTCCGCCTCAAGCTCGGCGGCGGCGACAACGGCCACAACGGCCTGAAGTCCATCACCAAGTCGCTCGGCGCGGACTATCACCGGGTGCGCTTCGGGATCGGCCGCCCGCCGGGCCGGATGCAGGTCGCGGACTTCGTCCTCAAGGACTTCTCCTCGACGGAGCGCAAGGAGCTCGACTACTTCGTGGACCGCGCCGCCGACGCGGTGGAGGCGCTCGTGTCCGAGGGCCTGGAGCGCGCACAGAGCACGTACAACTCGTAACGCGGTGTGGCCGTTTGAGGCCCGCTGTTGACGGAGCGCAGCCGTATCCCCAAGGATCGCGGCCATGTCTGACCGACGGCTCCTCTCCCATGGTCGCCGTGCCGCGATGGGTGCCCTGGCGGCGCTGCTGATCGTCGCGGGCGTCTGGGCGTCCTGGGACACGGCCCGGCACGTGGTGCGCGCGCAGGACGCGGACCGGGGCACGATGACGGTGACGCGCTGCGGCTCCGATGCGTGCGAGGGCTCGTATGCGGCGTCGTCCGGCGCCTCTCGCCGTACGGTCAAGGTCGTGATCGACCGCTCCATCTCGGAGAAGAAGGGCGCCCGCATCCCGGTGGCGCGTAAGTCGGGGACGTCCCGTGATGTCGTACGGGCGGACGGGGCGGGCTTCCTGAGCGCGTGGATCCCGTTGGGCGGCGCGCTGTTGCTGGCCTCGATCGTGGTGGCGGGTGGCCTGCGTGCGACGCGTACGGCGTGGGGGATGGCGCTGGCGGGTGGCGCGCTGCTGACGGCGGCCTTCGCCACGCTGACGTTCTAGCTGAAGCTGAAAGGGCCCCGCACCACCCAGTGGTGCGGGGCCCGACAGGCAAGCGATCAGCCGGTGTTGCGCAGTCCTGCGGCCACTCCGTTGACGGTGAGGAGCAGCGCCCGGGCGAGCAGTGGGTCGGCTTCCTCGCCCGCCGCGACCGCGTCTCGCTGCCGCTTCAGGAGGGCTACCTGAAGGTAGGAGATCGGGTCGAGGTAGGCGTCGCGGATCGCGAAGGTCTGCTGCAGTACCGGGTTGGAGCCGAGCAGTTCGGACCCGCCGGTGATTCGCAGGACCTCCGCCACCGTCTGTGCGTGCTCCTCCTCGATCATCGCGTAGATGTGCCGCAGCTCGTCCGGCACCAGTGTCTCCACGTAGTGGCGGGCGATGCGCAGGTCGGTCTTGGCGAGTGTCATCTCCACGTTCGAGATGAAGTTGCGGAAGAAGTGCCAGTGCTCGTGCATCTCGTCGAGCACCGTGTCCAGGCCGGCTTCGCGCAGCGCCTTCAGGCCGGAGCCGACACCGAACCAGCCGGGTACGATCTGCCGGGACTGGGTCCAGCCGAAGACCCATGGGATGGCGCGCAGTCCGTCGAGTGAGACGCCGGAGCCGGGGCGGCGGGAGGGCCGGGAGCCGAGGTGCAGGTCGGCGAGCTGGTCGACCGGCGTCGATGCGAGGAAGTACGTCGGCAGGTCCGGGTCCTCGACGAGCTTGCGGTACGCGGAGTGCGCGGCGTCCGAGACGACGTCCATGGCGGCGTCCCAGCGGGCGAGTGCCTCGTCGGACTGGCGCGGGGAGGTGTGCAGCGCGGATGCCTGGAGCGTGGCGGCGACGGTGAGTTCGAGGTTCTCGCGGGCCAGGGACGGCACGAGGTACTTGTCGGAGATGACCTCGCCCTGCTCGGTCACCTTGATCTCGCCTTCGAGGGTGCCCCAGGGCTGGGCGAGGATCGCGTCGTGGGAGGGGCCGCCGCCGCGGCCGACGGTGCCGCCGCGGCCGTGGAAGAGGCGGAGTCGTACGCCGTAGCGGTGGGCGACGTCTCGCAGCCTGCGCTGGGCGCGGTGGATCTCCCACTGGGAGGTGGTGATGCCGCCGAACTTGGAGGAGTCCGAGTAGCCGAGCATGACCTCCTGCACGTCGCCGCGGAGGGCGACGAGGCGTCGGTACGAGGGGTCGGCGAGCATCTCGTCGAGGATCACGTCGGCGGCGCGCAGCTCGTCGGTGGTCTCCAGGAGCGGCACGATGCCGATCTTCGCCCAGCCCGCGTGGAGGTCGATGAGGCCGGCCTCGCGGGCGAGTACGGCGGCGGCGAAGACGTCGTCGGCGCCCTGGCACATGGAGATGATGTACGACTCGACGACTTCGGGGCCGAAGACTTCGAGGGCCCGCTTCACCGTCTCGAAGACGCCGAGGGTCTTCTCTCCGGCGGCGTCGAGGGGCGCCGGGGACGGGGCGAGCGGCCGCCGCGACCTGAGCTCCTTGGCGAGCAGCTTCTGGCGGTACTCGCGGGGCATGTCCGCGTATCGCCAGGACTCCTCGCCGAGGCGGTCGAAGAGCTGGCCGAGCGTGTGGTGGTGGGCGTCGGCGTGTTCGCGGACGTCCATGGTGGCGAGCTGGAGGCCGAAGGCGGCGAGGGTGCGGATGGTGCGGTTCATCCGGCCGTCGGCGAAGAGGGCTCCCTTGTGGGCGCGCAGCGACGTCTGGATGAGGGTGAGGTCGTGCAGGAGCTCGGCGGTGCCGAGGTAGTCGCGCCCTGCTTCGTGTGTGGTGCCCTTGGCGAGGCGTTCCTTGGTGTTCTCGAGCTTCTGCCGGATGCAGGTGGCCTTGAGGCGGTAGGGCTCTTCGGCGTTGAGGCGCTTGTAGCGGGGGCTGATCTCGGGGAGGCGCTCGACGTCGCTCTGGAGCGAGGTGAGGAGTTCCTCGGTCGCGCCGGTGTAGCGGATCGAGTTGGAGAGGAAGCCGCGCAGGTCGTCGACGAGTTCGAGGGCGTCGTTGATGCCGTGTTCGTGCTGGAGGATCAGGACGTCCCAGGTGACCTGCGGGGTCACGTTCGGGTTGCCGTCGCGGTCGCCGCCGATCCAGGTGCCGAAGGTGAGCGGGCGGGTGTCGTCGGGGAGTTGGACGCCGACGCGGTCCAGCTCGGCGGTGAGGTCTTCCAGGACGTCGCCGACGGCGCCGGCGTGCAGTTCGTCGAGGTAGTAGATGGCGTTGCGGGCTTCGTCGGCGGGCTCGGGGCGGACGACGCGGAGCTCGTCGGTCTGCCACACCAGGTCGATGTTCTCGGCGAGGCGGGTGTCGTGGCGGCGCCGGTCGGACTCGATGACCGGGGTCTCCAGGAGCTCGGCGACGCGGCGGAGCTTGTTCAGGACGGAGCGGCGGGCGGCCTCGGTGGGGTGTGCGGTGAAGACGGGGCGCACGTTGAGGTGCTCGACGGTCTGGCGCAGGTGCTCGGGGTCGGCGTCCTTGAGGCGGTCGGCGGTGCGGGCGAGGAGGCCGCCTTCGGCGGCGCGCTTGGCGCGGAGCTCGCGGCCGCGGTGCACCTGCTCGGTGACGTTGGCGAGGTGGAAGTAGGTGGAGAAGGCGCGCACCAGCTTGGCGGCGGTCTCCAGTTCGGTGCCGCCGAGGAGCTTGGCGGCGGCCTCGCCGTCCTCGCGGGTCAGCCGGCGGACCTTCTCGACCAGTTCGAGGAGCTCGGGGCCCTCCTGGCGTACGAGGGTCTCGCCGAGCAGGTCGCCGAGGCGGCGGATGTCGGCGCGCAGCTCGGTGCTGGCGTTTCCGTTGGCCTGGCGGCCCTGGTCGTCTGCACTGCTCACAGGTGCGGCTCCTTGCAGTGTTCGTAAGGCACTGGGAGGGGTCCCCGGGAGGGTCCGGGGGGATCCCCGGTGAGGGTCCGGGGGAGATAGCGAGCGGACCGCGCTGTCCGACCGAGTCCAAGGATAGGTGTCCGGATGAAGCACAGGATTCACGGCCTCTTGCCGCCGGGCCACGCACTGACATACTTACGACGCCGTAAGTTACGGACCCGTAGGCGGGCCCACCCGTTCACCTACACCTGCCACTACCCTCAACCCCGTAGGGGATGCCCATGACGATGAGCCCCGATGTGATCGCGGACGGCGCCGCCGACCCGGCACCGGACACGACCGGGATCTCGCTTCCCTCCGCCACGCTCGGCGGCGAGCAGAAGCGCTCCCTGGAGCAGATCACGCTGCTGCTGTTCATCACGGTCCCATTCCTCGCCCTGGTCGCGGCGGTGCCGCTGGCCTGGGGCTGGGGGGTGAGCTGGCTCGACCTGGGCCTGCTCGTCTTCATGTACTTCCTCGGCTGTCACGGCATCACGATCGGTTTCCACCGCTACTTCACGCATGGCTCGTTCAAGGCGAAGCGCCCGCTGCGGATCGCGCTGGCGGTCGCGGGTTCGATGGCCGTGGAGGGGCCTCTCGTCCGCTGGGTGGCCGATCATCGCAAGCACCACAAGTTCTCGGACGCGGAGGGCGACCCGCACTCCCCGTGGCGGTTCGGCGAGAGTGTCCCGGCCCTGATGAAGGGCCTGTGGTGGGCGCACATCGGCTGGATGTTCGATGAGGAGCAGACGCCGCAGGAGAAGTACGCACCGGATCTGATCAAGGACCCGGCGATCCGCGCCATCTCCCGCCAGTTCATCGTCTGGACCGTGGTGTCCCTGGCGATCCCGCCGCTGGTCGGCGGCCTGGTGACGATGTCCTGGTGGGGCGCCTTCACGGCCTTCTTCTGGGGATCGCTCGTCCGGGTGGCGCTGCTCCATCACGTCACGTGGTCGATCAATTCGATCTGTCACGCGGTCGGCAAGCGCCCCTTCAAGTCCCGGGACCGCTCGGGCAACGTGTGGTGGCTGGCTGTCCTCTCCTGTGGCGAGTCGTGGCACAACCTCCACCACGCGGACCCGACGTCGGCGCGGCACGGTGTGATGCGCGGCCAGATCGACTCGTCGGCCCGGATCATCCGCTGGTGCGAGCAGCTGGGCTGGGCCCATGACGTGCGCTGGCCGTCGCGGTCGCGGATCGACTCCCGCCGCAAGGCCGAGACCGCCGACGCGGCATGATGGAGGGTGTGGCGACCGACTCCAGCACGAGCTCTTCGAACAGCACTTCCGGCAAGGACAGCAAGCGGCGCCCGCGCCGTACCCGTATGACGGGCGCCGAGCGCCGCTCCCAACTGCTGGACATCGGCCGCACCCTGTTCGCCGCGAAGGGCTTCGAGGGCACGTCGGTGGAGGAGATCGCGGCGAAGGCCGGGGTCTCCAAGCCGGTGGTGTACGAGCACTTCGGCGGCAAGGAGGGTCTGTACGCGGTCGTCGTGGACCGGGAGATGCGCCAGCTTCTGGACATGGTGACGGGTGCGCTCACGGCCGGTCATCCGCGTGAGCTGTTGGAGCAGGCGGCGTTCGCTCTCCTCGACTACATCGAGTCGTACACGGACGGCTTCCGCATCCTGGTCCGTGACAGTCCGGTGGCGCAGTCGACGGGCACCTTCGCGTCCCTGATCTCCGACATCGCCACGCAGGTCGAGGACATCCTCGGCCAGGAGTTCAAGACGCGTGGCTTCGACCAGAAACTCGCGCCGCTGTACGCGCAGGCCCTGGTCGGCATGGTCGCCCTGACCGGCCAGTGGTGGCTGGACGCCCGCAAGCCGAAGAAGGCGGAGGTGGCCGCGCATCTGGTGAACCTGGCGTGGCACGGTCTGGACGGTCTGGAGCCGAAGCCCCGTCTGATAGGCCACCGCAAGAGCTGAAGAGCCGAGGCCACCGCCTCACGGTCTGAATGTCGCCCCCGGGTCTCACACCCCGGGGGCGACGTGTTCCAGGAACTCGATGCGGTTGCCCACGGGGTCGTGGGAGTAGAAGCGGCGGTGTCCGGGGAGGTTCTCGTCCCAGGTGACGCTCGCGCCCTTGTTGAGGAGCCGCCGCGCGTACGCCTCGATGTCCCGCACCCGCAGCCCGGGGTGGGCCTTGTGTGCGGGCCGGAAGTCCTCCTCGATGCCCAGGTGCAGCTGGACTCCTCCGTCGGGTCCGGCGCGGAACCAGCAGCCCCCGCGGGCGGCGAGCACCGGCGGCTTGGGCAGCTCGGTCATGCCGAGCACTTCTCCGTAGTAGGTGCGCAGGGCGGGTTCGCTGCCGGGCGGGGCGGCGAGCTGGATGTGGTCGACGGTCACGAGCATCTGGTCAGTTCTCCTTCCGGGCCACCGCGAAGACCCTGCGGAAAGGAAACACCGTGCCGTGGCCGGTCGCCGGGTACGCCTCGCGCAGCAGTCCGCGGTACGCGTCGAGGAATTCCGTGCGGGCTTTGGGGTCGCCCTCCAGGGCGGTGAGGACCGGCCGCAGGCCCGTCCCCTTGACCCAGTCCAGGACCGGGTCCGGGTCGGGGCCCTGGAGCAGGTGCAGATAGGTGGTCTCCCAGACGTCGGCGGCGCAGCCGAGGGCCGCGAGCCGCTCCAGGTAGTCGGCGGGGGTGAGGACCGCGTCCGCGTGCCGCAGCACCCCGCCGAGCAGCCCCTGCCACCGCGTGGACTCGCTGAGCTCCCGCATCAGTACGTGGCTGGGGGCGTCGAAGTTGCCGGGCACCTGGAAGGCGAAGGTGCCGCCGGGGGCGAGGCGGTCCACCCAGGCGGCGAAGGACTCGACGTGGCCGGGGACCCACTGCAGCGTCGCGTTCGAGACGATCACGTCGTACGTCTCCTCGGGCAGCCAGCGCCCCACGTCGGCGTGTGCGAAGTCGAGGCGGCCGCCGCCCGGGGTCTCTCCGGCGTGGGCCTCGGCGCGGGCGAGCATTTCCGGGGAGTTGTCGTAGCCGGTGATGTGTGCGGTGGGCCAGCGCTCGGCGAGCTGGGCGGTGACGTTGCCGGGGCCGCAGCCGAGGTCGGCGATGCGGGGGGCGGTGGCCGGGGGTTCGGGGATGCGGGCCAGGAGTTCGCCGAAGGGGCGGGCGCGGTGGTCGGCGTGGCGCAGGTACTGGCCGGGGTCCCAGGTGGGGGCGGGGGCTGCGGGCATGGCGGGGGTCCTCCAAGTCACCGTGGGCGAGGCTCCGTGGGGCGTTGGATCTCCAGCCTCACACTCGAAGTATCTTGACGTCAAGAGACTTGAGGTCGACAGACCCCCTACACTGATCGCCATGGAGGACGAGGTCGACCGTCTGGTCGCTGCGTGGCGCCGCGAGCGCCCTGACCTCGACGTGGAGCCACTCGAGGTGCTGAGCCGCGTCAGCAGACTGGCGCGCCATCTGGACCGGGCCCGCCGGCTCGCCTTCTCCGAGCATCAGCTGGAGCCCTGGGAGTTCGACGTCCTGACGTCGCTGCGCCGGGCGGGCGCCCCCTATCAGCTCTCCCCCGGGCAGCTTCTGACCCAGACCCTGGTCACGTCCGGCACGATGACGAACCGCATCGACCGGCTCGCGAAGAAGGGCCTCGTCGAGCGGCTGCCCGACCCGAGCGACCGCCGCGGCGTCCTGGTACGCCTCACGGACGAGGGCCGGGACCGCGCGGACCAGGCGCTGGCGGGCCTGCTCGCCCAGGAGCGGGCGATCCTCGCGGAGCTGTCCCGCGCCCAGCGGGGTGAACTGGCGGGGCTGCTACGCCAGTTGACCGCCCCGTTCGACAACATCCCCGGCTAGGTCGACGGGCCCGACACCGGCACGCCGGGCGAGCGCCACGGCGGCGAGCGTGGAGTGGACGCCCAGCTTCCCCAGCACGTTCTGCATGTGCGTGCGGACGGTGTGCGGGGACAGGAAGAGCCGCTCGGCGACGGCCTTGCGGCCCAGCCCCGCCACCATGCACCGCAGGACTTCCCGCTCGCGCGGGGTGAGCGACTCGACGAGGCGCTCGCTCTCGGTGCGGTGCTTGCGCGCTGCGGTCAACTCCCGCAGCACGCCCGTGAGCAGGGCGGGCGGCAGATGCGTCTCGTCCCGCAGGACACCGCGGATCACGGTGAGGAGCCGCGAGAGAGAGCAGTCCTTGGCGACCCAGCCGGAGGCTCCGGCCTGCAGCGCGAGGGCGGCACGGCGCGGATCGTCCTTCTCGGCGAGCACCACGGTACGCACGCTCGGCTGGCCCGAACGCACGCCCGCGACAAGGGAGATGCCGTCCACGAGCCCGTCCGCGTTGCCCTCCTGGACGGAGACGGCGGCCCGGCCGCTCTGCAGCGCACTGGCCGTGCTGCCCAGGTCGGCGTCGACCAGGAGCACGTCGTAGCGGCGGCCCTCGCTGATGGCACGTTCCAGGCAGCGCAGTGCGGCGGGACCGCTGCCCGCCGCGGACACGTCGACGTCGGGCTCGGCCGCGAGCGCGGCGGCCAGCGACTCGGCGAAGATGCGATGGTCGTCGACGACCAGAACTCGGATACGAACCACGGAAACCCCCTTCCCCAGCTCCTGAACGGAGCGGGGGGACACCCCATCGTCGATGGCCGGGGTACGAACTGCGCAGGTACGGCGCCCGGAACGAGGATCGCCACAGCCACACGGCCGCCGCCGTGCACCGCTTGCCACCCCCACGCCGGGCGTCGTACCCGACTGTCTCGCCCCCTGATCCATGCCGGCCCCCACCGGCACTGCCCTTCAGAGTAGAGCCGGACGCCAGGAGCGGAAGGTGATTTGCAGAACTGATTGCCCGGCGCGTTTATGGTGAGCCGTATGTTTCGTATGGAGACAGGAGTCGACAAAGAGCGGCTTGCCCTTCTTCGGTCCCGGCTGCGCGAGACGAACGTGGCGGCGTCCCCTGCGCTCCGTGCGCTGCGTGGGACGCCGGACGACGACGAAGTCCCGCTGGGTCTCTGGGCGTTGACGGAGGAGGGGGAGCTGGCCGGGGGGCTGGCGGCGCACACGTGGGCGCGGTGGCTGCACGTGGACTTTCTGTGGGTGGACGAGCGGGTGCGGGGGGCGGGGCTCGGGTCCCGTCTTCTGGGGGAGGCGGAGCGGGTTGCGCGGGTGGAGCGGGGGTGTCTCAACTCCCGTGTGGAGACGTGGGACTTCCAGGCGCCCGGGTTCTATCGGGGGCAGGGGTATGAGCTGGTGTGCGTGATCCCTGACTATCCGGAGGGCGTGAAGGAGTTCACGCTGACGAAGCGGCTGCTGGGGTAGGGGGGTCCTTTTCCCCGATCCCGCCCCTTCCCGAAACAGCGACTCCGTCGCCCCTGGGGCGGCCTTCCTGGGGCTTTGCCCCTAGACCCCCTTTTTCGGCCTGGACGGCCTCGTCCTCAATCGCCGGACGGGCTATCTCTAGCCCGTCCGGCGCTTGAGGACGAGCCCTTGAGGCGATACAGGGCAACTCAGGGCCGCGGCAGCGG